>JBMNCO010000067.1:0-2762 GCA_049366815.1 Desulfatiglandales bacterium | reverse complement strand
CTCATCTTCGCCAAGGAGGATCGCCAGATCTATGAACCGTGAACCGAACAAAATCATCTACTCCATGATCCGGGTAAGCAGGTTTTATGAAAAAAAACCGGTCTTGAAGGATATCTCCATTTCGTTTTTTTACGGTGCCAAGATAGGGGTCCTGGGTCTGAATGGTTCGGGTAAAAGTACGCTTCTGAAAATCTTTGCCGGGGTGGACAAGGAATTCAACGGGCAGACCATCCTCTCTCCCGGACTCACAGTCGGTTTTCTCGAGCAGGAACCCCACCTGGACGACACCAAAACGGTGCGGGAAATCGTGGAAGAGGGAGCGGAGCAGGCAGTAACCCTCCTGGCCGAATTCAATCGCATCAACGAACAGTTTTCTCAATCCGTTCCCCCTGAGGAGATGGACAAGCTGATTGAACGACAGGGAGAAGTCCAGGAAAAAATCGATGCCTTCGATGCATGGGATCTCGACTCCCGGCTTGAGATGGCTATGGACGCCCTTCGCTGTCCTCCAGGAGAAACACCCGTCAGTCTTCTTTCAGGGGGTGAGAGGCGGCGTGTGGCCCTTTGCAGGCTTCTTATCCAGAAACCGGACATCCTGCTCCTCGATGAACCGACCAACCACCTGGACGCCGAGACGGTTGCCTGGCTCGAACAGCACCTGCAACGATATGCGGGTACCGTGATTGCGGTTACCCACGACCGATACTTTCTCGATAATGTCGCAGGGTGGATTCTGGAACTCGACCGAGGCGAGGGAATTCCCTGGAAAGGAAACTACTCATCCTGGCTGGAGCAGAAACAGGTGAGGCTGAAGCACGAGGAAAAAAGCGAAAGCAAACGTCTGAAGACCCTTGAACGGGAGCTGGAGTGGATTCGAATGTCGCCCAAGGGCAGGCACGCAAAGGCAAAGGCACGAATCAACGCCTATGAAACCTTGGTCAGTCAGGAGAGCGAAAAACGGGAAAAAGACCTCGAGATTTTCATCCCGCCCGGCCCCCGCCTGGGGGACGTGGTCATCGCCGCAAATGCCGTCAGTAAGGCTTACGGCGATCGCCTTTTGATGGAGGACCTGTCCTTTGCCGTGCCGTCCGGTGCCCTTGTCGGGGTCATCGGACCCAACGGGGCCGGGAAGACCACCCTTTTCCGGATGATCACGCGCCGGGAGCAGCCCACCTCCGGCACCTTTAAAGTGGGCGAAAGCGTGAAGCTGGCCTATGTCGACCAGAGCCGTGACGCCCTTGATCCTGACAAGACCATCTGGGAGGTCATCTCAGACGGGCGAGACACCGTACCACTCGGCAGCCGGGAAGTGAATTCCCGTGCCTATGTGGCAAGGTTCAATTTCCAGGGGACCGATCAACAAAAGAAGGTGGGCAACCTGTCTGGCGGGGAGAGAAATCGCGTTCATCTTGCACGAATGCTCAAAGAAGGGGCTAACGTCCTTCTCCTGGATGAACCCACCAACGATCTTGATGTAAACACCCTGAGGGCCTTGGAGGAGGCCCTGGAAAACTTCGGGGGATGTGCCGTCATCATAAGCCATGACCGCTGGTTTCTGGACAGGGTCGCGACCCATATCCTGGCCTTTGAAGGAGACAGCAAGACCTTCTGGTTCGACGGCAACTACACGGAGTATGAGGCGGATAAGAAGGCACGGCTCGGGGAAGCGGCCGCCCGGCCACACCGAATCAAGTACCGGCAGTTGACCAGGGTATAAAGAAGGCGCATAGGTCATTGATCAAAATAGGATGTGCCCCTCCGAAAAAATCCCGCTTTTCGCCGCCAGGATGGGAACCTCAATGTGAAGATGACTGTTTTGCATTTCCAAATGCCTGATTTCACACTGTCCCGTGCAAAAAATAGAGTTGTTTCGGACACCGATGTGATTTGATACTATTCGAAAGGGGAGATGGGGAGGAAAATTTGTGGAAAGAGGCAAATTCTGATGTTGAAAGTCTTTATCGATGCCGATGCCTGCCCGGTAAAACAGGAAGTCTACCGTGTGGCAAAGCGTTATGGACTCAAGGTCATTCTGGTGTCAAACGCGTGGATGCGGACTCCACGCGAAGACTGGATCGAACTCATTGTTGTAGATGGACAGTTGGACGCGGCTGATGACTGGATAGTCGCGCATGTCGCCAAAAACGATATCGTGATCACTGCGGATATCCCTCTTGCCTCGCGGAGTCTGGAAAAAGGTTCCCAGGTCATCTCTCCGACAGGCCGCGTTTTTACTGAAGAAAGCATCGGTGAGGCCCTCGCAACCCGGAATCTTCTCTCCCAGCTCCGAGAATTCGGGACCATGATGGGAGGCCCTCCGCCCTTCGGAAAGCGGGAGCGCTCCCGCTTTCTGCAGCGTCTCGACGAGGCGATCCAGACCATTCGCAGGGAAAGGCCCCACACCCGCCGGGATGTCACAGGAACACCCCCCAAGCTATGCCCCTGATTTTGTAAGGAATTCCAAATGGATAGGGCGATTATTTTGATAGAACTTTCAAGAAGGGCGCCAAGGCGGTGGGGACTCCACAACATGGACGACTCTTGTGCACTTTTAGGGGCGGTTGGGGCAGCGTTCCTTTTTGCCCTGGAAATACCCCCACGCCGGTCCCTTCGATATCGCTCGATCCGACCTGTAGTTCCAACTCATGCTCCTGACAACAGGGCTTACAACTGAATAGCCCACAGTCAAAAAATTGTCCTTCCCCTTTGATAAGGCGCTTTCCGATGAGAGTTTCCCCCCAAACCTGCGTGGATTTGCCCCC
>JBMNCO010000066.1:0-14125 GCA_049366815.1 Desulfatiglandales bacterium | reverse complement strand
CTTATATATTTTCTTGACGAAAAAAGCAAACACTATCTTTACAAAGTCAAATTAAGAATATGGCCTCTTTATAGAACATCTCAGACTCGTCTCCAAAAAAACGAGGCAGGGGTTGGTTGCAGAATGAGTATCTCTATCTATGGACTATATTTGCTCTAAAAACTGTCTAAAAGAAGATTGCCTACAGAGCTCCAATTGCCTGCTTAAGATTTTTGTCCCCAGGGGCCTCATCAGTGAAGGAAGATTTAGCCTTATTTTCAAACTCCTGAAAGGCAACGAGGGCTTCTTGAACCTCATTATCATCTGGATGATTAGTTAGATAATTTTTGTAAATAGTCAATGCATCGCTTGTCCGCCCCAATTCAAGCATAAACTGCCCCAGATTCCAGATGATATCTTTATTGCCAGGAGAGATTTCCATAGCCTTTTGAAGTTCTTTAAGAGCCTCATATTTTCTTCCCGTTTTCCAAAGAATTACTGCAAGATCATTAATCATATTCAGGTCATCTGGCGTCTCTTTAAGAATTTGCCTTGTCAGATTTTCGGCCTCATCGATGCGGCCCTTATTGAAAAGAACTTCAATCTCTCGAACCTTTTGTTCTAGAATTATTTTCGGTGGAGAAGTCCTTTGCTCCGTGAGCATTGAATTCGCCCTAGCAAAATAGAAAGTTCGTATATAAATTTCCTTAACAGAATTAATAAAGAAATCTAAAAGTTCCTCATTCGGTTTACTCATCGGCGCAGGACGATTCTGCTGGACTTCATCATATATGCTCATCAAATAATCTATCTGATTTTTTGCGTCGAAATATTCTAACGCCATTTTTCTTAATATAGCGCCATTTTCACTTCTATATTTGCAAATTTCATCAACAAGCAGCTCATCAGTGAATTCAATTCCATATTTTCTACCGGAAAAGTTGCAATTCATCATCTCTTTGATGTTATCAGGCGTAACCATGCCGTCACCTCCAAGATGGTCGTAGACTATTGGAATTCTTCCGCACATCATTGATTCTATAACACCTCTACCTAAAGAAAATACAATGTCAGCGCTATTGATATAGTATGGCAGTGAAGACTGTGGCACTACTCCGAATCTTCCTCCGACAAATTGGTATTCGATTTTAAGTTTTTTGCAGGCCTTAATGATGATTTCAACTTTTTTATCGTCGATTTTATAACTTAAAATTAATGCTTTCCTCGGAAAATTATTTATTTTTCGATAAGGAAAAAATTTAGTAGAATCCACCATATTTCTCAGAATTTTTATATCTTTTCCATTGATACTTTTTTGGACTAGGCTATCTTTGACTTCCTCGCTTACCGCAAGGAATTTAGATATGCCTATATCGATATTAGGAGGTTGCTCGAGAAAGGGTAAAACCCCATGGGAAAGGAATACAATGGGCAAATCACGAAAATGATATCTTACCTCCAACGCATTGATATTGTGATGTACATGTGCGACATCGAAATTGTTATTGCGAATTGTTGTGAGATCGTTAACAACGTTGACTCCGATTTCACGGAAAAGGGGCATGAGCTTTCCGATCAATTTTGAATAGACCACGATTTCAAAGTTGTTTTTCCGTAACATGTCAGCAATCGTGTAAGTAAAAATTTCACTTCCAGTGAATCCTGTTAATTGGATATTTGTCATCAGAATTTTCATTTTTGCCTCTTTTTTGGAAGATAAGATTGGCTGTGAAGCCTGATACTTGGACTGTTTGCCTCAATGGTTGAAATACATTCGCTTTTTAATCTACATATTATGTATGTTATTGATAGTTCCTAAATTGGATAGACACTGTCTATGAAATATGCCATTGCTCATTTTTCATAAAGAGGACCAATCTGTCCCTTTGAGAAAGAAATGTCCTGAGAAATTTATGGAAAGTTGTAGCGACAATTATGAGACCATTAATAACTCGTATTGTAAGAAATCCTCGCTCTATATGCCGAGTGTTCCTTTGCTATAACCCTCCTGCGCTTTTTTTAAAGAATGTACCGAAATTTGTTTTTGTATGTATTTAGCCCTTTCCGATAACTGCGTGGCGTGGAAATTGAGCTCCTTTTGTGAAGTGACTACGGGGAGGACGCACAAAAGACCACCCCGGGAGCTTTGGAACGTAAAAAGGTGCATGATTTCTTTTCTAACTTTTCACCGTGCTAAAGTGTTACGTTTTTTTCAAAAATTTCGTTTGAATTTTGTGTTGAGATTGATGAAATAAAGCAAATATGATGCCAAAAAAATCAATGGTATGTTAGGTGTCAGAGCAACCCACCTGGATTGTGGCATATTTTCAGATCCGAATCGGTCAACGCCAGGTCTTTCCTCGGAGCGCCCTACGTTTGTCCAATGGCATGTCTCACAAAAATTTTTAAGGTAGGGATAGTATTTTCCGAAAATATCCTTATAATTAATATTTAAATTATATCGGAGGTCCTGCATTTGAACCCTTTTTATAAAAACCTTGCTTTGTGGTTGGTCATCAGTCTGATGATGGTCATGTTGTTCCAGATCTTCAGAACCGATGAGAGGGGCAAGTTACCGGTAAGTTACAGTGAATTTCTCAGCATGGTGGAGAGCGGCAGTGTCAGTGAAGTCGTCATTCAAGGAGACAATATTACAGGCATGTCTCCACAGGGTTTATTCAAGACCTATGCCCCTGAAGACCCGGAGCTGATTACCCTCTTAAGGGCCAAAAACGTGAAGATATCTGCGAAGCCTCCGGAGGATTCGCCCTGGTTTAGTGTCCTTCTCAACTGGGTTCCCATGTTGCTCCTCATCGGTGTCTGGATCTTCTTTATGCGACAGATGCAGGTCGGGGGCGGCAAGGCCCTGTCCTTTGGGAAGAGCCGCGCCAGACTCATGACGGACGGCCAGGAAAAGGTGACCTTTGAAGATGTGGCCGGTATTGACGAGGCCAAGGAAGAGCTCTATGAAATCATCGAATTTCTCAGGGATCCCAAGAAATTCACAAGGTTAGGCGGGAGGATTCCGAAAGGCGTCCTCCTGGTGGGATCCCCTGGGACCGGGAAGACCCTGTTGGCGAGGGCCATTGCAGGAGAGGCCGGAGTCCCCTTTTTCAGTATCAGCGGCTCTGACTTTGTCGAAATGTTCGTGGGGGTCGGCGCTTCGAGGGTGCGGGATCTCTTTGTGCAGGGCAAAAAGAATGCCCCGTGTATCATATTTATCGACGAAATCGATGCGGTCGGACGTCACAGAGGGGCGGGACTCGGTGGAGGCCATGATGAGCGGGAACAGACCCTCAACCAGCTCCTCGTGGAAATGGACGGTTTCGAATCCAATGAGGGGGTCATCCTTATCTCGGCCACGAACCGGCCCGACGTCCTGGATCCTGCTCTCCTGAGGCCTGGGCGTTTTGACAGGCAGGTGGTGGTTCCTGTACCGGACATCAAGGGCAGAGAGGGGATCCTCAAGGTGCACGTGCGAAAGACGATTTTGGATGAGAACGTGAGCATCCACACCCTTGCCAGGGGGACTCCGGGGTTTACGGGCGCCGATCTGGAAAACATGGTCAATGAGGCCGCCCTCATGGCCGCGCGGCGCGGGAAGGACCGGGTGGAGATGACCGACCTGGAGGATGCCAAGGACAAGGTCATGATGGGGGCCGAGCGCAGGAGTATGATCATCACTGATGAGGAAAAGCGGACGACGGCCTATCACGAGGCGGGGCACACCCTTGTGGCCAGACTCCTTCCCGGGGCGGATCCCATCCACAAGGTGACGATTATTCCCCGGGGTAGGGCCCTCGGTCTGACCCAGCAGTTGCCTGTGGATGAAAAACATACCTATCCGAAAGACTACCTGCTGAACAATATCTGCATTTTCATGGGAGGCCGGGCCGCGGAAGAAATCGTGCTGAATATGCAGACCACCGGTGCGGGGAATGATATCGAACGGGCCTCTGAAATGGCCAGGAGGATGGTCTGTGAATATGGCATGAGCGAAAACCTCGGACCCCTGACATTCGGCAAAAAGGACGAACAGATCTTTCTGGGACGTGAGATAAGCCAGCACAGGGATTACAGCGAAATGACGGCCCAGAAGATCGACGAAGAGGTCAGGAACATCGTCACGGGTTCTTACAATAAGACGGTTCAATTGATCCGGGAAAATCTGGATACCCTGCACCGGATGGCCGAGGCCCTCCTGGAAAAGGAGACCCTGGACACCAAGGATATCGACAAAATCATGGGTCAGGACGGTTCCCCGAAAGAGGAGGGTGTTGCGGAGGCGGAGGCATCTTGACCGGCCCGGAGGCGCAGAGTTTCGTCCTGCAGTGGTCTGATCACCGGATGGACCTCGGTCGGAAAACGTATGTGATGGGTGTCTTGAACGTCACCCCGGACTCGTTTTCTGACGGAGGTCTTTTTTTTGACAGGGAAAAGGCCCTGAGACATGCACTTGACATGGTGCGGGACGGGGCGGACATCATTGACGTGGGGGGTGAGTCCACGCGGCCCTATTCTGAGGAGATTCCTCTTCAGGAGGAGCTGGATCGGGTCATCCCGGTCATCGAGCGGCTGAGGGGGTTGACGGATGTTCCCATCAGTATCGACACCCTAAAGGCTGAAGTCGCCAGGCAGGCCCTCCATGCGGGTGCATCCATCATCAATGACATCAGTGCCTTGCGATTTGACCCGGATATTACGGCGGTGGCCGCGCAGGCGGGCGTCCCTGTCATCCTCATGCATATGAAGGGCAGGCCGAAGAACATGCAGGAGAATCCCGTGTATGGTGACCTGATCGCCGAGATCTGCGATTTTCTGAGGGATGCGGCGAACCGGGCCGAAACGGGCGGTGTCGCGAGGGACATGATCGTTGTGGATCCTGGAATCGGTTTCGGCAAGACCTTTGACCACAACCTGATGATCCTCAAGCACCTGCGGCGTTTCAAGGAATTGGGGATGCCCCTCCTGGTGGGGACTTCCAACAAGGCCTTTATCGGGCGCCTTCTTGACAGGGTGCCCGGAGAGAGGGACGTCGGCACGATGGCCACGGTTGCCGCTGCGGCAATGAACGGGGCCCATATCATAAGGGTCCACAATGTGAAAATGGCGGTGGAGACGGTCAAGGTCATTGATGCGATCAAGAGGGGCCGCGTCACACCTGAATGACAAATGAATCCAGACACGAAAGGGCGATGAATTGTTATTTTGTATCGATGTGGGAAACACGAATATCGTGTGGGGTGTCACTGACGGAGAAAAAGTTCTGAAACACTGGAGAATCAGGACGGAAAGGGATATTACCGCCGATGAACTGGGCATCCTGATGAACAATCTTTTCAGAACGTCCAATTTCAAACTGGAGGATGTCACCGCAATCATCATTTCCAGTGTGGTGCCTCCCCTGTTGATGACACTGGAGGACTTCTCCAAACGGTATTTTAACGTGACGCCCCTGATCGTCGGACATGATACCCAGACAGGGATGCCGATCCATTATGACAATCCCAAAGAGGTGGGGGCGGATCGCATCGTCAATGCCGTGGCGGCCTACGAGAAATACCACAAGGCCCTCGTGGTCATAGATTTCGGCACAGCCACGACCTTTGATTGCGTTTCCGAGGACGGGGCCTATATCGGCGGGGCCATTTCACCGGGGGTCGTCATCTCCTGCGAGGCCCTTTTTCAGAAGGCTTCAAAGCTCCCGAGGGTGGAGATCTTTGCCAAACCAAAGAACGTGATCGCCAAGGACACCGTCAGCAGCATGAATGTGGGTATCATTTACGGGTATGCGGGTCTTGTGGACGGCATTGTCCGGAGAATCAAGAAGGAAATGGGGCAGGATCCGATGGTCGTCGCAACGGGAGGGCTTGCGCCCCTCATATGCGAAGTATCGGAGACCATTGATCGCGTAGAAGAAGACTTGACACTCGAAGGACTCATGATCATTTACAAGAGGAATCAGTGACCATCAGGGTCCCCGCATTAAAGACCGGGGATAGCATCGGCGTCATTGCACCGGCAGGGCCCGTGACGCCGTCGGAGCTTCATGCCGGCATCGCGCTGCTGGAGGCGAGGGGTTTCAGGGTCATCCTGTCTCCAGACCTTTATGCACAGCGGGATTATCTGGCAGGGGATGACGAAACCCGACTCCGGGAATTCCATGCCATGTTTGAAAACCGGGAAATAAAGGCGGTTATTTGTGCGCGTGGCGGGTATGGCACCCTGAGGCTCCTGCATGGGATCGATTTTGAAGTCATCCGGAAGAACCCCAAGATATTCGTTGGTTATAGTGACATCACAGCGCTTCACTGGGCCATCTATGCGAAGACGCGCATGGTGACGATCCACGGGCCTATGATCAAAGGCCTCGCGGAAAACGGCCGCGGCAATCTGGATAGTCTCCTTGATCTCGTCTCATCGGATCGTCCCTTTCAATATGATTTTTCCGGAAAGACGATCGTCAGGGAGGGTCGGGCACGAGGCGTCATCCTGGGAGGCAACCTCTGCATGATATGCCATCTTATCGGGACCCCTTTCATGCCCTCACTCAAAGGGGCTGTCCTTTTCCTTGAAGATCGGGGCGAGCCCCTGTACCGGATCGACAGGATGCTGACCCAACTCAGACTGAGTGGTCTGCTTGAAGGGTTGGCGGGTGTGATCGCCGGAGATTTCCTGGATTGCGGCGATCCCCATGCAATTTACCGGCTGCTGGATGAGACCCTGTCTGATTCCGACATCCCCATCCTCGGCGGCCTGCCCTTGGGCCACGGTGTTGAGAACCTGTCCCTTCCTTTGGGCGTTGAAGCCCTTCTTGACACCCACAGTATGTCCCTTTCAATCATAGAAACCGGTATCTCGTCTTAAACCGGACGTAGAATAGTGACGACCTCAGGCTGTATCCGCCCTGGACACCAGGCCTCGGGCCCGTAAGGCATGACCTTCCAGGCAGGAGGGAGCGATAAAGGGCAATCCCGCGAGGTGCTGCGGGACATGTGAGCCGTTGATGGTGATTCATGGGGAATGTTTTGGGGTTGTCAAAAGCAAACCGTGATGATAAAGAATCATGCTTAACTTTGGATGATTGTTGCATAAAAAGTCCAGGCTGTTTTTTTTAAACAAAGACCATATCCCATTTCAAAACGCCTTTACAACAACCCCTCACTGAGGGTGTAATAGATTACTGGAAGGCAGATTGCACAGGCCTTATGGATTTTGTCAGGACATTGGGGGCTGAATTTCTAAGCCTGATCCACAGATTGGGGAGCATGGGTATCTTCCTGGTCAAGGGGGCCTTTTTTTCGCTCACGCCTCCTACAAAGGTCTCCCTGATCCTCAAACAGATCCAGTTTATCGGGTTTCAGTCCCTCTCGGTGATCTTTCTTACCGGCGCGTTTACGGGGATGGTCCTGGGTTTTCAGGGATTTAACACCCTGAATCGGTTTGGCTCCGAGGCCTTTCTCGGGCCGATGGTCGGACTTGCGCTGATCAAGGAGATGGGCCCTGTCATTTCGGCCCTGATGGTCACGGGCCGGGCCGGGTCATCCATTACCGCTGAGATCGGCATCATGCGGATCAGCGAGCAGATCGACGCCCTGAAACTCATGGGTCTCAATCCCTATCGCTACCTGGTTGTCCCGAATATGCTGGCCGCCCTGATTTCCGTTCCCCTGCTGACGGCCATTTTCGACGTGGTCGGGATCTTCGGGGGTTATCTTGTCGGTGTCAGACTGCTCGGTGTCAGCTCCGGGGTCTACTTCGGTGAGATGATCAACTATGTGGAGATGCGGGATGTCTTTGAAGGCGTCTTCAAGTCTGTCAATTTCGGCATCATCATCAGTTGGGTGTGCTGCTTCAAGGGGTACTACACGGGATACTACAGCGGCTTCGGGGCCGAGGGGGTGAGTAAATCCACAACCCAGGCCGTCGTGCTCTCATCGGTATTGATCCTCGTGTGGGACTATTTCATGACGTCCGCGTTGTTCTGAGAGTGAAGATGATCAGGGTCCAGAATATACATAAGTCTTTTGGGCAGAGCCATGTCCTGAAAGGGGTTTCCTTCGAGGTGGGAGACGGTGATGTCCTCGCGCTGATAGGAAGAAGCGGATACGGAAAGAGCGTCGTCCTGAAACATGTATCCGGCCTGCTCAAGCCGGACAGGGGGAACATCACTATCGACAACCAGGATCTGGCCCTGTTGAAAGGTAAGGACCTCCTGAAGTTGAGAAACCGCCTCGGGTTTCTTTTTCAGAGCGGGGCACTGTTTGATTCCATGACGATCTTTGATAATGTGGCCTTCCCCCTGAGGGAAAAGACCCATATGAAAAAGGGTGAAATCCGGGAAAAGGTCCTTTATGAACTGGAGCAGGTGGGCCTGATCGGGTCGGAGCAGAAATACCCCTCACAGGTGAGTGGCGGTATGGTCAAACGGGCGGCCCTTGCCCGCGCCCTGGTGGAGGAACCGGAAATCATGCTTTTCGATGAACCCACGACCGGGCTCGATCCGTTGACCGGTGAGACCATTCTCAGCCTGATCGATTCTTGTCACAACCGGATCGGCTTCACAGGGATCATCGTGACACATGAAATCCCGAGGATATTCGGTGTGGTAAACCGGGTCGCCATGATCCATGAGGGCGTCATTCAGTTTGAGGGTTCTCCTGAAGAAATCCTGTCTTCCGAGGATCCGGTCGTCCAATCATTTATTACAGGCAATATGCAGGGCCCTATTCATGAATCTTTGTGCGAACTGGACTCCGTTCTCAAGATCAGGCAGGAAATGAGATCCAACAAGGCTCATTGATAGGTCGCAACGGATTTTTGTATGAATTTAGCCCTTTCCAATAACTGTGTGAAAATCATGATTTCCTTTCGAATTTTTCAAAGGGCTAAAGTGTTACAGATTTTTTAATAGGGAATCATAACCCAACTATGCGAGAGGCGGTGGAGTTTGGTCATGAAGAAATTCGATATCGAATTTTCGGTCGGATTATTCGTAATCGCGGGCATCATTTGCCTGGGTTACCTTTCCGTTAAGCTCGGACGAATGGAGTTGCTTGGTAGCAAGGGATACGAGGTCTATGCCTATTTTTCAAATACCGGAGGATTGAAGCGCGGCTCTTCCATCAGCATTGCAGGGGTGGCTGTGGGTCGTGTAAAAGACATCACCCTTGACGACTATCAAGCCCGAATTGTATTGAACCTCTCCGATGATATCAAAGTACAGGACGATGCCATCGCCTCCATAAAGACAAAGGGACTTATCGGGGAAAAATTCATCGAGATTACCCCCGGGGGATCTGAGGTCATCATTGCTCCCGGTGGGAAGATCCGTGACACGCAACCGGCGGTCGACTTTGAGGAGTTGATATCCAATTTTGTGTTCGGTAAGATCTGAGGCCCGGGCAGGAGAGTGACCGAAAAGGGACATGTACAATGAACTTGCGTGGAGAAGCGAATGAATAAGACAGGTTATTGTTTGGTGGTCGTGACATTTCTGGCTGTCCTCGCCCTGGTGCCGCATGTCTTTGCAGGCCCGGCAACAGAGCAGATCAAGGAGACCAGCGATGAAATATTGGCGATCATAACTGATCCTGCGCTGAAGGGTTCCTCCCATGACGAGGAAAGAAGACTTTTGATCCGTAAGGCGGTGGACAGGCGTTTTGACTGGGAGGAAATGTCCAGGAGATCGCTGGCGAGACACTGGAGCAAAAGGACCGAGGAGGAGAAGAAGGAATTCGTGGAGCTCTTTGGGCAGCTTCTCGAGAGGACCTATCTGGATAAGGTGGAGGGTTACTCCGGAGAAAAGGTCGAATACGTTGGAGAGTCCATCGACGGCGGATACGGGGTCGTCGATGTGAAGATTTTGACCTCGAAAAACGAGGAGATCAGTGTGCAGTACAGATTGCGCAACAAGGGCGGCAGCCTGTGGATGGTCTATGACATCTCCGTAGCCGGCGTCAGTCTCGTGAACAACTACCGCAGTCAGTTTAACAGCATCCTTTCGAGAAACCCCTATTCGTCACTGGTTGAGCGGCTGAAAGAAAAGATCGACCAGGATTAGACGGTGCCTCCGTGGCCGTGCCACATCGATAAAGGAGACCTCATGCCATGAACAAGTTTAGCGGGATGGCACTCGCAGTGCTTCTTGCCTTCAATCTCTTGAACACAGCGGCCTTTGGAGAGTTCACGGAAGCCCAAGATTTTTCCGGCCCCCGATCCTGCCTGATCCACGGTGAAAGAAATCAGGCGGGTGACCAGGAACACTTGGGCGCCGTTGTTTTCAAATCAGCCATGAATGAAAGGCCCGGTGTGAATGAATCTTCTTCTTTTGCGCGATTATCTTCCGATGACAGAAGTGAGGTCAATGTGTCCCATGAGATGAATTCGGATTTCATTGTCCTCGCAAAGATAGAAGAATGGGAGGAATTCCCCGAGGACGAATACATGAATGCCATTGCCGATCCTCTGGAGCCCTTCAACCGGGCCATGTACCATTTCAACGACAAACTCTATTTTTGGGTACTGAAGCCCGTGGCCATAGGGTATAAGGCCGTGGCCCCTGAAAAGGTGAGGGTGGGGGTCAAGAATTTCTTTTATAATCTCCGCTTTCCCATTCGATTCATCAACTGCCTGCTCCAGGGAAAGATGGAAGGGGCCGGCAACGAGGTGAGGCGTTTTGTGACGAACACCGCTGTCGGCCTGGGCGGATTCATCGACATCGCAACCAACAAACTGGAAATCAAAAAATACGAAGAGGATCTGGGCCAGACCCTCGGATCATACGGCATGGGGCCGGCCTTTTTCATCAATTGGCCCATTCTGGGGCCCTCCAACCTGCGTGACACCCTGGGAACCGTCGGGGATTTTTTTGCAGATCCCGTAAGCCATGTGGACCTGGCTGCGAAATACAGGATTTCGGTGAGGGCCTATTCTGTTGTCAACAATACTTCTTTGGTTATCGGAGAATACGAGGATTTCAAAAGCGCGGCCTTTGACCCGTATGTCGCGATCAGGGACGCCTATTATCAACACAGGAAAAGTATGATCCAAGAATGATTCATCAATTCAACACACAAGGCCTGATGAACGGCTCTTTTGTCCTGCGGCATCGGAGAACATATGAACGGGGCCCTGGTGGCCGCGGCGGCCCGGGCCGCCCTGACGGCGTGTACAGCGGCGCCGCCATACCCGACGATGACCAATCGCCGGTATTGGGTCACTTCCCGGCTCCGGGATTCAGATAAAAGGCCGTCAGAATGGCCCTTGAGGCCCTGCCTGCCTTTTCTCTGGACAGCCGGTCGATTGGTCCGAAACCCAGCGCCAGTGTCGGACAGGCCCGCACGCAGGCCGGTTCCAGGCCCGCTTCGATCCGCTCGATGCAGAAGTCACACTTGGCCATCTTCCCGCTGTCCGTGAACTGAGGAGCACCGAAGGGGCAGGCAAGGGCGCAGTTGTGGCAACCCACGCAGATGTCCTTGAAGACATCAACGATGCCGTCTTCTTCCCGTTTGAAGATGGCGCCCGTGGGGCAGGCCATGATGCAGGGGGCGTCCCCGCAGTGAAGACAGGCCAGGGACAGGAAAGAGATATGGACCGAGGGAAAACGCCCCCGTTCCAAGGGCGTGACGTGTCTCAGGCTTGCCCCGTCACCCGGCAGGTCGTGCTGGTCCATGCAGGCGACCACGCAGGCCATGCACCCGCTGCATCTCGAAATGTCAAAAGAGAATCCCAGTTGCATTGTTCGGTGTAACTCTCCCTTTATCCAGAGATCTTTTTGACCTCGCAAAGCAAAGATTTAAACCCGGGGTATCCCGAAATGGGGTCCAGATAGTCCGGGTCTATCAATTGGTTGACGTCCGCTTCAGGGTAGGCATGGTACATGTTGACCACCCCGGGAGCGACAATTTCGGTCAGATTGGCCCTCACGCGGATTGAACCCCGCCGGGTCGAGAGTTCCACCCGGTCGCCGGAGACGATTCCCCGGACTTCGGCATCCCGAGGGTTGATGTCTACCATGGGTTCCGGCCGGAGGCTTCGGGTCCAGGCCAGACGAAAGGTCCTGGAATGGATGAACATGGGAAGGCGGGCGCCGGTTGTGAGAATAAGGGGATATTCAGAGGCCGCCTCCGACGGGTCGACCGGGCTCAATCGGGGTTCCCGGTATGTGGGAAGGGGGTCTAGTCCGGCTTCTTTGAGGATGGTGGAGGTGAACTCCATTTTGCCGGAAGGCGTGGCAAACCCCTTGTCCCGATATTTTTCATAAGGGGGCATGGTGACATCGTTCACGGTGTACCCTGCGGGGTATTTTTTGAGTTCGGCAACGCTGAGGCCGGTGGGTTCCAGCATCCAATCCACGCAGGCCTCATATCCCCCCTGCATAAGGTGATCCTCGGGCGTGAGTCTTTTGGCCATATCAAAGATGATATCAGTGTCCGGACGCGATTGCCACAGGGGTTGGAGTGCGGGAGATGTCCAGATGACGTGTTGTTCGGCGTAGAATTTCAGTTCGCTTCTCTCAAAGGATGAACATGCGGGGAGCACCAGGTCGGCCAACTTGGCTGAGTCCGTCATGAAGAGATCCACGTTTACGAAAAAATCGAGTTTCTTCAGGGTTTCGGCAAAGGCATCGGATGCAGGCCACATGCGGTGGTTCAGCCCGAAACCCACGAGGGCCCGCAGGGGATAGGGCTCTTTGCTTTCAATTTGAAAAGGCAGATGCATGGCTTGGGCCTCGGGTATGAGTCCGGTCCACACGGGAAAGCGGTCTTGCCCTAACCTGGGCGCCATTTCTTCATAGGGCAGGGACTGTTCGAATTGGGATTGGCGCGTGATCAGGCCGTTGGAGACATAGAGATAGGAGGGGGGAACCACATAGTTGCCCCCCTCCCGGTCGAAATTGCCGGTCAACCCGATCAGACAGGTCAATGCCCGGTGGTTTTGAACCCCATTGGTGTGATGGACCGTGGCGTTGGCCCCGCTCAAGATACCCGCCGGTTTTGTCCCGGCAAAGAGTCTGGCGGCCTTCCTGATCGATGAGGCCGGGACACCGGTGATCCGCTCGGTCACCTGGGGAGAAAATTCCCGGACATAGGCACGGTATTCCTCGAATCCGAAGGACCAGTCCTCCACAAATTCCCGGTCATAGCGGTCTTCTTCTATGATGACATGCGCCACGCCCAAGGCCAGTGCCCCCGAGGTGCCCGGGCGGATGCGCAGGTGGATATCCGCATGGGCGGTCACGGGTGTGATCAGCGGCCCCACTTCGATTATTTTCAGCCCTCTTTCCCTTGCGTCGAGGAATTTTCTGACATTCGATGTGTTGGAATAAAAGGGATTGTTGCTCCAGACGAGGAGGCAACGGGCCTTTGCCAGGTCCGGACGCCCCATGGTCCCGTAGTTCAACTGATTGGCCAGGGCCACCGCCTTTGCGCAGGTGCTCGATTCCGAACAGTAGTTCGGGGATCCGAAGCTGTGGGCCAGGCGTTTCAAAAAGGGCCGCATCCATTTGGGATATCCGGCATAAAAAACGACGGATTCCGGCCCCGATTCCTGCTTGATCGCGAGCAACCTGTCCGCCAGGAGGTCAAGGGCCTCGTCCCAGGATAGGGGTTCAAAAACGCTGGACTCCTTGCCGCCCTTTTTCAGAAGCGGGGTCCGGATCCGGTCCTTGTGGTAGATATACTGTCGACCGGCCGCCCCTTTGGAACAGATCGTGCCCGCATTATGGGGATTTTCTTTTGTCCCCTCCACTTTGACGACGACACCGTCTCTGACATGGGCGTCAATGCCGCAGTGGGACTGGGGATTGCAGATGGAACAGATGGTCTTGCGTATTTCAACGCCGCTGTTTCCCTCCGGTATCCTGTCTTTTGCCTGGGAAACGGCATCAGCGCCTTGGTTGAAACTCATGGATGTGCGTGCCTCCAAAGGAATTCCTGCTGTCCCTGATGCGCGGGGCGGGGCTTATTTGATTGAGATAAAGACCTGATGGGATGTAAGACTAGCACACATGCACCGCTCCTGCAACCGAGCCCCCTGATCCACTGTCCTGGCATCATCTGCGGCGGCCCGCCTGGAATTGCCGGATTGGTATGAATTTAGCCCTTTCCAATAAGTGTGTGGAAATCATGCTCCCTTTCTGAAG
>JBMNCO010000065.1:0-2456 GCA_049366815.1 Desulfatiglandales bacterium | reverse complement strand
GGGTGATCCCGGAGGAGTATTTCGAGCTCAAGTCCAAGATCCACGACCGGCTCCTGGACGTCATCGATCTCTCCCTGCTCGAAACCCTGGACCCGGTCCTGCTGAAATCGCAGTTGCGGGGGCTCGTGGAGAGGATCCTCGAGGAAGAGGAATTCACCATTCCCCTGAACCTGGAAGAGCGGGAGCGCCTGCTCAACGAGATCCAGGACGAGGTCCTGGGCCTGGGTCCCCTGGAGCCCTTTCTCCAGGACCCGACGATCTCGGATGTCCTGGTGAACACCTACGGACAGATCTACATAGAAAGATACGGCAAACTGGAACCGACGGACGCCAGGTTCAAGGATGACGAGCATTTGATGAAGATCATCGACAAGATCGTCTCGTCCGTGGGCCGGCGCATCGACGAGTCCTCCCCCATGGTGGACGCAAGACTTGCGGACGGGTCGCGTGTGAACGCCATCATCCCGCCCCTGGCCATTGACGGCCCGATCGTCTCCATCCGGCGTTTCTCGGTGGATCCCCTTGAACTGGACGATCTCATCAATTTCAAGACCCTGGTCCCGGAGATCGGGGAACTCCTCAAGGGCATCATCAGGGCGAGACTCAATGTGATCATTTCAGGCGGCACGGGCAGCGGCAAGACCACGCTGCTCAATGTCCTCTCGCGCTTCATTCCCGCAAGCGAACGCATCGTGACGATTGAAGACTCCGCGGAACTGCAGCTCAAGCAGGATCACGTGGTCAGGCTGGAGACGCGGCCCCCGAACATCGAAGGCAAGGGCGAGGTCGTGCAAAGGGACCTGGTGCGGAACAGCCTCCGAATGCGGCCGGACCGCATCATCGTGGGCGAGGTGCGGGGGCAGGAGGCCCTGGACATGCTCCAGGCCATGAACACGGGCCATGACGGGTCCTTGACGACCATCCATGCCAATTCGGCCAGGGACGCCCTCATGCGTCTGGAGACCATGGTGGCCATGGCCAACATGGACATCCCCAGCGAGTTTCTGAGGAGATATATCAGCTCCGCCATCAACGTGATCATCCACACGGCCCGCCTGGCCGACGGGACCAGAAAGGTCCTGAGCCTGCAGGAAATCACGGGCATGGAGGGGAACGTGATCACCATGCAGGAGATCTTCGCCTTCAGGCAGAGGACCGTGGACCAGGAAGGCCGGGTGCGGGGGCATTTCCAGTTCCAGGGGGTGAGGCCCAAATTCATGGAACGCTTTGAGAGTGCAGGGATCCAGGTGCCCATGGAACTGTTCGACCCGAGCCGCGTCCTGGAGGTGTAAAGAGAGGAAGGATCAGATGGGTCTGTTACTCCCCATAGTCATTGGATTTGTCATCGTACTGGTCGTCGTCGAGCTCTGTTTCTACGCCTACCGGAATGCCCGGTATCCGGATCAGGCCAACATCAAGAAGCGGCTGAGGGGTCTTTCCTACACCAGGGAATACGAAGAAAAGACCGCCGACATCCTGAAGAAGCACATCTACAGCGAAGTCCCTTTTCTGAACAAGGTCCTGCATCGGATCACGAGCGTGGACCGATTCGAGCGCCTGCGCGTCCAGGCCAATGCAAGTTACCCTTTAGGCTTTTTCCTTCTCCTGAGCCTTGTTTTCGGCCTGGCGGCCTTTTCGGCAGGGGCACTGCTTTCCCTCGGCATGCCGCTCGCCCTGATCATGGGTGTCATCGCCCTGTCTCTTCCCTATCTCTACCTCCGCATCAAAAAAGACAAGAGGATGGAAAAATTCACGCGCCAGTTCCCCGAAGGCCTGGACCTCATTGCCAGGGCCCTGAGGGCCGGGCACGCCTTTACGAGCGGGCTCAAGATAGCCGCCGACGAGTTCGACGACCCCCTGGGGCCGGAATTCGACGAGACCCTGGATGAGATCAACTTCGGGGTCAGCGTCCACGACGCCCTGAAGTCCCTGTCCTACAGGGTGGACTGCCCGGACCTCAAGTTCTTTGTGGTCTCCGTGATCCTGCAGAGGGAGACGGGGGGTAATCTGGCCGAGATCATCGAGAGCATCGCCCACCTCATCCGCGAACGGTTCAAGTTCTACGGCAGGGTGCGGACCCTCTCCGCGGAGGGCAGGCTGTCGGCCATTATCCTGGTGGCCATTCCCTTTTTCGTGGCCATCGCCCTGAGCATCATGAATCCCGGGTTCCTCAATATCCTCATCAGCGAACCGAACGGGAGGATCGCACTGGCCATCGCAGCCGCTCTGATGTGCATCGGCATCATCATTATCCGAAAAATGGTCCGTATCCGGGTTTAGGAGTCCTTATCATGACCGGCATTACAACGAACGCACCGCTCCTTTTTTCGATCATCGCCTTTATCGTGCTCTGCCTCTTTCTGCTGGGGCTGATCCAGTACTTCCAGGCCCAGGCCAGAAAAAAGGAGATAAAGGAAAAGATACGGCAGGGGGAAAAGCCGCCGCCCTTACCCCCG
>JBMNCO010000064.1:0-3174 GCA_049366815.1 Desulfatiglandales bacterium | reverse complement strand
CGGTTTGAAGTCTGGCGCAGGAACAGGAAACATAGAACCCCCATCCCCAAATCCCTGTGGGCGGCTGCGGTGGAAGCCTGCCAGACTCACTCAGTCTATCATGTTTCCAGCGTACTCCACCTCAATTACAATGCTCTCAAGGCTCGTGTTGCCTGGAGCAACTGCCGGCAACCGTCTCCTGAACCTGCCGCCGTACCTGAAGGCTTTGTGGAGCTTTTAGCATCACCATCTCCAGCCCGTTGCACGGTAGAACTCGAAAACAGCGCTGGCGCCACCATGAAGATGACGTTCGAAGGGGACTGCCCCCGGTGGGACCCAACCGCCCTGGCCTCGGCCTTTCTGAGACATGGGTCATGATCCAGATCACCCCTCAGATGAGGATCCTGGTGGCGGTGGAGCCTCAGGACTTCCGGAAAGGCATCGACGGGTTGTGCAGGGTGTGCAGGGAGGCTCTCAAAGCTGACCCTTTCAGCGGCACCTTGTTCGTTTTCCGCAATAAAAGGGCGACCTCCATAAAAGCGTTATGTTATGATGGCCAGGGATTTTGGCATTGCCAGAAGCGTTTGAGCCAGGGCCGTTTCAGGTGGTGGCCCAAAGGAGAGGATGGTGGCACGTCACGATCCCTGCTTGCCCATGAGCTTCAGATTCTGATCTGGAACGGTTGTTCGTCAGCGCAAAAAATCGCACCTATGTGGAGAAAATTGAACGATTTCACTGGACACTGATTTTCTCCTATGCTATAAGGCTCCCATAACCCCTGAGAAAGGAGCCTTCACGTCGTGCGCTACTGCGGAAGAGAGTTTACCGATCAGGAGATCGACTGGATCCGGAACCGGATCGCCACCACAAAGGGAATCAACCGTGCGAGGCTCTCGGCCTCGTTCTGCGAGCAGTTCGGGTGGCGAAAACCCGACGGGGGCCTCAAGGACATGAGCTGCCGGGTGGCGTTTTTGAAAATGCACAGGGCGGGCCTCATCACCCTTCCCCCCACCCAGAAGCCCTTCAATCGTGCCAGGAAACACACCGAGCGAAGCCTCTTCACCCAGCCAAAGCCTCCTGTTGAAAAGAAGGCCGGGGACTTCAACCTTCACTGCGAGGTGATCGAGGGCGGGGCGGGAAAGCTCTGGAACGAGTTCATCGACCGCTACCACTACCTGGGCTACACGCCTCTGGCAGGGGCCCAGCTGCGTTACTTTATCAAGGAAGCCGATGAGATCCTGGCCCTTTTGAGCTTCTCCGCGGCTGCCTGGAACACCGCTCCCCGGGATCGATTCATCGGCTGGGACAAAGACAAACGAAAGAAAAATCTCCACCTCGTGGTGAACAACTCCCGCTTTCTCCTGCTTCCCTGGGTGCGGTCAAAAAACCTCGCATCCCGCATCCTTTCCCTTGTCTGCTCAAAGCTTCCGGAGGATTGGCACCACCGCTACGGCTACCGTCCGGTGCTCGCCGAGACCTTTGTTGAAAAGGAGCGCTTCAGCGGCACCTGTTACAAGGCCGCCAACTGGATCTGTGTGGGCGAGACCCGGGGCCGGGGCAAAATGGACCGATACAACACCTTCTCTCAGCCGGTTAAAACCATCTGGCTCTATCCCCTCACGCAACGCTATACGGAGAGGCTATGGGCGTAAGGAACCCGAAAAAACTGAAGATCTCCGCAGCCCAGCTCAAAGCCCTCCAGAGGCGGATCAAAAACCGCGCCCTGGCCGAAGAGGACTGGGACGTGGTCTTGTCCATGACCGAGACCGTCGAGTGTCTTTCCCAGGCCCTGGCCGAGAATAAAACCTCTCTTGCCCGCTTGTGCAAATACCTTCTCGGAGCACCCACCGAGACGGCCAGAAACCTCTTTGGAAAAGACAAACCCACGGACACGAAACCAAAGCCTGAAAAACCCGACCGCCCACCCCCGAAAGGGCATGGCAGAACGTCGGCATCCGCCTATAAGGGAGGGGCCAAGGTGCTCATCGAGCATCCCGCGCTGCACTCGGGAGATCACTGCCCGGGATGTGAAAAGGGCAAACTCTATGAGCTTTCCCTGCCCTCCGTCTTTGTCCACATCGTGGGCCAGGCGCCTCTCAACGCCACGGTCTATGAACGAACCAGGCTGCGGTGCAATCTGTGCGGGGAGATCTTCACCCCGCCCCTGCCTCCGGACGTGGGAGAGGCGAAGCATGATGAGTCCGCCACGGCCATGGTGGCCATGCTCAAATACGGCTGCGGCATGCCCTTCCACCGTCTTGAAAAGCTCCAGGAAAACCTCGGTCAACCCCTGCCTGCATCCACCCAGTGGGATATGGTCCAGGCAGCGGCTCTCACCCTCACCCCGCTTCTCCATGCGCTTGAGAACGCTGCCGCCCAGGGCGAGGTGGTGCACAACGACGATACCACGGCCCGAATCCTTTCCTTTCTCAAGGAGCAGGACCCGGAAAGCACCCGTAAAGGCATCTTCACCTCCGGGATCGTCAGCATCCGGGACGGTCACAAGATAGCCTTGTTTAAGACCGGCAACCGCCATGCCGGCGAAAACCTCGAAGAACTGCTTCGCGCTCGAGCCTCGGGGCTGCCTCCGCCCATCCAGATGTGCGATGCCCTCAGCCGCAACGTGCCCAAGGAATTTAAGACCATCCTTTCAAACTGCCTCACCCACGGCCGCAGGCAGTTCGTGGACCTGATGGATCGATTCCCGGAGGAGTGCACGTATGTGATCGAAGCCCTGGGCATGGTCTACAAAAACGATTCGATTGTCAAAGAGCGTGGTCTTTCCCCCGACGAGCGCCTCGCCTACCACCAGGAGAACAGCGGCCCGGTCATGGACAACCTCAAGGTGTGGTGTGAGACGCAGTTCGAGCAAAAGCTGGTCGAACCCAACTCGGGGCTCGGCAAAGCCATCAAGTATATGCTCAAACACTGGAACAAGCTCACGCGTTTCCTCAAAGTGCCAGGAGCACCATTGGACAACAATATTTGTGAAAGAGCCTTGAAGTACGCGATATTGCATCGGAAAAACGCACTTTTCTTTAAGACTCGCAATGGCGCCTATGTGGGAGACCTGTTCATGAGCATCATCCACACCTGTCAGTTGGCGGGGGTCAATCCCCTCAATTATCTGACATGGGTGCTCAAGAATCTCAAAAAGCTCCAGGTGAACCCATCGGACTTCCTCCCCTGGAACTA
>JBMNCO010000063.1:0-4647 GCA_049366815.1 Desulfatiglandales bacterium | reverse complement strand
TTTTGAAAAGAGACTCCCATGGCCGAAATTGCCGGGCTCTTTCAAACAGCTAAACGCATACCTGGATGGAAACTATTTAAAACCTGCAGAGCCGGCCCGCCAATTTTCCTCACAATATCATAGGGTTGGATTTGGTTTGACATGCAGGAGAAAAAATTTTATAGTCCGCTCCCGAAACGAAGGGTTTCGATGAGACAAAAGGACGGGACATTTTCGGCCTTGGCGAGCAGCGGGGTCTCGGCCCGTTTCGTGACCCGCCCTTTACAATATCAACCATAGTGGGATGAGAGATGACAAAACCAGGAGACGGCCCCAGGGATATCTACAGGGAGGCCCTTGAGCTCCACGCGGCGCACCGGGGCAAGATCGAGATTCGCTCCAAGGTGCCCCTCGCCACCCGCCGGGATCTTTCCAGGGCCTACACCCCGGGGGTGGCCGAGGTGTGCAGGGCCATTGCCCGGGACAGGAAGATGGCCTACAAATATACCCTGAAGGGAAACAGCATCGCGATTGTCTCCGATGGTTCCGCGGTGCTCGGCCTCGGCAATATCGGAGGGTATGGGGCCATCCCGGTCATGGAGGGCAAGGCCGCCATATTCAAAAAGTTTGCCGGGATCGATGCCTTCCCCATCTGCTTCGAGAGCTTTCACACCGGTTTCGTCGACGAGGTCAGGAATATCGCCCCTGTCTTCGGGGGAATCAATCTCGAGGATATCGCCGCGCCGAAATGCTTCGAGGTTGAGGAAGCGCTCCAGGATATCGGCATCCCGGTGATGCACGACGATCAGCACGGGACGGCCATCGTGGTCCTGGCAGGACTTCTCAATGCGTGCCGGGTCACCGGAAAGGACTTTGAGGACCTGCGGATCGTGGTCTGCGGCGCGGGGGCTGCAGGGTATGGTATCGTGCGCCTGCTCCGTTGCATCGGGTACAGTCCGGATCTCTGCCAGACGGTGCGTGATATCGTTGTCTGCGACAGCCAGGGGATCATCCACCGGGAGAGAAGAGGCCTGTACAGCAACAAGTACAAGTTTATCATCGCGCAGGAGACCAACCGGAGCGGCAGGCAGGGGACGCTGGCCGATGCCCTGGAAGGAGCCGATGCCTTTATCGGGGTATCGAGCGGCGGACTCGTGACACCGGAGATGGTCCGGACCATGAACCACGATCCCATCGTCTTTGCCATGGCCAACCCCATCCCCGAGATCATGCCCCATCTCGCAAAGACCGCAGGTGCGGCGGTGGTCGGGACGGGGAGGAGCGATTATCCCAACCAGACCAACAACGCCCTTGTCTTCCCGGGGGTTTTCCGGGGAGCACTCGATGCCTGTGCCTCCCGGATCACCGAGGAGATGAAGGTGGCGGCGGCCCATGCCCTTGCAGCCTATGTCCGTCGTCCACACCGGGACCATATTCTGCCCAGCGTCCTTGACCGGGGGGTCACCCGCACCATCGCAGGGGCGGTCAAAGACGCGGCATTCAGGTCGGGGTGCGGAAGGGAAATCCGGTCAGAGGCAACCCGCGGGACCGGCCGGACATCGTGAAGGGGTCACGGGTTGACGGATCCCGGCCCTCCTCATGACGCGGATCACGATCCCGTCACAATTTCGAGAAGGTCTTCTTCCGGACTCCTTTTGGGGTGCTCCACGATCCTGCCCAGCTCACGGCCTCCCCTGATGAACACCGCAGTCGGGACCCGTTCGATCTTGTGCGCCCTGGCCAGGCCCTCTCCGTCGTCCTTGTCCCGATCCACACCCATGATCGTGAGGGCCAGATTCGGATTGTCGGCCATAGCAAGGATCTTCAAGAGCTTCGGCGCCTCGCTGCGGGAATCCGGGCACCAGGTCCCGATGAACAGGATCAGGTCGGTCTCCTCTCCGATCGCGCGGATCCTTTCAAGGGGACCGGCCTGCGGTGCGTAGGTCCGGGCGTTTTCTTCGAAAACGGGGACTTCTTTATAGAGACGCTCGAGGCTGAGCCTTCCAGTCAGGATCTCTTCGCTTGCTCCCATGGCGCTTTTTGTCACCTCCTTCTCACTTTTCAATCTTCAAGGTCACATAGAGGGCACCCGCCTCACGCTTGATCAGGAAGAGAATCGTATCCCCGGCTTTGTAGGACCGGATCTTCTTTTCGAATTGCTGCACCGTGGTCATGGGGACCTGGTCCACCTCGAGGATAATGTCACCGGGGTTGATTCCGGCCTCCACCGCCGGGGAATCCTCCTCCACCTGGGCCACAATGATTCCCGTCTTCTGTGGAAGGCCGTATTCATCGGCCAGCTCCGGTGTGATTTCCTGCACCGTCATTCCCAGGGCGGGGGTCTCTCCCGTCGCCTGCTCGGCCTCCTGGGTCTCGTCCTTCAACTCCCCGATCTCGACCTTCACATCGGACTTCTTCCCTTTTCGAACGAACTCTACTTTCACCTTTCGGCCTACCGGGGTCGAGGCGACGATAAATGAAAGCTCATGGGATTCCCTGATCTCCTTCCCGTCAAAGGAAACGATCACATCCCCCCGCTGGATACCCGCCTTATGGGCCGGGCCGCCCTTGGCCACATCCGCCACGAGGGCCCCTTTGGCGTCCTTGAGTTGGAGTTTGGACTGCAGTTCCGGGGTGATGTCCTGCACCATCACGCCCAACCAGCCCCTCACGACCTTTCCCTTCTTGAGCTGGGGCAGGAGTTCCCTGACCATGTTGATTGGAATGGCGAACCCGATGCCCACGCTCCCGCCGCTCTGGGAGAAGATGGCCGTATTGATTCCGACCACCTCCCCGGCCGTGTTGAGCAGCGGCCCGCCGCTGTTGCCGGGATTGATGGAGGCATCGGTCTGGATGAAATTGTCATAGGCCCCGGTGCCTATCTGACGGTATTTGGCGCTCACGATACCCGCCGTCACGGTATGGCCCAAACCAAAGGGATTTCCAATGGCCACCACCCAGTCTCCGACCTCGAGTTTGTCCGAATCTCCCAGATCCATGGGGACGAGCGGATAGGTCGAATCTATCTTGACCAGGGCAAGATCCGTCTTGGCATCCCGCCCGATCACCCTGCCCGGGAACTCCTTCTTGTCGGTCAGGGTCACCTTGATTTCATCGGCCCCTTCAACCACGTGGTTATTGGTCAGGATAAAGCCCTTTTTATCGATGATGAAGCCGGTGCCGAGGGCCCCCTGTTTGTAATCCTTCGGGATCCGCCCCCCGAAAAACCGTTCGAAGAAGTCCCTGAAAGGGTCCTCCGGTCCAAAGGGTATCCGGGCGCTTTCCCCCTTGATGACCTTGACGACGCTGATATTCACCACGGACGGACTGGCCTTTTTGGCCAGTTGTGCAAAGGACGTCGGAGCGGTCTGCAGGACCAGGGTCGGCTGGGCAGCCGCGGCCGAAGCCGCGCACAAGAGGCCGGCTGTCACACACCATGACATCAGGCCCAGATACACAAAGGCCGTTAAAAGGGACTTGCATTTCAAATCCGGGCGCTTCCTCATGATTGACCTCCCATAAAAATTTGTATTTTAGCCTATTTATAAAAACAAGCAAAGCAAACTTAAAATAAAATCGTTGCATTGCTGTTTTTTTCTTGGGTATTCAAAAAAGGCTTTTTTTTGCCTCGGACACGATCAGATCAGGCACCTGGGGGTATAAAAAGGTCGTCTCTACATTGAGGTTGGGGCCCGATTCGCCCCTGAATCAGGAAAGATGAAAGGTCGGTAACACTTCAGCCCTTTGAAAAATTCGAAAGGAAATCATGATTTCCAAACACTTATTGGAAAGGGCTAAATTCATACAAAAGTCAGAATCCCGGAGAGACGGTCGCCGTGGACGGCAAAGGGCGCGAAGCAGGGAGAACATCCCGACCCCTTGCGGTGGGCGGCACATGCCATTTTGAAGGGGCCGGGTGATCTCAGAGCCCCCTCTCCTCAATCGCTTATGGTCTTTTTGAAATCGGGGAATGTCTCAGGGCGTTCCCTGTGGACGACGCGGCTTTCACCGTCGCGTGCGGTCACGTTCTCGTAAACGCCGTCATCCCTTCTCACCAACTTCGTAAAGCCCAGGTCCTTCAGTTCGCTGTTTGATTTGGGCGTGTTGATAAAAGGTCGGGACATGAGCTTTCTGACCACCCCTCCACAGAAGGGGCACTTCTCCAGGGGGGCATCCTGCATGGACTGCCGGACCTCGAACACCCTGCCCTTTGCGCAGGGTTCCGTGATATGCTCGTATTCGTAAATGGCCATGAACTTTTCAATACTCCCTGTCAAAGGGTCGTCATTTCTCTTCTTTGCGGCAAATACAATCCCTCTCACCACAGACATCGCAGATGTAGGTATCCTGGGGAACGACTTCCTTTTTCGCCCTTTTCAGGAGATACAGGGCGCACCCCACTGCAACTGCAAGAATAGCGATGAACCACCACATATCAGACTCCGGCCGATCTGTTTTAAGAAACTCAACAACTGTTCAGGTTGGTTAGGCTGTAGGGTGAAGGCTATGAGATTCCATCCGGAAATACATGATTTCCGGATGGTGCGGTCTGCTATCGGCATTCAGCACTCAGCCTCATGCCTTTTCTTTGCAAAGCTTTTGCCGACAGCTGACAGCTGACAGCTGACCGCTGATAGCTGACCGCTGACCGCTGACCGCTGACCGCTG
>JBMNCO010000062.1:0-1142 GCA_049366815.1 Desulfatiglandales bacterium | reverse complement strand
TTTTTTGCCTTGAGTGCGCAACGCCACAGGGTATTCAGGAGGGTCGTCGTCATGTGTTTGAGCCGTGGATGCCGCCTCAGATATCGGACGGTCTCATCGATCATCTGTTGGGACGGAGGCCCTGCGGGCAAAGAAACGGTTTCTGCTCCACTTTGGAGATTCCCTTGAAAGACGGGCTGGTTCAACCCCGACAATGTCTTTTCCAGGGAAAGAATCCTTTTGGACATTTCTTCCATCTGTTCGGCCCGGGCCGTTTCCAGTTCGACGGCGCCCATCAGGCGGCCCCACTCGGCAAAGTCCTGTCTCAGGCCGTCCCTGTCCGACGGCCCTGCATCCGTAAAAAATGATCGGGGTCTTTTATCCCCGGCGCTTTCCTCGGCGAGTCGGCCGTTGAAGGAAAGATCTATGGCTCTGCGCCGCTTGAAATGCTCCTCGAGCAATGCCTTCAATCCCGCCGCATCCTGCAAGAGATGAAACAACGCGTCTTCACTGCCAAAGACCATGCCCCTGCCCGACTCCCGGACCTGCGCCGCGATGTTCCCACTGACCTCATTCGTCAGGACAAAGGCGTTGGCGGCAAATGCCTCGAACACGGTAAACGAGTAGGTCTCAGGCCATATGGACCACAGAAAAGCGATATCGATCCGGTTTTTTTGCAGGGCCTTGACCATCGCATCCGGGCCTTCTTCCAGGAAAGACACGGCCACGTATTTCACGCCGGGCAACCTGATGCCCGCTGCGCCGAGGTGGTAAAACGCGTACTTCTTCTTCAGGTCCGGGGAGGAAACGAGCCCTCGCCAGGCCTCGATCCCTTTGTTGACCGACTCGTAGCCGAGATAGGCGATTCTCGGGCGATAACCGGGTGACAGGATGCCGGACCGGGAAAAAGAGATCCGGCGCTCCGATCCATTCTGATGGGGGACGACCCTGACCTTTTCCGCGTGCTCGGGAAATGCCTTTCCCCATATGTCCCCGGCGATCTGGGACGGGGCCACGAATTCGGCCTCAAGATCCTTAAAGAACCGCTTCATCATGGAGAAATGCGGCGTTCTCCTCTCCTCCGTGCCGCAATCGCGGCAATCCGCCCCGCAGTATTCGCGCCCTTCCCGCAGGAGGTTGAACTGCGGACAAATCGTGTAATA
>JBMNCO010000061.1:0-11268 GCA_049366815.1 Desulfatiglandales bacterium | reverse complement strand
ATGCGGTAAAGGCCCGGATTGAGACCGATGGACTTTGTCTGAATGTCCCCGAGTGACAGGACATTGAGCTTGTAACGCAATACACCTACGATGATCAGACCCCCGCAGATCAGCGGCACGGCCGCATAAAGATCCTTCCATTCCGCCCTGCTGATGCTCCCCATGATCCAGAAGACAATGGCAGGCAGTTCGTTATAGGGATCTGAAAAAAATTTCAAGAGGGTGATGGAGGAATTGAAGACAGACAACACCACCAGCCCTGCCAGGACCAGTACGAGAACAGGTTTCACCGCAACCGCCTTTGCAATACCGAGGGCCATGGAAACGGCGGCCAGGCCGAATACAAAGGCCAGGAGTTGTACCGTGACAAATGAACTTCCGGGCATAAGGAGCCCGAGGGCGGCCCCAAAGGTGGCGCCGGCCGAGACCCCGAGGATATCAGGCGAGACCAGTGGGTTGCGGAACAAGCCCTGATACACGGCACCGGAAACCGAAAGCCCCATGCCCATAAGCACGGCAAGCAGGCACCTCGGCAACCGCACCAGCGTGAAGACCATGGCCTTGCCGGACAATTGGGGATCAGGCGGCTCTTGGGATAACCAGGAAATGGAGATCCGAAGGACTTCCCCTGCGGAAATCGCAATACGCCCGATTCCGAGTGAAACGAAAAAGGCCAAGATCAGAAGCAGAATCAGCACCGTCATCACGCCGCGATATTTCGTCCTTGGGGAATCCTGCGCGGAAAAATCCGTAACGATCATCTCTCATCCTTTGCCGGCCAGATAAGAACCAGATAAAGGCCTGTCGTTACGATAAAAAGGGCGTATACCCAAAAAAACCAGGGGCCAATGGGATTCCTGGTAAAGACAAGATTCACCCCGGGGCGGACGTCCCGGAGAGTAACTTTCCCATCCTCCTTGGCCCCACTGTCGCCGCATACCTTGCACCCACCCCTCTCCCCTTTTTCACTGCTTTCCGGACTGAGGTCGGAGAACCTGAAGAGAGAGACCTGCAGGCCGCCATAGCTGAGAGGCGCCATATGCCTGAGCTCTCGGCTCAGAAGGGTCTTATCCTCCTGCATCAGAGAGACCCGTGCGTAATTGTCTTTCCAGTGAAAGGCCTTGTTTGTCCGGGCATGCCTCGTCATCCTGAGCAGTTCGGGGTCATCCACAAAACGGATTTCATCCACCCTCAGGACCATGCCTCCAGGCAGCGTATAGGTCTCCTTCTCGCCCAAGTCGCCCTTTGCCTTGTAGCCCCAAATGAAGCTGACGCCGTGCATGAGCACAAGCACAAAGAAGAAGACATGGACGGCGAGGAGGGTTATTCGGGTGATGGTTGTACGGATCTTCACGAATTCCAGGAGCTTGTTCCAGGTGCAAAGGACAATGTTGATCAGAAGGAGTGCTGCAATCAGAATGAGGATAAGCAGCCACAGACAGGGGACAGGGTTTTTCATCCCTTCCTGGAGGATCCAGTCCCGAATCAGGATCTCATTCATCTGACGAAGGATGACAAGCCTGAAGGCATCGGCCTTGCCCAGGACCGCCCCGGTCACCAGCCAGAGGACCAGGGCGGTCGAACAGATTATCATAAACCTCAGAGAGCTCAGTGATTTCATGTACGCCTCAATGATTTCTTATCATGACCACCACAAGGATCAACACGGGGATACAGGCGCCGACAATGGCCCTGACGGAGCGTTTACCGCCCCATTGGGACGGCCAGTGGAAGGGAATCATAAACAGGAGAAAAGTCCCGGCGGAGGTGAAAAAGGCCGGGCTGAACTGCCAGAAATCCCCGGATGCCTTTGCGCTCCACCATGCCCCGCAGATTTCGGACACAAGGAAGAAAAGGGCACCGAGAAGCAGGAAATTGCGACCATTTGCCATGTCAACAGCCGCCCCTCCATTCCGCCCCTTTTCCAAGCGGTGCAGGCTCATGGCGAAAAAGGCGGCACCACAGAGCATCACGGCGATGGAGATCACGCGAAAAAAGAAAAAGCAGAAAACCGAGGGATAATTATACCAATACAGATAAGATGAAGGCTCCAGGGATTTTCCCAGAGAAAGGGCATAGAGCAGAATGATTCCCAGGGTCGTGTAGCGCCCTAATCGAAGAGACGAAGTGGCCCGCCCTGAAAGCAGCAGGGACATCATTCCGAGGAAAAAGCCTGCGGCCACATAACTCTCCGCGAAGCTGTCGACAAAGGGGAAATGCCCGGCACGGTACCATAAGAGCACAAAGCCGGCCCCATTGAGCACCCAGGAAAAGACAAAAACCGTTTTGAACATCCGGTCCCGACGGCTCAAGGAAAGGAAAAAGGCCAGGATATAGCCTGCAAAGGACAGGTAGTAAAAGTTTTTGAGAAAGAGTGCGTCCAATGTTCAATTCTCCTTATGCCACAGTAGGTTGAATGCCTGGAGGCCTAATCGCTCATGGCCCCAACCGATCATTCAAGTCCCCTCCCATGGCTGTAAAGGACTTCCCGAAAAGGGTCACATGAAAACGATCGATTTCCGCCTCCAGATTGACATCTTCGAACCTGTCCGGGTAGAGGCGCTTACCCAGCCAGAGCACGGAAAGGGTGGAGAGGGGAGAAGGGAAATCCCAAGGGGCCAGGTTTGACGGGAACAGGTACATCCGCCCCGTTTCCACGGCCCGGACCTGTCTGAACTCCGGCCGGGAAAGGACCCTGACCGCTTGTCCCCTTCCATGCATGGATACGGCGATCAAATCCGGATTCCATTTTATAAACTGCTCAGGGGAAATTTCCCTGAAATACCCCGTCAACCCGTGACTGGCGTTTGCGCCCCCCGCCTTGCAAATGATTTCATCCTGGATGAGACTCCCGGTGGTCGTGCTGAACAGACCCATGCTGGAGGCGTAATAGACGACCTTACGTTGGTTTCCGGAAATGCTCCCGACCCTTTTCTCAACAAGATCCAGGATGCGTTCGCCTTCTTTTAACACCCGGTCCGCCCTGCCCTGTTGATCGGCTGCCCATGCAATCAGTCGAAGTGCGCTTTCGAGGCCGGCAAAGGTTTCGGGAAGGATGATGAGTGCCGGAATTCCCTGTTCGACAAGCCGATCCGCCAGCCTTATGCCGTCCTTTTGTGCATAGAGCAGGACCAGATCGGGTTTGAGATGGATGATTTCTTCCAGATTCAGGCCGGTCGTCTTTGTCCCTACCCCCGGCAACCGGACGATTTCGGGGAAAACACTCAGTTGAAGAGGATCCTTTTTTGAATGGGAATCGACACCCACCAGCCTGTCAGACAGGCCTAAAGACAGGACACACAGGGCCGCCGGCTTGAAAGTGGTGATGATCCTTTCCACTCCAGGCTCAAGGGCCACTTTTCGGCCGACCATATCGGTGATAAAACCCGATTGCCCGGACCAGGCCGGGGACATAACCCCGAGACACAACAAGACGATTGCCGCAAGAGCCGATTTTTTAAATCGTACCATATCCGCGAGACCCTCCTCTCCGCCCATAACAGGTGTTCAACGACACCGGGAAAGCCCTTCCCTGCCACCGAAAGTATTCACAGGCAATCCCTTGCTCATGCCAAATTATGCCAGACATGATATAAGGTCCACCATTTAAAACGATATGACTCCCCTGTCAAGTGATTTCCCCGTTCGACTTGTCAATCCTCTTTAATCATTCCCCACCTGTTCTCGATCCCGGGGTATGCCCTGACTTCGGTCACGCACTATTTTCATAAAAATCCATAACACTATGTTTATATTACCTATTTTTGTAAAAAAGCGATGGGATAAGGACATATTTTTGTTTGCAAAGCGACCATTTTTCATGTTATGTAATGGCTATTCATATCTTTTCCATGAAACGAAGTGTAGCTTTCCGTATCCCCGCCGAGGCGGGACCCTATCCACAACAAGACGTTCAATGGAAAAACTTTTTCCGGCGCCGTCACCCGTCTTTCCGGAACGCGCAGGAAAGGAAATGTTCGCGGTGCGAGATTCAGCAAACCAAACGATTCAGCGCAAAGGAGGAAAATTGATGAAACGATTCAAATTGGGCGTGGTCCTGGTGGTGGCGGCAATCCTGGCCACAGCAGGAATGGCTATGGCGGGCACCCTCGATGAAGTTCGTGCGAAAGGGTTTGTCCAGGTCGGCGTAAACGGCGGTGTCTTCGGGTTCAGTATGCCCGATGAAAAGGGTGTCTGGAAGGGCCTCGATGCGGACACGGGACGCGCGATTGCAGCGGCGGTCTTCGGTGATGCGAGCAAGATAAAATTTGTGGCCCTGACCGCAGTGCAGCGACTCCCCGCCCTTCAGTCCAAGGAGATCGATGTGCTGTGTCGCAATACCACCCGCACCCTGACCCGAGAGACCACCAACGGGCTTAATTTCTGCCATGTGAACTACTATGACGGACAGGGATTTCTGGTCCCCATAAAGTTGGGGGTCAAAAGCGCAAAAGAACTGGGAGGCGCCACGGTCTGCGTGCTTCCGGGGACGACTACAGAGATGAATGTAGCGGACTTCTTCCGGACAAACGGCATGACCTGGAAACCGGTCGTTATTGAAAACACCGCAGAACTCAACAAGGCCTTTCTTGCCGGTCGATGTGACGCCCTGACCTCCGATGTCTCCCAATTGGCCGCCCAGCGCTCCGTTTCGCCCAACCCGGCTGATTACATTCTCTTGCCCGAGATTATCTCCAAGGAACCTCTGGCCCCCGTGGTGCGTCACGGCGATGATCAGTGGTATGATATTGTCAACTGGACGGTGATGGCCCTGATAGAGGCCGAGGAAAAAGGCATCACGTCCGAGAACGTGGATGAGATGCTCAAAAGCAAAAATCCCGAAATCATGCGGTTTCTCGGTGTGACCCCGGGGATGGGCAAGGCCCTTGGTCTGGACGAAAAATGGGCATACAACGTCATCAAGCAGGTGGGCAACTACGGCGAAATCTTTGAGCGGAGTGTAGGTCCCGACACGCCGCTTGGTCTCGATCGGGGTTTGAACGCCCTGTGGACTGAAGGCGGTCTGCAGTACGCGGCTCCGTTCAGATAAACTCCAGAAAAGGTGCCCCTGCCGCAAAAGGGGCGCCTTTTTTTGACCCGGCAGTCTTGTTGCTCCGACGCGGAGGACAAAAATATCGAACGGGCCACCATGCAGGCCAATGTCACGAATTTTTCGATCCGGACAAAATCATCGTGGCACCCTGCAAAAGGAAACGACTGATTTATGGACAATAATCAGCCCGGCAAGATCCCTTTCTGGCTTGATCCCAAGAAACGGGCCGTCATTTTCCAGATCGTCGTGTTCTGCGGCGTGGGCCTGCTCGCCTATTACCTCATTTCCAACACCCTCATAAATCTTGAAAGACAGTCCGTCGCCACAGGATGGGGTTTTCTCCAGAAGGAGTCCTCTTTTGAGATCGGTGAGACCCTGATTCCCTATTCAGCGGCCAGCACCTACCTCCGGGCCCTCATCGTGGGGGCACTCAACACCCTGAAGGTCTCCTTTATCGGCATTGTGATCACGGTCATCTTGGGCGGCGTCATCGGGGTGGCCCGGCTCTCGAGCAACTGGCTGGTTTCCAGGCTGGCGGCGGTCTACATCGAGGTCATGCAGGACATCCCCGTCCTGCTCCAACTTTTTTTCTGGTATGCCATATTTTACGAAGGACTGCCCGGACCGCGGCAGGCCTTATGCCCGATCGACGGTCTCTTCCTCTGCAACCGGGGAGTCGCCTTCACGGTGCCGGCGGCCCATGTTTCCCACAAGTATATATTCTTGGCCTTGATACTGGCCTGTGTGATCGTCTACTTTCTCCGCCGCTGGGCAAAAAAAAGGCAGGATGAGACAGGGAAAATCTTTCCGACCTTTCGTGTGGGCCTGGCCGCGATCATCGGCCTGCCCCTGGTGACCTGGCTGGCCTTCGGTGCCCCCACGGCCATGGATGCCCCACGGCTTGTGGGATTCAATTTCAAGGGGGGCATGACCCTCAGCCCGGAATTCATCGCCCTCCTGCTGGGCCTGGTCCTCTATACGGCCGCCTTCGTGGCCGAAGTCGTCCGGGCGGGGATCCAGTCGGTCAGCAAAGGCCAGACAGAGGCGGCCATGGCCATCGGGCTGAGGCCGTCCCTCGTCCTGAACCTGGTGATCCTGCCCCAGGCCTTGAGAGTCATTATTCCACCCCTGACGAGCCAGATGCTCAATCTCACGAAGAACAGTTCTCTGGCCGTGGCCATCGGTTATCCGGATTTCGTCTCGGTGGCCAACACGACCATCAACCAGACAGGTCAATCCATCGAGGGGGTGGCACTCATCATGGCCGTGTATCTCATCTTCAGTCTGTCGACCTCGGCCTTCATGAACTGGTACAATAAAAGAGCGGCCCTGGTGGAGAGATGACAGCGCCGTAGGAGCAAACTTTATTATTCGCGGGTTGATATGCGGGAACTGACTCAAGAAACACAGACGGAAGAGCTGAAACCCCCGATTACCAACATTGGGGTCATCGGATGGTTAAGGGCCAATCTGTTCAGCGGCCTTTTCAACTCCATCCTCACCATTCTCACCCTCTACCTGCTCTGGAAAATCGCCCCCCCCCTCTTCCAGTGGGCATTCATCGACAGTGCCTGGCATACGACCGGTGCGGTGTGCAGGGAAACAACCGGTGCCTGCTGGTCCGTGGTGTGGTCGAACCTGCGTTTTATCATCTTCGGGTTCTTTCCCTATGAATCCCAGTGGCGGCCTTTTGTGGCCATGTTCATTCTTTTCGGCCTCCTCTTTTACAGCCGGGACAGGAAACACTGGTCAAAATATTTGGGTTACGGATGGATTGTCGGCCTCTTTGTCATGGGCCTGCTCATGAAGGGGGGCCTCTTTGGATTGAGCCCCGTGGAGAGTACCAAGTGGGGAGGGCTTCCTCTGACGCTCCTGCTTTCCGTCTTCGGCCTCACGGCCGCCTATCCCCTGGGCGTTATCCTGGCCCTGGGACGCCAGTCGAAGCTGCGGGGCATCAGATGGCTCTGTATCGTTTATATTGAAGCCATCCGCGGCGTGCCCCTGATCAGTCTGCTCTTCATGTCCTCCATCATATTCCCCCTCTTTCTGCCTGAAGGGGTCACCTTCAACAAGATTCTCCGGGCCCAGGTCGCGATCATCATCTTTACCGCCGCCTATATCGCAGAAGTGGTTCGAGGCGGATTACAGGGCATGTCCAAGGGACAATACGAGGCGGCGGAATCCATGGGGCTCAATTACTATTTGACCATGCGTCTGGTGATCCTGCCCCAGGCCCTCAAGATCGTGATTCCGCCCACGGTCAGCATTCTCATCTCCGCTTTCAAGGATACCTCCCTGGTGGTGATCATCGCCCTCTGGGATTTGTTGAAGACAACGCAGTCCGTGCTTGGCAATCCCGAATGGATGGGATTCAGCCGTGAGGCCTATTTCTTTGTGGCCATTCTTTACTTCCTCGGGTGTTTCTCCATGTCCCAGTACAGCCGAAGGCTTGAAAAGGAATTGTCCGCGGGAGAGCGCCGGTAACACCTGCCTTTACCGGCTTGCCGAAGGCGGTATCCCTGCAAAATGAAAGGCTCTGCAATGAACGAACAGGCAACAAACGAAGACATCATGAAGACCTCCGATGAGGCCATGATTGAAATCATCGGTATGCACAAGTGGTTCGGTGAGTTCCACGTACTCCGGGGCATCGACCTGACTGTGGCCAAACAGGAGAGGATCGTCGTTTGCGGTCCTTCGGGCTCCGGGAAATCGACCATGATCCGCTGTATCAATCGTCTTGAAGAACACCAGCGGGGCCGCATTATCGTCGACGGCATCGAGTTGACCAACAACATCAAAAATATAGAGAAGATTCGTGAGGAAGTGGGCATGGTGTTTCAGCACTTCAACCTGTTTCCCCACCTGACGATTCTGGACAACTTGACCCTGGGCCCCATATGGGTGAGGAAGGTGCCACGGAGGGAGGCCGAAGAGACGGCCATGCACTACCTGGAAAAGGTTCACATCGCCGAGCAGGCAAAAAAATACCCGGGCCAGCTCTCCGGCGGGCAGCAGCAGCGCGTGGCCATTGCGCGAAGTCTCTGCATGAATCCGAAGATCATGCTGTTCGATGAACCCACATCTGCCCTCGACCCGGAGATGATCAAGGAAGTACTGGATGTCATGATCGATCTGGCTAGAGAGGGGATGACCATGATCGTGGTGACCCACGAAATGGGTTTTGCCAAGAGCGTGGCTCACCGAGTCCTCTTTATGGATTACGGGCAGATCGTGGAGGGAAACTCACCGGAGGAATTTTTTAAAAATCCCCGGCACGAGAGGACAAAACTCTTCCTCAGTCAGATCCTGTGATCTCTCGAAAAGACGGATGTCCCTTGCCCGGACGTGATCACGCTCCTTTACCGTCTCCTGCAATGAAAGAACACTGGTTATTTCAGTCTTGGCGGGTTGGAATCCTCCGGATTTCGGCACTCCATTTGTTCCCGCTCCCTTGGGAGAATCTCTTTTCAACGCCAAAAGACTCGCGGGCCTCAAAAAAACGCAAGGCCCCGCCCATAACAGGAGAGGCGTCCAATGCGTATCGCAATGTCCACGGAAGGGCCCTCTTTAGATTCGGAAATGGCAGGACGTTTTGGGACCGCCAAATATCTCCTTATCGTGGATTCGGAGACAGCGGACCTGGAGGCCGTTCCCAATCCGGGTGCCTCCAGCATGACCCACTCGGGAATCCAGACGGTCATCCTTGTCATCAGCAGAAAACCGGATGTCCTGCTGACAGGATACCTGAGCCCGACGGCAGAGAAGCACCTCACCTCGAACGGCGTTCTCGTGATGCGGGGGATCGCAGGGAAGGCTTCGGAGGCCCTTGACCGGTACAGACCGGGTCTGGTCAAGGATTCCCCCGGCCTCGGAAACAGGGCCTCCGGCCCCACGGTGACTTTCAGCGAAAAGGTGGTGGACACCGTAAAAAAATCAGCCAGACAGATCGGGGGAGCAATACCCGTAATCCTCGGCGTGGTGCTGCTCATGGGGCTGTTTCAGACCTTTGTAAACAAGGAAATCATCGCATCACATCTCTCGGGGAAGGGACTTTGGGACACTTTATGGGGGGCCGTCGCCGGAAGCCTTTTTGCAGGGAACCCCATCAACAGCTATATCATCGGCGGCGAGCTCCTGGCCCAGGGCGTAAGCCTCCTTGCCGTAACGGCCTTTCTGGTGTCCTGGGTCACCGTGGGTTTGCTCCAGCTGCCCGCTGAAATAGACGCCCTGGGTAGGCGTTTCGCCTTGACCCGAAACGGTCTTTCCTTTGCGGCCAGCCTGTGCGTTGCCGGTGCAACCGTCGCCACCTGCCGGATCATCTTTGGGGGATGCCTGTGATGGGAAATAAGGCAAAGGGTGACCGGCCGCGTAACCGGGTCATCGGGGCCCGTTATATCTTTGTCCTCGCGGCGATCCTCATTTACGGATTCCTCTATTTTGTGACCCCTGAGAAAACACTTCAGGCCCTGGCGGCGAGTGTGAATATCTTCTGGTACGTCCTTCCTCCACTCGGCATTGTCTTTCTATTGATGATCGTCCTGAACCTCTTGTTCAGATCGTCACAGGTTACGCGACTGTTGGGTCAAGAGGCGGGATTCCGGAGGGTCCTGCTTGCGGCGGCGGCGGGGATTATCTCCATGGGGCCTGTTTATGCCTGGTATCCCCTGCTCAAAGAAGTGAGGGAAAAAGGTGCGGGAAATATCGCGATCGCCGTTTTCCTCGGAAACAGGGCAGTCAAGCCCTTCCTCCTGCCGATTATGGTTTCCTATTTCGGGTGGATTTATGTCTTGCTTCTCACCTTTTTTATGATGATGGCGTCGATTGCCGTTGGGTATGCGGTGGATATCCTCTGCAGAGTCGGCGAAAAGTCATGAGTGAACAAACGGCCTGATCCGAATCAATGCATCCAAATCAAAATGGTGAATTGGAAGGCGGCCGGTTTGCCTTTTGCAAATCAATCCTGTAATCTTTGTAACTATGACTGACTGCAGACATCAAAAACTGGTCCTCATCAGAGAGCCTGGAAAACGGCTCCGCTGTCGACACTGTCATCTGACCATAACCGAGACGGAATTGGGGGAAGGTTGCTGTCCGGAGTGCCTGGAGGTCTCGGGCTTGAGGCACCGGGATTTCGAGGCACTGGAACCGGAAGACAATAAGACAGCGTACCGCTGTGAAATCTGCGGTGAACTTATACGTGCCGACTGACACTTCCCGACGGCATTCATGGGCCGCCCATGCTGAAGAGGCCTGAAGGCCATAGAGGACCGGCATGTCCGCCCGGACAATCCTCGAATTTGACCAAAAACCCGGTAACCCAAAGGAAGGAGGATAAAGGATGATTGGAACAAAATTTCTTGACCTCTACGAAGACCATAAAAGTGGATTACTGGATCGCAGGGAATTCCTCGCCAAACTGGCGGTTATCGCCGGCGGCATTACGGTGGCTCATTCCCTGCTGCCTTTACTGGAAAACGACCATGCCGCGGCGGAGATGATCTCACAAAATGATACGAGGATTCATTCCGGCCGTGTAGACTATCCAGGGTCGACAGGAGATATCCGCGCCCATCTGGTGTGGCCCAAGGGAGAAGAGAGGGTGCCGGGCGTGGTTGTCATTCATGAGATCTGGGGTCTCAATCCCCATATCGAGGATGTTGCCAGGCGCCTGGCCGTGGAGGGTTTTCTGGCCATGGCCCCGGATGCGCTGTCACCCCTTGGAGGATCACCTGAGGATCCCGAAAAGGCCCGCCCCATGTTTCAGCGATTGGACCATGAATCCACGGTAAAAAATTATGTCGCCGCGGTAAAATATCTGCAGACCCATCCACGCTCGAACGGGAACGTCGGGGTCATCGGTTTCTGCTGGGGGGGCGGAATGGCAAACCAGGTTGCGGTGAAGGCTCCGGGCTTAAAAGCAGCCGTACCCTTTTACGGCATGCAGCCGTCACCCGAAGATGTCCCCAAAATCAAGGCCGCCCTGCTTTTGCACTACGCGGATGACGATGATCGCATCAACGCGGGTATCCCTGCATTTGAGGAAGCCCTGCAGAAGGCCGCCGTCGACTACAAAATTTTCAGGTATGAGGGGACCAAACACGCCTTTCACAACGATACCAATCCTGGGCGGTATGACCGGGAGGCGGCCCAGCTCGCATGGAAACGCACCATGGCGTTTTTGAAGGAAAAACTGAAGACGTAGGTCTCACCAT
>JBMNCO010000060.1:0-10304 GCA_049366815.1 Desulfatiglandales bacterium | reverse complement strand
TCGTATCGTAGGTATAATGGAGCAGGGGCGAAGCGAGCCGGCCGACCGGGCCTTCAACGGTGAGTCTTTCATGGACGGCGCGCTCCTCGAAGTTTCCCCGCCCCTTGCGGAACAACCGGAGGGTGTAATCCGGCGACCAGCCTCCGTAACGGATCCACCGGCCGCAGAAGAAATTCTTGCGGGGAATTTGATAACCGTTAAGGGCCGCCGGATCACGGATGATCTCTTCAATTTCGGCCCTGAGGGATGCCGTAACACGCTCATCCGCATCCACGCTGAGAATCCACGGGCAAAGCGCCTTGGCAACGGCGCTGTTCTTCTGGCGGGCATAGCCCTTCCAGTCTTCATCAAAGACCCGCGCTCCCAAATCCTGCGCGATGGCTACCGTATCGTCGGCGCTGTGGCTGTCCACCACGATCATTTCCGTGGCCCACTGAAGGCTCCTGAGACAGTCTCCTATGTTGGCGGCTTCGTCTTTCGTAATGATGGCAACCGAAAGCTCCAAGGTGTGTCTCCGTTGATTGAGTTCCGCGTCCCTGCCCTCTGCCTTTTCACGACCGCTGTGCACTACACCCCGGTCTCCGGCAGATTGAGCAACCTGAAATAGAGTCTCAACATCTGTCTGACGCTGTCGGCAAACGGATAGAACTCGGCAGTCCGCCGGGCCGAGTGGGCCATGTCCCTGCGGCGGCCGGGATCATAACAGGCCCTTAAGGCCCCTGTAAAATCATCCATATCATCGGGCCACCGGAGGATGAAGCCCTCACGGCCCTGGGTGGTGATTTCAGAGGTGCCGCAGGTGGCGGTCTGGATGACCGGAAGGCCTGAGGCCAGGGCCTCGAGGACCGCCGATGGAAAGGGGTCGTAGAGCGACGGAAAGGCAAAGAGGTCCGCCGCGGCGTAAAAGGGCGACACGTCCGTCTTCGGACCCCAGAACCGCACACGTCCCTCGATTCCCACACGGCCGGCCAGGCTCCTGTAAGGCCGCACATCCCCTTTTCCGACCACCCAGAGCCGGGCACTGTCCCCGGCCAGGGCCATGGCCCGGATCAACTGGGCCAGACCTTTTCGCTCAAACCCCGAACCGACGAACAAGACGACCGGTTCATGCCCGGGCACGCCGACCTCCTCCCGCAAACGGCGACCCAGGGTCTCCCGGTGCCGCGGGTGGAATCGGTCCAGGTCCGTGCCGTTATATATCGTGTGGATCTTGTTGTCCGCAATCCGGAAGCGGTCTGTGATCTCCCGACGCACCATGTTGGAATTGACCACCACCGCCTTGAGCGCCGGATCCTCAAAAAGCCGCCGTTCCAGCCACAGGGTGTAGCGGTGGTAGGGATTGATCCGCACGGAAAGACGCTTCAAAGGTCCCTGCAGACGCCCTCTCAACCGCAGCCAGGTGGCGTGCACACCGTCACCGGCCCTGTAGAGGTCCTGACTGAGCGTACGCTCGTTAGACTGAATCAGATCGAAGTGATGTCTTCGCGTTTGCCGACGCACACCGATCACAAAGCTGGCGTCCCGCAACAACGACGGCCGCCGGGGGGTCCTCACCCGGTGGACCTGTATGTCCGCTCCGGGCGCGCCCTGCCACTGCCTTGCGAAGAGATGGACCTCCAGGCCGCGCTCTGCAAGGGCGGCCATCATGGCCTGGGTGTAGCGCTCCGCACCGCCGAAGGCATCGTATTCCCTTCGGATGAATGCGATTTGCATCCTTTGGTTCGTCTTTGTGATCAGGCCCCTCCCCTGCCTCTAAAAGGCGTCACAGGCGGCAACTTCCCTTCCCGGCCGTCCATGCACGGGACTTATCTTTTTCTCCGACCCGCGCGGAGGTCCCCACCCGCCAGCGCGATGTACAGGGACTCCGTCTCTTTCAGAAGCCTTTCTCTTGAATACTCCGTTTCGACAAAACGGCGGGCCCTGGTTGTCAGCCCCATCCTTTCCCGGACCGGCATTTCCATCAGGCCGCACAAGGCATCGGCAAACCCCTCCGGCTCCATCCCGGTGCAGAGGACTCCCCTCTCGCAGACCTTGAAGCCTTTCCCGCTCAGGGATCCGATTGAATGCCCCACAAGGTCACGAACCCCCCCCACGTCCGTCGAGACAACCGGGACGGAGGAGGCCATGGCCTCTATGATGGACACAGGCGTCCCTTCGTTCAGGGAGGTCAGGGCAAGGGCGTCCAGGTCGGCATAGACTGAGGAGACGTCTTTGACCCACCCGCAAAATCTGACATGCCCTTCAAGGCCGATCCGTCGGGCATATTTCCGCAACGATTCCGCGCTTTCACCATCCCCCACAACAACGAAGGTGACAGGAGTCGATGCGTTTCGCTCAAGAAGAATCCTTGCTCCGTCCAGAAACAGCCTGTGGTTTTTGATGGGGACCAAACGACCGACGATACCGATCAGAAGGTCCTTCTCCCCGAGGCCCAGACGCCTCCTGAACCCGCCTCTACGGGAGGCGCAGGACAGAAAGGAGGTGAGGTCAAAACCCAGCCTGATGATCCTTATCCTGCCGGGCGAGGCGATCGCGTATTTCTCCGCAAGTTCCCTTTTCTGGGTCTCGCTGATGGCGATGATGCAATCCGTCTTCCGTGCCAGGAGGCGTTCTACGGCCACAAAGATCCCGGACTTCAACCGGCCGAAATACCCATTGAAGATATTACCGTGAAAGGTGTGCACGACCCTGATCTTCTTCGATGAGGCGATGTTATGGAGAAAAACGGCCGTTCGTCCGATGGTGCCGGCCTTTGCCGTGTGGGTATGGACGATGTCGGGTCTCAGCCGCCGCAAAAGCCTCAGGGTGTGAAGCAGCGCACGGAGGTCCTTCAGCGGCTGAATCTCCCGCTGCAGCTCAGGGATCACGAACCGGCGCGCGGTTGCGTCCTCAAAGAGATAACCCATGTCCCCTTCCCGGTCGGACACAACCCCGGTCACGAGCGTTGAAGAAAAGGTATCTCTGTCCAGACCCTCCGCGAGGTGATTCACGATGATCGCGGGGCCGCCGATATTCAGCCGTGCGATCATCGTCAACACCTTAATGGGTCTTTCCCTGAAGTGATGAAAGGGATGATCTTCTGATCCTGCGAGATTCATACCACCGCCCTTTGAGCCTCCGGAAGCACTGAATGCCTGTCACACGAAACCATGACCATTCTTTCTTAAAGAAGCAATCGCCACCCGCCGAAGATATTTTGCCAGGGACAAAAAATAGAGAAGAGGCAGGAGAAGGGGGGAAATCAGTCCCTCCCGGCAAAGCCTCCCGTAGGTATCCAGTTCCCCCTTCTCCATCCGCCACAGATCCCCGCTCAGGCCGGAGGAGCCGAAATCGGGTTTGAAACAGAAGCCCAGGGGTAATTCCAGCCGCCGGCCCCGGTATCCGCTCAACAGGATCTTCAGCCACAACAGATAATCCTCGGAATAACGCTTGGCGGGGTCGAACCGGAAGGGGATATCCCGGCGCAACATGACACACGAGGTGAAAAACCAATTGCGGAAAAGGAGGCGTCCTGCGCTCACGGGCCGGGCCGACCATTGATCCGGCAAGGCGCATATCCCTTCGTCCTCCCTCACGAAAAGTCTTGGATGCCCTGAGAGGGCCGCTTCCGGACGGTGCTTCATCCAGTTGTACTGGATCTCGATCTTTCTCGGGTGCCAGGCATCGTCTGCATCCAGGAATGCGACAAAGGGCCGGCGGGCCGCCTCCCAGCCCGTGTTTCGCGCCACGGCGGCCCCCCTGTTCTCCCTCAGGGCAAGGACCTTGATTTCCACTTTCCCCTCATGCCTTTGCTTCAGATGATGCAGCAGGGACAGGGTCCTGCCTCCGTCGCCGCTTCCGTCCTCGATCATCAGGACCTCCTCGGGCCGCACGCTCTGCCAAAGGACGGAACGAAGGGCGCGTTCTATGGTCCCCCTGCACCGGTAGCAGGGAATGATGACACTGACCGGTGCGGACATTGGAGATAAAACGTGCCTCTTTCCCTCATCATCCATGATGGTCGTGACCTCCCGGCCTGAAGGACCAGGACCTCCACACCCCTGGACCCAGGACATGGTTCCTCACACCGGATGCGTACAGAGCGAGGATCAGCCCCTCGGTCAGGACCGCAGACAGGGCCGCGCCGTAAAATCCGAGCATGGGGATAAGGAACAGATTCAGCAGGATGTTGAGCAGGGCGCCCACCCCCTGGTACAGATTTTTGCGGCGCATGTGTTCGCCGGTGACCAGGGTGCTGCCGACATTTGCGGACAGGAACCGGATGGGCACGGCAATGCACAGGACAAGGAGAATCCGGCCGGACTCCGCGTAGCGGGGCCCGAAAAACCACGGGACGACGGTCCAGACGCTGATGAGCACGCAGAGCATGAAAAAGAGGCCGCAGAGAAACATGGCCCCGTTTCCGAAGCTGTAGACCTCGATCAATCTGCCCCGGTCATGCTCCGCCCATCTTTGAATCTTCGGGATGAGAAATTTCTGATAGACCACACCGGGCAGGAGGTATACGGCCGACAGGATCGTTATGGCCACATTATACATCCCGGCCGAAGAAGAGCCGTCAAACCACCCCACCATGACGACCCCGATCTGGAAATAGACCATGTAGAAGATCCCGTCGAGCGCGAAGGGCAGTGTACCCTTCAGAACGGCCGCAACCGTCGGGACATTCCGGAACCTTTCCACATCCGTCCCGCCGGCGGCTGGGTGCCCCGCCGGTGAAAAAGGGCCCGCGGCCATTCTGTAGAGGATCATCCCGCCCAGGACCGCGATGGCCAGGGCACCCGTCGCGTATCCGGCGGAAAGGAAATAGAGGCCCTTCCGGCTCAGGACAAGGAGGCAGGCGACTACCAGGCCTGTCAGACTGAAGAGGGTATCCCAGAGGGCCAGGGTCCGGTACCGCGCCTCGAGCTGGAAGCGCGCCCTCACAAGCTCGGTTGAGGCCCAGAAGAGCACCACCGGGGCGAGCCGGTGGATCAGGATTCTCACGTCTTCATCGAAACCCGCAACAGACCCGACTCCCAGGATGATCCCGATCGCGCTGCAGGTGGTGACGGCCACGAGTTTGAAGGAGGGGTTTAACCAGCGCCGTCCCTCGATACCCTCCTTTCCGAAGCGCCTGAGCCAGTAGGCCCCCACCCCGAATCCCGCAACAGGGGCGAGTATACAGATCAACCGGTAGGCCGCGGAAAAGGCCCCATAGTCCCCCAGGGAAAGATACCGGGCCAGGATGATCTGCGTCAGGAAACTCAGGAGACCCGCGACAAGGCCGCCCAGCCAGAGAAAGGATATGGAATGAAGGCTTTTTGAAAAACCGGGGATGAAAAGGTTGGGAATCAAAGGGGCTCTATTTTGGTCCTGATTTCAAGCATGTCCATCAGGCTCTGCTCCCATGCCCTCGGCCTGATACCATAGTCCCTGAAGAGCATGGAACAATCCAGCGCGGAGTAATGGGGTCGCTTTGCCGCTGTGGGGTACTGTGAGGTTGGAATGGGTTCGACACGCCTTACCGTCAGGTCCTCTTTCTCTCCTAAAAGGCCGCATATCTTCTCCGCAAAACCGTGCCAGGTCGTAACCCCTTCATTGCAGTAGTGGTATGTGCCCCACTTCCCTCTATCCCCCGGGCTCAGTTTGACGGCGATATCCAGCAGTGCACCGGCAAGGTCCGCTGCATGGGTGGGGGACCCGAACTGATCCGCAACGACGCGCAATGTCTCTTTCTCCCCGGCCAGGCGCAGGATGGTCTTGACGAAATTGTTTCCATGCATGCCGTAGAGCCATGACGTGCGGACGATGATATGCCGATCGAGCCCGGCCCTTATCTCCTCCTCGCCGGCGGCCTTGCTCCTGCCGTAAACGCCCAAAGGCGAGACGGGATCGGTCTCGAGGTAGGGGGAGCCCTTTTCGCCGTCAAAGACATAGTCCGTGGAGATGTGGACCAGAGGGATACCCATTTCCCGGCACAGGGCGGCCAGGACGGCGGGCCCGTCCCGGTTCACGGCAAAGGCCAGTTCCGGCTCCGACTCGGCCCGATCCACCGCGGTGTAGGCGGCTGCATTGATGACCACAGAGGCCTGCGCCCCTTTCACGGCCCTTTCCAGCGCCGCAGGATCCGTGATATCGACCTCAGGCAGATCACAGCCGACCACATCCGCAGAGGACTCCTTGCCTTGCCTGCAGAGCTCCCAACCGAGCTGACCATTCGCACCGATAACGAAAATTCTCATGCCGTCTCCCCATAAACAGGCAGGCGGTCGGCGGGCACTTGTCCCAGCAGAGGATACCGACCGTCCTTGTCTGAAAGAATCGGATCGCCCTCGGGCCAGCGGATACCTATCGTCGGATCGGACCACAATACCCCCCCCTCGCATTCCGGCGCGTAGAAATCACCACATTTGTAGGTAAACAGGGCCGTCTCACTGAGGACGTAAAACCCGTGGGCAAAGCCCTCGGGGATAAAGAGTTGGCGGCTATTGAGATCGGAGAGTTCCACCCCGATCCATTTCCCGAATTGCGGGGAACCACGGCGGATATCGACGGCCACGTCGAATATCGTTCCCTGAATCACCTGCACCAGCTTGGCCTGAGGCTGGGGATACTGATAGTGAAGGCCCCGAAGCGTACCCTTCACGGAGCAGGACAGATTGTCCTGCACAAAATCACAGGGTATCCCCAGGGCACGATACCTGTCCCGGCGGTAGGTCTCCACGAAAAAGCCCCGTTTGTCCTCGAATACCACCGGCTCGATCAGCAAGACGCCCTCGAGAGAGGTTTCAGACACCTTCATGGGAAGCTACCAGCCCTTCCTGATCATATCCAGCAGATATCTTCCGTAGCCGTTCATTCGCATGGGTTCGGCCAGGGCTTGAACCTGACCGGCGTCAATGTAGCCCATGCGGTAGGCGATCTCCTCGATACAGGCTATCTTGAGCCCCTGCCGCCGCTCTATGGCCTCGATGAAACCGGCGGCCTCGATCAGGGTCTCGTGAAGCCCGGTATCGAGCCAGGCAATGCCCCTTCCCAGCTTTTCCACCTGAAGGGAGCCCTTTTGGAGGTAGGCCTTGTTGACATCGGTGATCTCAAATTCACCCCTTGCAGAGGGTTTCAGATCGGCGGCGATATCCAGGACCTCATTGTCATAAAAATAGAGCCCGGTCACGGCCCAGTTGGATCTGGGCAGGGAGGGCTTCTCTTCCAGGTCCGTCGCCCTGCCGCCCTCATCAAAACAGACGACCCCGTAACGTTCCGGATCCTTGACCCAGTAGCCGAAGATCGTGGCCCCCTGTTCCTGAGCGGCCGCCTTTCGGAGCCTGTCGGTCATGCCGTGACCGAAGAAGATATTGTCCCCCAGGATGAGGCACACGGAATCCTTTGCGACAAAATCCCGGCCGAGCACAAAGGCCTGGGCCAGGCCCTCGGGGCGGGGCTGCTCGACGTAATCAAACGAAAGGCCCCATTGGGAGCCTTCACCCAGGAGCATGCGGTATCTGGGCAGGTCTTCAGGAGTGGAGATGATCAGGATCTCCCTCAGACCCGCCAGCATGAGGACCGACAGGGGGTAATAGATCATGGGTTTGTCATATACGGGCAGCAACTGCTTGCTCACGACCCGGGTGATGGGGTAAAGCCGCGTTCCCGAGCCGCCTGCAAGAATAATTCCTTTCATCGTCCTCTCCTCCGTCGCTTCATCAGAGGTTGCTGTGTGGTCTCACTGGTTGAGACTTTGATTTTTCAGCCTTTTTGTCCTGCCGGCATCTGGAATTTCTCCTCCCCGAAAGAGGGGGTTCATTCCGCCCCGCCAAGCGCCTCTACGATGCGGTTCTGGTCCTCTTTTTTCAGATAGGGATGCATGGGGAGGCTGAAAATGCGATGAGAAAAATCCTCACTCAGCGGGAAATCGCCTTTGCGGTACCCAAGGACTTCAAAGGCCGGTTGCAGATGCAGGGGTTTCGGATAGTAGACGGCTGTCGGTATCCCGGCCTCACTCAATCGGTTCTGAAGTGTTGCGCGATGCGCCTCCTTACCGGCAAGTACGGAGTATTGCGCCCAGGCCGACATCCTGTCTTCCGGAATGGACGGCGTGAGAAGTTCGACCTTTGCGTCTGCAATCAACTCGGTATAGGTTGCAGCCACCTGTTGCCGGATCTCGATTTCCTTGGGGAAGATGTCGAACTTGGCAAGAAGAACGGCGGCCTGGAGGCTGTCAAGGCGGCCGTTGATACCGATCCTTACATTGTCGTATCTGTCCGTCCCCTGACCATGGACGCTGAGGGATCGCATGGTCCCGGCCAGAGACGCGTCATCGGTAAAGCACATGCCCCCGTCGCCGTAGCCGCCCAGGGGCTTTGCAGGGAAGAAGGACGTACATCCTATGTCGCCCAGGGAACCGGCCTTCTTCCCCTTGTAGAGTCCGCCGAAGGACTGTGCCGCGTCTTCTATGACAAAGAGACCGTAATCCCTCGCCAAGGCGTTGATGGCCTCGTAGTCGGCGGGGAGTCCAAAGAGATCCACCGCGATAATCCCCTTTGGTCTCAAGGACTCCAAGGCCCCGTTGGAAGGCAGCGGATATTCCCTCGAATGATTTTTGAGGGCATGGCAGGCCTTTTCCAGATGCTCCGGGTCCAGGTTGAAGGTCCGGGGATCGATATCCACGAAGACCGGCACGGCCCCGAGCAGGCTTATCACCTCCGCTGTGGCGATAAAGGTGAAGGGTGTCGTGAAGACCACATCCCCGGGACCCACGCCATAGGCCATGAGGGCAAGAAGCAGGGCGTCGGTTCCCGAAGAACAGGCAACGGCGTGCCGGACTCCCACATATTCGGAAAGCCTCTTTTCCAGGTCCGTGATTTCAGGACCCATGATGTATTTCCCGTGGGAGAGCACCGCCCGAATGTTTGCTTCAACCTTGTCACGAATGATTTCTTGTTGTGCGGCCAGATCTATAAATTGCATCCTTGTTCCCTCCATACAATCACGAAGCGATTTTAGGCCTTGAAATAGTCGATCACATCCTGGATGATCCGGTCCAGATCGTGTTCCGGCTCAAATCCCACGAGGTTCTTGATCTTGTCTATATTGGGACACCGCCGCTCCATGTCCTCGAATCCCGGCCCATAGGCCTTTTCATAGGGGATGTGCTCGATCACGGAGTCGCTCCCGGTCATCTCCCGGACCTTCTGGGCCAGGTCGTTGATACTCACCTCCTGGTTGTTGCCGACATTGAAGATATCGCCTTCCGCCCTGGGCTCATGCATCAATCTTGTCAGGGCCTTGACCACGTCCCGGACATGGGTGAAACTCCTGGTCTGGGTCCCGTCGCCGTAGACCGTGATCGCTTTGCCCAGCAAGGCGCTCTGCACGAATGTCGGCAGGACCATGCCGTATTGCCCGGTCTGTCGCGGCCCCACCGTGTTGAAGAGCCGGCCGACCACCACCGGGAGTTTCTTTTCGTCGTAAAAGGCCAGGGCGAAAAATTCATCGAGTGTCTTGGAACAGGCATAGGCCCAACGCCTCTTTTTCACAGAGCCCATGACCCGGTTGTCCTCCTCGGAAAGGGTGTGCTCCAGGTGTTTCCCATAGATCTCTGAGGTCGAGGCGATGAAGACCTTCTTTTTGAAGCGATTGGCCAGCCTCAAGACCGTCTCCGTTCCCTTGACGTTTATGTCCAGGGTCTCCACGGGATGATCCATGATGTTTTTGACCCCGACGGCCGCCGCAAGATGGTAGATGTGATCCACCTTGAATATGAGTTCATTCATGACCGACTCATTCAGGATGGTATCCACGACCAGATGGAACTTTCGGTTATTCTGCACCGTTTCAAGGTTCTTCAGCTTTCCGGTCCACAGGTTATCAATGACGTAGACCTCGTGCCCGCATGCCAACAGTTTCTCCGCAAGGTGGGAACCGATAAAGCCCGCCCCGCCGGTGATCAGATCTCTCATCGTCGTTTCGCTCCACAAGATCCCGACATGGTCGAGATTTTATATAACGTCCACCTGCTGTGGACTCTGATAGTTGGTTTTTTCACAAGAGAATGCCCTGTGCTTAATGGCGCGCGAAGCCGTGGACCAAAAAAAATTCGTCACTGTTCAGGTTGGTTAGGCTGTAGGCTGAAGGCTATGACATTTCCATCCAGAAATACATGATTTCTGGATGGTGCGCTCTGCTGTCGGCATTCAGCACTCAGCCTCATGCCTTGTCTTTGCATAGCTTTTGCTGATAGCTGACAGCTGATAGCTGATCGCTGTTTCCGCGAATCCGGGAATGCTCATTTCCGGATGTGCATCAGCTAATTCAAACGCTCT
>JBMNCO010000059.1:0-2216 GCA_049366815.1 Desulfatiglandales bacterium | reverse complement strand
CAAGGTCGTCATACAAGACATCGAGAGCTACGAACAAACTCAGGAAACAATGGCGATCCTGAAGATCATGGCACTTGGAATGCGTCAGATCGAGGAAGGCAAGGTTCAGCCTGCCAGGGATGTGTTTACCGAATCGGGTCAAGTCTGCTCTTGACTCATCTCATGATGACTTTTCTTTTTTTGCATCCCATTTCCCCATGACGATATTATGGACTTGCGCTTGACAACCGGTTTTCCGTTTACAGGAGGCATTTTTGGGTCGGGTCAAGTCTACCCTTGACTCTTGATGACCCTGAAAGACAGCCCACCGACATCCCTCCGGTAACCATAAGATAGTGAGTGAAGGATACAGTCAACAGGGTCGGAGGAATCCTCCTTTTCGTCTCTGTGATTGCGATCATGATCGCCGCTGCAATCTCCTTTTTGTTCAGCCATAACACTAACGCGTTTATCCCTCAAGTGTTCTCGCGCTTGTGCCGATGGCAATGCAGGGACTGTTTTTTGGATGGATAGGAAATGGTTTTGGGCGGTGTGACCGTAACCTTTTCAGTAAAACGCAAAGGATGCCGGCAATGTTTAAGAATCTCAAGTTGAAGACAAAGCTGATGGCTGTGACCATCGGGTTTCTGATCCTCACGGCTTTTTCTCTGGGTACCGTTTCGTACTTCCTGACCACGAGAATGGCGCAGGATCTGGTGAATAAAACCCTTCAGATGAAAATCCAGGGAGACATTCGATCGAGCCAACTCTATGTGGAGCGCTATTTTGGGAAGATCCGTTTTGCAGACGGACAACTCCTCGACCGCGACGATGAGCCGATCGCGGGCCGTTTTGCCATGGTGGATGCCCTTCAGAAAGATCTTGGCGTGGCGGCCACAATCTTCATCCGTGACGGGAACGACTTCACGCGCATCACCACCAATATCATCAACGGCGAAGGTCAGCGCGCTGTGGGGACAAAGCTGGGCACGGACAGCGCGGCCTACAATCCCGTGATGCAGAAATCCCTCTATATCGGTCAAGCAGCCATTCTTGGAAAACCCTATCTCACGGCCTATGATCCCATCATCAATGAACGCAACGAAGTGATCGGAATTATGTTTATAGGGGTCCCGCGCCACGAGATCAACACCATTGCCGACACGGCACTCGGGAGAATCCTCTGGTATCTGGGCCTTTCCATGGCGCTCATTATCGGCGTGGCTGCATGCGTTTCCCTTTTCTTCAGCCTCAATCTCAGCAGAGCGCTCACGCGGATCGCCGACTCGCTTGGGCAGGGCGCAGGCCAGGTGGCCTCAGCTTCCTCCCAGGTCTCAAGCGCCAGCCAGTCCCTCTCCGAAGGAGCCTCCGAACAGGCGGCCGGCATAGAAGAGACATCCTCCTCTCTTGAACAGATGTCTTCCATGACCAAGCAGAACGCGGAAAATGCCGGACAGGCCGACACCCTCATGAAAAATGCCAAGCATGTCGTGGGCCAGGCCAATGAATCCATGCACAAGCTGAGCGCTTCCATGGGTGAGATCTCAAAGGCAAGTGAAGAGACCTCCAAGATCGTCAAGACCATCGATGAAATCGCTTTCCAGACCAACCTCCTGGCTTTGAACGCAGCCGTGGAAGCGGCCCGGGCCGGTGAAGCGGGAGCCGGATTTGCCGTGGTGGCCGGCGAGGTGCGCAACCTTGCCATGCGTGCCGCGGAGGCGGCCAAGAGCACGGCAAACCTGATCGAGGGAACTGTGAAAAAGGTCAAGGACGGCGCCGAATTGACATCGACAACCAACCTGGCCTTCACCCAGGTGGCGGAGAGTTCCGTCAAGGTGGCTGCGCTGGTGGGCGAGATTGCAGCAGCCTCCAATGAACAGGCCCAGGGCATCGCGCAGGTGAACAGGGCGGTAACCGAGATGGACAAGGTGGTCCAGCAGAATGCAGCCACCGCCGAGGAGTCCGCTTCCGCCAGCGAGGAGATGAATGCCCAGGCACAAGAGATGAAGAGCATGGTAGCCGAGCTGGTAGCCCTTGTCGAGGGGGCTTGTCACGCCCGGAAAGGCGTATAGGGGCATAGGGTCAAGTCTGCTCTTGACTCTTAGCAGCCCTACGCGTGAAATTTTTCAACCAAGTCATTGAAATTGCGAGGCATTTAAGAAGTGTCCGCGACCCGCCCTGAACGCAAACCGAAATATCTTCCTTCAGGATTCAACGTGATTGCACGATATTGACAT
>JBMNCO010000058.1:0-17424 GCA_049366815.1 Desulfatiglandales bacterium | reverse complement strand
TATTTTTCCTTTGACCTGGCAACCCAAAGGGAGCTGCCGGAGGTCGGGTTTTCCGGCTCACCCGGTTCCCAGTAATGGACGCAAACAACGGGGTGTTTTTTTCGGCGTGGTGCAGACCTTGTCGACCATCACCGCCATGTTCACCCATCCCGTGCCTTCCTCCCTCATTTCAGGCCCCTTAAACCGTGCCCATGCCCTCGTCACCTCCGCCGTAAAACGCAGGTTCAGGGGTGATGGCATGATGTGCGGTCTGCCGTAAGCGGCCCGGAGGCATTTGAAACGCCCGGGCCCCACGGGAAGCGATCTGCCCATCTGACCTTTGCAGGGCCTTTCCTCAAGGGCACCACCCTGTCAGGACCCCACAGCCCGTTCCCGTTTCATAAGACAGACCCCGTGACATCCCGTGAAATCCGCGGGATACCACGGGTCAAGCCATCACCAATTCGTCCGGATGAAGTCTGCCTTTCCATTATATAAATAAATAAAATCAACCTCTTAGAGAGATCATTCCCTCTCTCCTTTCACCGGCATCGATGTTGCTAACCTCTATGAAATAGGTGCCGTTCATGGCCTGGTGGAGGAATGTTTTATGGTGCGTATGACGGTCGTCGCAAAGGTGAGGTCGGAAAAGCGGGCCGAATTTCTCGATGCCATGCGCTCCCTGCAAAAGGACCGCCTCACGGAACAAGGAATGCGCGGATCGCAGGTGTATGAGTACAGGCTAGAACCAAACCGGTTCCTCGTCATCGACGAGTGGGGGACGGATGAGGACCTGCAGAGATATTTCAGGAAAGAGGGTTTCAGGATCCTGCTCGGGGCACTGAGGACCCTGTGCGCGGAGGCGGAGGTCAAATTTAATCCGCTCCGCAGGGGAGAAAGTGATCTGAGATTACACAGCATGGACTCGGTATAGGCAGAAAAGAGTCCGCACACATCAAATCTATCACAGGAGGAAACGAAATGGTAAAGAGAATCATGGTTTTTTTCAGTTTAGGCGCATTACTCGTCTTTTTTGGCTGCGCACACAAGCCCCCCGCCACGGATGTGGGTCAGCTGCAGCACCAATTGGCCCAGAAGGACAGTGAAATAAAGCAGCTTGCATCCAGCAACAAGCAAAAAGAGGCGGCCCTGGCGGATTATGAGAGGAAAATGGATCAACAGGCCAAGGCGGTGGCCGAAGCGGAGATGAAGGCCAGGCAGGCTCGGGACGCCATGGCAAAGGCACCGGCCCCCGCAGGTGAAGGGATGTTGCTGCCTCCCAACGCCAAACCGGGAGAGTGCTACGCCAGGGTTTTCATCCCCCCCACCTACAGGACAATTACGGAAACCATGCTGAAACGAGGAGCCTCCGAACGGGTCGAGGTCATCCCTGCGAAATACGAATGGGTGGAGGAGCAGGTGCTCGTCAGCGCGGCCGCACAGAAACTGGAGATGGTGCCGGCCCAGTATGAATGGGTTGAAGAGACGGTTCTCGTTAAAGAGGCCTCCTCCAGGAAGGAAGAAATCCCGGCCAGGTATGAATGGCAGGAAGAGGAGATTCTGGTAAAGCCTGCGGAGACGGTGTGGAAAAAGGGTCGCGGCCCCATTGAGAAGATCGACGGTGCAACGGGTGAAATCATGTGCCTCGTGGAGGTCCCCGCCGTTTATAAAACCGTCAGGAAAAATGTCATGGTGAGCCCCCCAAGTACACGCGAGATACCTATACCGGCGGAATATGAGACGGTGAAAAAGCGGGTGATGGTTAAGCCCCCGACCACCCGAACCATAGAGATTCCTGCTGCTTACAAGACCGTGAAGGTCAAGAAAATGGTTTCACCCCCCCAGGAGAGAAAGATCCCGATCCCCGCTGAATACCAGACCGTCACAAAGACCGAACAGGTCACGGACGGGAGGATGGAATGGCGGGAGATCCTGTGTGAAACCAATGCATCCCCTGATTTCATAAAGAGATTTCAAGCCGCCCTGTCAAGGGCGGGACACGACCCTGGACCTGTCGACGGAATCATCGGATCCCGGACCCAGGCTGCCATGAAGGCGTATCAGAAGCAAAAAGGGCTCGCTGTGGGCGCCCTGACTTACGAAACCATGAAAAGCCTGGGGATTGCCCCGCGGTAGTCATGGTTTGAAGAATGTTTCCACCGTTCGTCTTCACCCACTGGAAACAAGGCTGATACGGCGCAATAGGGTGTCACTTTGGCTGTTTCAAGACCACCCTATTGCAAGAGGGGCCACGGGAATCTTTTACAGAAAAGACAAATGTGGAAGTCTTTCCCACGGCCCTTCATTTTTGAAAAGAGATTTTCATGTCCCAAATTGCAGGGCTCTTTTGAAGGCCTGAACTTCCAGCAAATCGAAAGGATAGGAACATGCAAGAAACAATGAATCAGATTTTTGGCACAATGGCGGGTTACATCCCCAATCTAATCGGAGCCATTGCGGTACTGGTCATCGGATGGCTGATCGCCCTGCTTGTTTCAAAGGCGGTTCGAGGCCTTTTCAGCCGCACCACCATTGACGACCGGCTGGGGGCGTGGATCGGCAAGGGCGACAAACCGACGGATATATCTGAGGGACTTGGAAGATTTGCCTTCTGGCTGATTATGGTCATTGTCCTGATCGCCTTTTTTCAGGTCATGAAACTGACGATCGTGACAGAGCCCCTGAACCGCTTTCTGACCAAACTGATGGAGTATCTTCCCCAGATCATCGGTGCAGGAATCCTTTTGCTGATTGCCTGGGTCATGGCCAGTGTGGTGCGTTTTGTGGCGACACGCGCCATGACGGCCGGAAAACTGGATGAACGGCTGGGCAGTAAGGTCTCGGGGTCCGGCGAGAAGAGAGATTTTCCCCTGACAAAGGCCTTTGGCGATGTGCTGTACTGGCTTGTCTTTTTGATGTTTTTACCGGCAATACTGGGCGCTCTGAATCTCGGTGGTCTGCTTCAACCGGTGCAGACCATGCTGGATAAACTGCTTTCCTTTCTGCCCAACATCTTCGCCGCGGGGGTCATCGGTTTCACCGGATGGTTTGTAGCCCGAATCCTGCGACAAATCCTTTCAAGCCTCCTGGCTGCGGCCGGTGTGGACCACTTCAGTGAAAAGATCGGAATCCCTTCCCTGTCCAAAACCATATCCCTTGTCGCGTTTATCCTCATTCTCATCCCGGTTCTGATCTCGGCCCTCAACGCGCTGGCCCTGGAGGCCATAACGCAACCGGCCAGTGCCATGTTGACCATGATACTGGGAGCACTGCCGCAGATTTTTGCAGCCCTGTTGGTCCTGGGTGTGGCCTATGGCGTGGGAAAGATTGTTTCAAGGCTCACTGCGGAACTCCTGACCGGCCTCGGTTTTAATTCCATTCTCGTTCGTCTGGGGATCGGTAAGACACAGGAACCGGGCAAACGAACACCCTCGGAATTTGTAGGATACCTGGTGATGGTGGCGGTCATCCTTTTTGCGGTTTTCGAGGCATCCAACCTGCTGGGATTTGAGGCCCTCTCGGATCTGACCGCGGAGCTGACGGTTTTTGGCGGGCGCATACTCCTGGGCGTGATCATTGTGGGCGTCGGCCTGTACCTGGCCAACCTGGCCGCCAAGGCGGTGCAGGTGACCGGCACGGCCCAGGCGGGTCTCCTGTCGAGCGTGGTCCGCGTGGCCATCATTGTCTTGAGCGGGTCTATCGCCATTCGCCACATGGGTCTGGCAAACGAGATCATCGACCTGGCCTTCGGGTTGATACTGGGCGCCATAGCCGTGGCCGCCGCCATTGCATTCGGGATCGGCGGCCGCAATATCGCCGCCCGAAAACTGGAAGAGTGGACCGGGTCAAAAAGGCCTGAATGATCTTGTAGAAGGCCCTGAAGGAGGGGCCTTTGAACTGAATGCGGAAGGCCGCTCATTTGTCAGCCATGAAAGCGGTTTTGCCGGGCCTATCGGTCATGGATGAAGGAGACGGAGGAAGGGGCTATGAACAGGACCCGTACGTTTTTTCTGATGGTATTGCTGACCATTCTCTTTGTTGTCATTGGTGGTGCCGTGGGAGGGAGCGAAGGGGCCTTCATGGCCTTTGTCGTTGCCGCTGCAATGAACTTTTTCTCCTACTGGTTCAGCGACAAGATGATCCTCAAGCGCTACGCGGCCTCCCAGGTCGGCCCGGAGGATCAGTCGCGCCTGTATGGGATTGTCGCCGGATTGGCTCAAAAGGCCGGTTTGCCGATGCCCAAGGTCTTTGTCGTACCGGAACAAAATCCAAACGCATTTGCAACCGGCCGAAATCCGGAACACGCGGCCGTCGCCGCGACAGAGGGGTTACTGAGAATCCTTGATGATGACGAGCTCTCAGGGGTCATGGCGCATGAACTGGCTCATGTAAAGCACCGTGACATACTCACGGGCACTATCGCCGCCACGTTTGCAGGAGCTATCGCCATGCTCGGACAGTTCGCCCGCTTTGGTGTCGGAAGTCAGAATCGGCGGGGAAATCCCCTGGGCACACTGCTCATATTGATCGGGGCCCCCCTCGGCGCCATGTTGATACGCATGGCTGTCTCCCGTGTGAGGGAATATGCAGCAGATGAAGGAGGGGCCGAGATAAGCGGAAAGCCCCTGGCGCTTGCGAACGCCCTGGGAAAACTCCACCGGGGTGTCCAGGCCGTGCCTCTCACACACGGGAACCCGGCACATTCCCACATGTTCATCATGAACCCCTTTTTCGGCGGTCTGCAAAGGCTCTTTTCAACGCATCCGCCCGCCGAAGAGCGGATCAGTCGTCTTCGGCTTCTTGCCGAAAGACAAGACCGTTTACTCTAAACCGTTTCGTGGATCCACGAAACAAGAGAGGACTGTGCGTAGACACACGACAAAAACATAAAAACAAAGGGAGGACACCATTATGGGACTGTTTGATTTTGTAAAAGACATAGGCAACAAATTGTTCAACCGGGACGAAGAGGCGGCTGAAAACATCAAGAAACACATCGAAGCGAGCAACCTGGGCATCGCCGGGCTGGGGGTTGATTTCAACAAAGGCAAGGTCTCCCTGTCGGGTCAGGCGGCCAGCGCGGAGGCCATGGAGAAGGCGGTCCTCCTGGCAGGCAATGTGCGGGGAGTGACCGATGTCAATATCGATGCCCTGCAGGCCCCGCCGGTCAAGGACAAGGTTGAATATTACATCATCAAAAAGGGAGACACCCTGTCCGCCGTTGCCAAACAATTCTATGGAAAGGCGAACGACTATCCCAGGATTTTCGAGGCCAACCGGGAGGTCATCAAGGATCCGAACCTCATTTATCCAGGCCAGAAGATCCGCATTCCTCTAGACTAGGATAACACAGACCGTTTCCGGGGCCGTATCCTGAGGCCGAGGCCGCCCGAAGGGGTGGCCATATAACATCAAAACACACAGGAGGGTGAAGAAATGGGCATCAGCGATTTACTGGGGGCCATGATGCAATCCGGCATGGCGCCTTCGTCCGGCCGGCGCATGGAGAACGCTTTCGGCGGCCGCAGCGGGGGGCTCCTGGAGAGCCTGGGCGGCATGCTCGGCGGGGAGCGGAGCGGCGGCGGCGGGTTGGGGGGCCTTCTTTCCGGTGCGCTGGGTGGGGGTGGTGGCGGGGGTCTGGGCGGCATGCTCGGAGACGTACTGAACCAGGCCGGACGCGCGGCGGGCGGCAAACAAAACCTCGCCCTCGGGGGCCTGGGGGCGCTGGCCGGTGCACTCCTTGGTGGTCGGGGCAAATCGGTGGGGGGGGCCCTTGGCGGAGGGGTGATGGCCCTTCTCGGAGCCATGGCCTTTAAGGCCCTTCAAGGCACCGGCCAGAGCACGGGCCAAGTGCCCTTGGGGTTACTGGAGCCCCAGAGCGCATCCGACCGGCGCGAGCTGGAACAGCAGACGGAACTTATTCTCAAGGCGATGATCAACGCGGCCAAGGCAGACGGCCGGATCGACCAACAAGAGATTCAGCGGATTGTCGGAAAGCTTCAGGAGGTCGGTGCCGATGCAGAGGATCAGCGGTACGTCCTGACGCAGATGCAGAAGCCCATGGAAACCGAGACCTTGATTTCAGAGGTCAAGGGACGGCCCGAGCTGGCAGCCCAGGTCTACGCCGCGTCTCTCATGGCCATCGAGGTGGACACCCCGGCTGAAAAGGTCTATCTCGAGAAACTCTCTTCGGGTCTGGGCCTGACCCCGGAGGTGACCCGCCGCATGGAACAAATGGTCGGATTGGCGCCTGCCTGAGAATGCACACTTCAGTGTGGACATACAGCCGACCTTTGTGAGGGCGGGCCGTCATCGATAAGAGGCACTGAAACGACAATCCTAAAAATCATATCAGGGTAAAGACAGGAGAATTATCATGGCTAACTACAAAATCGAAGAGGTTGAGGGCATTGGTGCCGTCACGGGAGAAAAATTACGTGCGGCAGGGATCAAAGACACCGACGCGCTGCTGACCAAATGCCGCACAGCCAAGGACAGGAAGGATCTCGCAGAAAATTCAGGTCTTACAGAGGCGCAGGTGCTTAAATTTGCCAATATGGTGGATCTCTTCCGTATCAAGGGTGTTGGAGCCGAGTTTGCCGAGTTACTCGAGGCCGCAGGTGTCGATACGGTTCCCGAGCTGGCGCGACGGAATGCCGCGAACCTTACGAAGGCCATGGCCGAGTTGAACGAAAACAAGAAACTCACCCGCAGGGTTCCCTCTGAATCCGAAGTATCCGGGTGGGTTGCGCAGGCAAAATCGCTTCCACGGATGCTTGAATATTAATTGTCATTGCACTGACAAAATAATATATTATTTGTAACTACTCAGCTAGATAGGCTGTAGGCATTTAGGCTGTGAGGTGTCGCAGGAAGGGAACCTGCGTGATCACAGGGAACTCAGAGCGTTTGAATCGGCTGATGCACATCCGGAAATGGGCCTTCCCGGATTCGCGATGACAGCGATCAGGTATCAGCGATCAGCGATCAGCGTTCAGCTATCGGCTGTCAGCGTTCAGCTGTCAGCTATCAGCTGTCAGCTGTCAGCTATCGGCTGTCGGCTGTCAGTGATCAGCTGTCAGCTATCGGCTGTCGGCTGTCAGCAAAGGCTTTGCAAAGACTGGGCATGAGGCTGAGTGCTGAATGCCGATAGAGCAGACCGCACCATCCGGAAATCATGTATTTCTGGATGGCAATCTAATAGCCTTCAGCCTACAGCCTAACCAACCTGAAAAGTTACAAAAGAGGTAACATTTCAGCCCTTTGAAAAATTCGAAAGGGCCAAATTCATACTAAAAGAGGAGGTTCGACAATGAAACGATTGAAAGCTATGCCTCTCCTGGCACTCCTGCTGGGGCTGGCACTACTGGTGGGTTGCGGAGAAAAGGCGGAGGAAGCCGCCAAGGAAATCGGCAGCAAGGCCCAGGAGGCCACGGAGTCCGCCAAGGAGATGGGCGAAAAAGCGCAAGAGGCGACAGGTGCCGCCACGGAGGCCGCCAAGGAAAAGATGGCATCCGCGGTTGACTGGACCAAGGACAAGATTGACGCCTACATGACTGAAACGAAGGAACAACTGGGGAAATTCGACGGTCAGATCGATGACCTTACTGCCAAGGCGGAAACTCTGGGCGGCGAGGCCAAGGAAAAATTCAAGGGGCAATTAGCGGCATTGGCTGATAAAAAAGAGGCCGTTGCGGCAAAGATGGAAGAACTGAAAGGGGCCAGCGGCGACGCCTGGGTAAAGGCCAAACAGGAACTGGATAAGCTGATGGCCGACATGAAGCAGCATTATGAGAACCTCAAAGAAAATTTGAGCATGTCCTAGATCAAAGGGCTTCAGGATCACGGTCGTGCGAACGGCCTTCAGCGATCAGGTATCAGCAAGAGTTCTACAAAGACAAGGCATGAGGCTGAGTGCTGAACGCTGACAGCCGACCGCTCCATCCAGAAATGAACTATTTCCGGGTGGGAAGAACAAGCTATTCGTCAGATCGTATGAGTTTATCCCTCTGAAAGAGCCCGGCAATTGCGGCCATGGGAGTCTCTTTTCAAAAACGAAGGGCCATGGAAAAGACTAAGATGGCCGGGGCAGCCTAGGCGGACGGCGGGTCCATGTCAGGTGCTGTCAGGCCTTGATTTTCATGGTGTCTCCCCGGTGGTGCTCCGTCCGCCCGAAGCCCGGTGACCATGCGGACACCCCGGCACCGATTTTTTCGTTTTTGAAAAGAGATTCCCATGGCCCCTCCGTGATGGGATAATTTTCAAGAGCCAAAAGTGTTACGTCGGATCTTATGTCACATGAAAGGAGGTAGCTTATGCCGGAAGAATTCAAAGCGGGCTGTGCCCGGCCGACAGGCGGTCCTGTCGGTGAAATGGAAACAAACACTGAACAAGAACCTACTGACACCGTTATAAAGGAGGCGAAATCCATGGTGATGATCGGAAGAAAGGCCCCGGACTTTGTGGCCCCAGCATATCTCGAAGGAAAGTTTGTCAACGTAAAGCTCTCTGAATATCTGGGGAAATGGGTTGTTTTGTGCTTTTATCCCGGAGATTTCACCTTTGTTTGAGCGACCGAAATTTCAGCAGTTGCTGAAAAATACCCTGAGTTTCAGAAACTTGGTGTGCAGGTCCTTTCCATGAGCATTGACAGTGTCTTTGTCCACAAGATGTGGAACGATGTGGAACTGTCCAAGATGGTCAAAGGGGGTGTGCCTTTTCCCATGCTCTCGGACGCCGGCGGCAAGGTGGGAACCATTTTCGGTGTTTATGACGACCAGGCGGGGGTGGAAACCAGAGGAAGATTCATCATCGACCCCGATGGAGTGATCCAGGGATACGAAGTCCTGACCCCTCCGGTAGGGCGCAATGTGGCGGAATCCCTGAGACAGATTCAGGCCTTCCAACAGGTCCGTAACACCGGGGGGGCGGAGGCCACGCCTTCGGGCTGGAGACCCGGAAAGATGACCCTGAAACCCGGCCCGGACCTGGTCGGGAAGGTATGGGAGGTCTGGAAGACGGAAATGGCCTTTGACTAACGGCCGGGGTCCCACTGTGCTTTCGCTCACCTAAAGCAGGAGGCGTTTCGGTGAAGTCCCTCGGTCTAGACCGGAATGCCTCTTTTACAGCATCGCGCCTGCGACCGGAACCGGCAAACGCCTGCTTCCGGCGGTGGGTCAAAATCCGTCCTTGCGATGCCGGTCCACGTCCAGGACGATCAACCTATCCCCGCCATGGACTCTACCCCTAAAACAGTGGACATATCGAACAGCGGAACACATGAGTTCACCAGGCCCAAAGATTCGGCCCTCACCAGCCACTTGCCTAGACGATAAATTTGAAGTAATACCTTTGTAACTGCTCAGCTGGAAAGGCTGTAGGCACTTAGGCTTTGAGGTGTCGCAGGAAGGGACCTGCGTGATCATACGAAACTCAAAACGTTTGAATCAGCTGATGCACATCCGGAAATGGGCATTCCCGGATTCGCGATGACAGCGATCAGCTGTCAGCTATCAGCGATCAGCGATCAGCTATCAGCTGTCAGCTGTCAGCTGTCAGCAAGAGCCTTGCAAAGACAAGGCATGAGGCTGAGTGCTGAATGCCGATAGAGCAGACCGCACCATCCAGAAATCATGTATTTCTGGATGGAAATCTAATAGCCTTCAGCCTACAGCCTAACCAACCTGGACGGTTACATACCTTTGGCCCGGCGCCGGGTGCCCCGGTAAAGAGCCGGCCTGAGCCCGGGTGACTCGGGGGGCGTCCTTCTTGCAGCCGTTTGCGGCTCAACGGGATAAATTCATGGGCATTGCGACTGACATCATTCTTCTCATTGTTGTCTCCTTTTCATGCGGTCTCCTGCTGCAACGCCTCGGCCAACCTTTGATCCTCGGATATATCGCCGCAGGGATTATTCTGGGACCTTACACAGGCGGGCTTACGGTCTCTAACATCCACGAGATCGAATTGCTCGCCGAGATAGGGATTGCGCTTCTCCTGTTTGCCCTGGGACTTGAATTTTCCCTCAAGGATCTGAGACCCGTCAAAAAGATCGCTCTCATAGGAACGCCTGTTCAAATCGCCCTTACGATAGGGCTCGGATTCGGCATCGGACACCTGATGGGATGGGACTGGAAAGCGTCCCTATGGCTCGGCGCCCTGATATCCCTTTCCAGCACCATGGTGATTCTCAAAACCCTGATGAACCAGGGTTGGATGGGGACCCTTTCCAGCAAAGTGATGATCGGTATGCTCATCGTCCAGGACCTGGCCGTGATCCCGATGATGATCATACTTCCCCAGCTCAACAACCCGGGTGTGGGGTTGCCTGCACTTGGTTTCGCAGCCTTTAAGGCGGCAGCGTTTCTGACCGGGATGATCCTGCTGGGAACCAGGCTGTTGCCGCGTTTGATGGCCCACATCGCCAAGCTGGGTTCAAGGGAACTCTTTCTGCTTGCCATCACCGCCATCGGGCTGGGGGTGGGTTATCTGACACACAAGGTCGGGCTTTCTTTTGCCTTTGGAGCCTTTGTCGCCGGAATGGTCCTGAGCGAGTCGGACTTTGGACACCAGGCCCTGAGTGACATTATCCCGCTTCGGGATCTTTTCGGACTGCTGTTCTTTACCTCGGTTGGCATGCTCTTTGACCCTGGATTCCTGGTTGAGCATATCCGCCAGGTTATTGTTCTGATGTTGACGGTCGGCATAGGCAAGGGCGTTATTTTCGCATTCTTATCCCGCCTCTTCAACTATCGCAATGTCATACCTCTGGCCGTGGGTCTGGGTCTTTTTCAAATCGGCGAGTTTTCATTCGTCCTGGCAAGGGCGGGCTTGTCCACAGACTCGATCAGCAGCGACCTTTACTCTTTGATATTGACCGTGACCATTTTCACCATGGTGCTCACGCCCCTGGTTTCGGGTCAGACGGCAAGGATATACACATTGAAAAAACGCTGGTTCCACCATGAGAAGCTCGAATTGTCAAATATCCCTGAGCCGGGGCTCACAGACCATGTCGTCATTGCCGGCGGCGGACGGGTAGGCTTTCAGATAGCGCAGGTACTGAACCGGCTCAATCTGCCGTTTGTGATCATAGAACTCGACCATCGGCGGTTTGAACAGGCCAAGAATGCCGGAATGGCGGTCATTTACGGCGATGCCGGTCAGGAAATCGTCCTCGAAGCGGCCGGGATAAAGGATGCCAGGCTGCTGATTTTGACCCTGCCTGGATTTATCGAAGCAAGATCCGTCATCGTTCATTCAAAGCGCCTGAATGACCGACTCGAGATAATAGCCAGGACATCGGGACCTGATTCATTCGATTTATTTAAAAAGCTCGGGGTCTCGGAAGTGGTCATTCCGGAGTTTGAGGCGGGCCTCGAAATGACACATCAGTCACTTCTCAGTCTACAGGTTCCACCGACCGAGGTTTACCGGTACACGGATACCCTTCGACAGGAGGTCTACGCACATTTACACGACCAGGGTGAGGATTATCGCATGCTTTCCCAACTTCGAAACGCCGAGCAGCAATTTGATCTGCAATGGTTCCGTCTGAGTCAGCAAAGCCCTCTTGTCCACAGGTCCATAGGAGAGAGCGCAATACGAAAAAGGACAGGGGCCTCTGTGGTGGGTGTCGTCAGGCGGGAGCAGTTGACGGCTAATCCCGATGCCGATTTTGTCCTGTTGCCGGATGATCTGGTTGCAGTGATCGGAAACGACGGGAACAGGGAGGCCTTCTCCCTTATGGTGACATCTCCGGCCTGAAATAAGCGGCCCCAAGGATCATTGCTATGGGCCTGTCCGGCCTTGGCACAGGACCTTGAAATTGCAGGACAGGAGTGACGGATATTCTATTTTCACGATGAAGCGGGGGGCCCCGGATACGCTGAAAACAGAAGATGGATTTCCTCTGATGATTTGTATGAATTTAGCCCTTTCCAATAACTGTGTGGAAATCATGATTTCCTTTCGAATTTTTCAAGGGGCTAAAGTGTTACGATGATTTTAACAGGTTCTCCCGGCAGGCGTCGAATACCTGACAAAACCTCTAAATGAACGGTAAATCGCATGGACCCTTTGATCTGGATAGTTATTATAGCGGTTTCAGGACCTGTCATCGGCTCGGCGATAGGCATCCTAAAGATGCCTTCATTCGGCTATATCTGCAATATGCTCTGTTTTGCAGCCGGAGTCATGCTGGCCATTTCTTTCATCGAACTGATACCGGAAAGCCTCAGCATCTCATCACCGGGGATCTCCGTCCTCGGCGTGGTTTTGGGTGCGCTGGCCATGTATGCCCTGGACAAGATCATTCCACACATCCACCCGCGGCTCTGCGCCCAGGAGCAAGGATGCAACCTTGAACGCACCTCGGTCTTTCTGATCCTGGGGATGTTTCTGCACAACTTCCCTGAGGGAATGGCCATTGCGATCGGGTCCGTCACTGAAACGAGGGTCTCCATTACGATAGCCCTTGCCATAGCCATTCACAATATCCCTGAGGGTGTTTGCTCATCGGCGCCCTACTACCATTCGACGGGCAGGAGGATGAAGGCCTTTCTGCTTTCTTCCGTCACAGCCGTTCCCATCCTGATAGGGTATGTGACGGCGCGATACCTTTTCCAGCAGGTATCGCCTCAGGCGGCCGGCCTCCTGATCAGCGCAACGGCGGGTTTGATGATCTACATCACGGCGGACGAACTCATTCCCCACTCCTGTGCCGGCACCAATCACACGACCATTTTTTCCTTAATAGCGGGCGTGGTTTTCGTTATGCTGCTCGGAGCCATTTGAGAAAAAGACAGGATCTGGATCGAAACAGGTGGAAAGAACGACGGACAGGCCTTTTTCAGGCAACGACGAGACGAGGCAGATCAACAGGGTTGCGGGGTACGCATTCCTGCTGAATCTTTTGCTTGCCGTCATGAAGGCCTTTCTCGCCTTTTTTTCCGGGAGTCTCGCCATTACCGCCAGTGCCATCGACTCAGGGACCGATGCCGTCGCATCCCTCGCGATTTACGGCGGAGTAAGGCTGTCGAGCAAGAAGACGCCGTCCTTTCCAATGGGCCTGTATAAGCTTGAAAACGTCGCCTCCGTTGTGATCGCACTTTTTATCTTCATCAGCGGCTACGAGGTCATCCGGGAGGTCGTGTTTTCCGGCGGGAGTATACCCCGTATCTCTTTCATTTACATCATACTGCTCTTTGCCGGAACCGTCGCCACACTCATTTTCGGCCAATATGCGATAAGTATCGGACGAAGGACCGAATCCCCCACTCTGGTCGCCGAGGGCCGACACCGTCAGGTGGATGTCCTCTCCTCCGTTGTGGTCTTGGTTTCGGTGACCATCAGCTATTTCGGCCTCGATTGGAATATCCTGGGTGTGACGGTTGATCAGATCGGCGCCGGATTGATCATCCTTTTTATCATCCACGCAGGATGGGAATTGCTCTCAGACGGCATGCGGGTGCTTCTCGATGCGTCGATCGACGTTTCAACTCTGGACACGATCCGTGAAATCATAAAAAGCGACCCGATGGTGAGCGAAATCAAGTCTCTTATCGGAAGGAACGCCGGTCGGTTCCGATTTATACAGGCGACCATAACCCTGAAGACCGACGACCTTGAAAGGGCGCACCAGGTCAGCAAAGAAATTGAATCAAAAATCCGGCATCAGGTCAGACACGTTGAAAAAGTCGTCATCCACTATGGACCCCAAGAGCGGTCCCATGACCGGATCGCTCTGCCCCTTGCGGATGAAAAGGGGAAAATAAGCAACCATTTCGGAGAAGCGCCCTTCTTTGTCATCGTCCACTTACGGAGAAAAGACAAAGAGATTGAAAAACAGGAGATCCTGGAAAATCCTCACCGATCGGTCGAGACCGCAAAAGGCCTTCGTGTTGCGGAGTGGCTGGTGGCGCAGGGAGTGGAACACGTCGGGATGAAGGAAGATGTTTCCCACAAAGGACCGGGGTATGTCCTTTCAAACAGCGCTGTGAAGATACATATCCTATCAGCGGAACAGATGGGTCAGGCGATCAAGGAGATAGTCGCAAAGGGTTTGTAAGATTCCCATGGCCCCTCCGTAATGGGATAATTTTCGAATGGAATCTCAATGACTGGGGGAAATCGCCCCGGAGAAAGAACGGAGACACTACGGTACACGGCATGACGAAAAATTTGACTGAAAAAAACAGCCTCTACCGGATTCCAAACCATGTCACGGAGATTATTCTTGACAGTATCTCTGATGGGGTTTTCACCGTGGACCACGAGTGGCGGGTCACCTCATTTAACGGCGCGGCCGAGAAAATTACGGGTATTACCCGGGAAAAGGCCTTGGGGAAACACTGTTGGGAGGTTTTCCGCTCCAACATGTGCGAAACGGACTGTGCCCTGAGGAGGACCATGAAATTGGGTAGGGCCTTTGTCGACACTGCCACCTACATTGTTGACAGTCAGAAACGCCGGATTCCGGTAGTGGTCTGCACCTCATTACTCAAAGACGAGAACGGCAGGGTGCTTGGCGGTGTGGAGACATTCCGTGACATGAGCCAGCTCGAGGAACTGCGCAAGGAATTGGAGGGGCGGTACCAGGTCGGGGACATGGTCAGCCGGAGCCCTTCAATGGACAAGATATTCAGGATCCTGCCCCAGGTGGCGAGAAGCGACAGCACGATATTGATCCAGGGAGAAACCGGGACCGGAAAAGAGCTTTTGGCCAAGGCGATCCATGATCTGAGCGAGAGAAGGGAGAAGCCCTTTGTCGCCATCAACTGCGGCGCCTTGCCGGATACGCTGCTGGAATCGGAGCTTTTCGGATACAAGGCCGGGGCCTTCACCGACGCCAAAAAGGACAAGCCAGGGCATTTTGCTCTTGCCGAAGGCGGGACCATCCTGCTGGATGAGATAGGCGACCTTACGGAGGCCTTTCAGGTCCGGCTCCTGCGCGTGCTTCAAGAAAGGACCTATCAGCCCCTCGGCGACACCAGATCGGTCAAGGCCGATGTGCGTGTGATCGCCGCTACGAACGCAGACCTTGCCGACCTGGTGAAAAGCGGACGGTTTCGCCGCGATCTTTTCTATCGAATCAACGTGGTGCGCCTGGACCTCCCCCCCCTTCGAAGGCGAAAAGAAGACATCCCGATGCTCGTGAAACACTTCATCGGGCGATTCAACAGGCTGCAGGGAAAGTCAATCAAGGGAATCAGCCAAGAGGCCATTTCAATGCTCATGTTTCATAACTATCCCGGGAACATCCGCGAACTGGAAAACATCATTGAACACGCCTTCGTTCTCTGCCCCGAGGGCCGGATTGAACTGCACTGCTTACCCGAGCATCTCAGGCTCTCCATTTCCCCGCCCGCGGCCCGGACAAGTATCAACAGCGCCAAAGAGTCGGCGGAAGCCCAAGTCATTTTAGACGCCCTCAGACGTAATCAATACAACCGATTCGCCGCCGCCATGGAGTTGGGGATCCACAAGAGCACCTTATATCGGAAAATCAAAAGGCTGGGCATTCATCTCTCTGAAGTGGACGGGCGGACCGAAACAAAAGGCGATCTATAGGGTCGCACAATGGCGACTCGATCCACGATCAACGTCGCCTTAATGCGACTGAAATCTCAATCAATCCATCCACCTTTTTTCTTTTTTCCTGATAATTATCTGAAAACACGTCGTTTTAAATAGTTTCAGGACCATCATCCCCATCCGGCACACAAGTTGCTGCTCTACCTGTCAGATCTCGGAGGATGTCTCCAATGAAGGTGGCCTTGACCGTTTGGGAGAACCGCATTTCACCCCTTTTTGACTCAGCGGGAACGCTTCTCGTCGCAGATATCGAAGGGCGCGGGACAAAGAATAAGCGTCTCGAACCCTTCGAGTACAAATCCCCCTTTTCACGGGTCGAACGGTTGGCTGAATTGGGGGTGGACGTCCTGATATGCGGCGGAATAAGCGATTTTTATGCAAATCTCATCGAGGCCAGAAGGATACAGATTGTTCCTTTCGCCACGGGAGCCGCCGACAAGATCCTCAAGGCATTTATCGACGGCCATATCTATCGAAAAGACTATAGAATGCCGGGATGCGAGATTTCGAAGGATCAAGTATTTTAGGAGAAAGACTGGATTATGGCACAAGGAAATTATCTATTCGGACCGGTCCCTTCCCGCCGGTTCGGGCGATCGCTCGGTGTGGACCTGACGCCCTACAAAACCTGCACCCTGGACTGCGTATTCTGCCAGCTTGGACGCACGACAAACAAGACGGTCGTCCGGGAAGAATACGTCCCCACGGATGCAGTCATCTCGGAAATTGAAGAATGGCTGAAGACGCGGGGCCAGGCGGACTATATCACCCTCTCAGGTTCAGGGGAACCCACGCTCCATTCCCGTTTTGGGGAAGTGCTCAGGTATGTGAAAAAAAATTGCAGCATACCCGTGGTTCTCCTGACCAACGCAACCTTGCTTCATCTTCCGGAGGTGCAGGATGAGGCGTCACTTGCGGACGTCGTGAAGGTTTCCCTGAGCGCCTGGGATCAGGCCTCCTACCGCTGGGTGAATCGTCCGCATCCCCTGTTGAATTTCCAGCAGCTTATAGAGGGTCAGAGGGCGTTCAGAAGGCATTTCCGGGGCCAACTCTGGATGGAGGTCGTTTTGGTCAAGGGGATGAACTCGATGCCTTCGGACGTGGAACGGATCGCGGCCCGGGCCGCGGAAATCGAGCCGGATCGCATTCAGCTCAACACCGTTGTCCGGCCCCCTGCAGAGGATTTCGCCCTGCCCCTTGCCGAAGAGCATATGTCCTCCCTCTGCGGTCTTTTTCACCCCCCGGCGGAAATCATCGCGGAATTCAAGGTCGATAAAAATCTCAGGATAGAGACCAATCAGAAGGCCATTCTTTCCATGTTGCAACGCCGACCCTGCTCAGAGGACCAGATCGCCGAGGGATTCGGCATGCATCTCAACGAAGTGTCAAAATATCTCGGCCGTCTGATGCGGACGGGACAAATCCGAGGGGAACGAAAAGACGGGACGGTCTATTATGCCGCGGTAAGAAGAGAGGAAAGGCACCATGCCCACCCTTGAATCCCTTGGAAGGTGCAGACACGGGAGACCATTGTTATGAAGATAGCCGTCACATCCACCGGGCCGGGTCTAAAAGACACGGTGGAGACCCGCTTCGAGAGATGTGCCTACTTTCTCCTTGTCGATCCGGAAACACGGTAAAAAGTAGTGCAGAGAAAGGGAATTTCCGGCCCCCGGACCACCCCCCGCTCTCACATTTTTACGGTAAACAGAACATAGAGGGACTGAAAAAAACGGTCATGGAACTTCGCGATCAACTGGAGAGCAATGAGGCCAGGATAAGCGATCTAAAAAACAAATAGAAGTGCAACATTGTTTGAGGAGAAAAAACCGGAATGAAGGATCAAAACGC
>JBMNCO010000057.1:0-5642 GCA_049366815.1 Desulfatiglandales bacterium | reverse complement strand
GGCTACTGGAGATTCATGTCCTGGCCCGCAGGGCCATGACACACCTGATATTAAATAAGGGTCCGGATTACTTCCCTTAGGACAGACACGAACAGCAGGACTAGGGTCATGACCCCATGAAAACCTCGATCTTCGCCAGACTCGAAAGAAAACTTATCGGCATTACTTTGGCGGTTTCTTTCGCGCCGCTGTTCATCCTGGGGTTTACTCTTTACTACCAGTTTTCTCACATGTACCGCGAAAAAATCAAGGAGCAGATCGAATATCGGGCCGAGGAACAGGCGCAATCCATTGACCTTTTTCTCAAGGAGAGAACGGCCATCCTCTCCGCCATGGCCGACACCCACGGTTGTCAAGACATGGCCGACGAGAAGAACCTCTCCTATATCTTTCAGGTCATGAATCGGAGGGCGGGGGCCTTTGTCGATTTGGGCGTAATCGACAATGCCGGTCGGCAATTGGCCTATGTCGGGCCATATGAACTCAAGGGCCTCGACTATGACAAGCAGCCGTGGTTCGCGGAGGTCATGAGTAAAGGGGTCTATGTCAGCGATGTCTTCATGGGATACCGACGTTTGCCCCATTTCATCATTGCGGTCCGGCAGCAGGAGAATAAGGACTGCTGGATTCTGAGGGCCACCATCGATCCCGAAATCTTTGGAAGTATCGTACGCGCGGCACACGTTGGAAGGACCGGGGATGCCTACATTGTCAACAAACAGGGCATTTATCAGACAAGACCACGATTCAATGGGGAAATTCTCACCAAGGCCGACATTGCGACATCTCTTTTCGGGGGCAGGGCCACGGTGATTGAACACAAAAGCGGCCCTTCATCGAAGAAGCTGCTCTATGCCGGAAGTTGGCTGAAGAATAAAGAGTGGCTGCTTGTCATCAGGCAAGATGCGGCCGAAGAAATGACCGGACTTTTTGAGACCAGAAATATGGAGATCGCCGTATTGCTTGGGGGCGTTCTGGTCATTATCCTGGCAACCGTCTTCACAACCCGCGCTACGGTAAATCGTCTCAGGGAATCCGACCGAAGGATGAATGAACTCAGCACGCAACTTCTTCAATCAGACAAGCTGGCGGCCATTGGTAAAATGGCGGCCGGGGTAGCGCACGAAATCAATAACCCACTGGCCGTAATCCTTCAAAAGACCGGATGGATGGAGGATCTTCTGGATGAGGAGGAGTTCCAACAAAGCGAAAACTTTGAGGAGTTCAGGACCTCCATCAGGAAGATAGAAGAACACGTTGAAAGGGCACGCAAGGTGGTTCATAATATGCTCGGATATGCCCGGAAGATGGAACCCCGATTGGAGGACGTGGATGTCAACAGGGCGCTCACTCAAACCATCAGCCTTCTCGAAAACTATGCCCGTATCAACAATATCGGCATTGAAACGGATTTCGCGACGGATCTGCCGATCATAGCAAGTGATGAGGCGCAACTCCAGCAGGTATTCTTGAATCTGCTTTCAAACGCAATAGATGCATCAGGGAAGGGAGGTCTCATTCAGGTGCATTCCGAGGTGATTGGAAAGGAGATTCATGTAAGGATCACTGACAACGGACCCGGGATCCCGGAAAGCCAACAGAAACGTGTCTTTGATCCGTTTTTTACAACCAAGGAAACCGGAAAGGGAACAGGTCTGGGGCTTTGGGTCAGCTACAATATCATGGAGAAGATGGGGGGCGGCATCTCCCTGCGCAGCGAAGAAGGCAAGGGCAGCACCTTTACGGTTCTGATACCCATTGTGGTGCCGGAAAAGAAATGAACGGACAGGCCGCCCCCTGCTTGGAGCTTCATATTTCATTTTGGACGGCAATGATATCAGGTCAGTCTTCAAGGAGGCGCGGACATGGACTTTTTTAGGGTGATGGTGGTGGACGACGAAGAGGATTTTCTGGAAACGCTGGTCAACCGCCTGAAAAAACGGGACATCGATGCTGTGGGGTGTCTCAGCGGCGAGGAAGCCCTCGAGGCGATGAAAAAGAGGCTGTTCGACGTGATCATCCTGGACATCAAGATGCCCGGAGGGATGGACGGCATCGAGGTGCTTCGAGAGATGAAGAGGGTCCAGCCCCTTGCCGAAGTTATCCTGCTGACCGGCCACGCTTCGGTGGAAACGAGCATCGAAGGGATGAAGCTGGGGGCCTTTGATTATCTCCTGAAGCCCGTGAAACTGGAGGAGCTTTTGGTCAAGGTGGGCCAGGCCTTTGAAAAAAAGAACACCCACGAACAGAAGATAAGAAACGCCAAGATCAAAGAACTCATCCGGTTCCCCGGAAGGGTGCTTGAGCAGGAAAAGGATCGGGAATAATTTTCTGCCCTTTCCGTGATCGAACAGACCTGATTCCAGGAGAGAAGACGTGCCATGGGGCGGGACCCCTATTTGAATATGAAGAGGACCCTGTTGGGTACCACGATCCTGGTGCCCGTCATCCCCTTTATCCTGGTTCTGGGCATCGGATATTACTACTTCACCACCTCTCTGGAGACCAACACCATCGCCGGCATGAAGCGCATCGTGGAGGATCACTGTCAGATGATCGAGTCCTTCCTTTCGGAGCGCAAGGCAAACCTTGAATTTATTCTCTACTCCTACAGCTTTGAAGAGCTTTCAGACCCCAAGATGCTCCAAAATGTCTTTCAGCGACTCCAGAGACAATCAAGCGCCTTTGTCGACCTGGGCCTATTCAACGAAGAGGGGATCCACATCACCTATCACGGACCCTACAAGCTCATGGGCAAAGACTACGGGATGGAACCATGGTTTCATGAGGTCATCAAAAAGGGGGTCTATACCAGCGATATTTTTCTCGGATTCCGGCGGGTACCGCATTTCGTCATCGCCTTGAGGCGCAATGAAGGCAACAAAACCTGGATCATTCGGGCGACCATCGATACCTATATGTTCAGCGACCTCGTCAAAAAGGTGCGCATCGGCAAGACAGGGGAGGCCTACCTCCTCAACGAGCGCGGAATTTTCCAAACGGAGCGGCGCTCGGGCGGCAGTCTCTTGGACCAGGATCCGGACGGTATTCAGGAAACAGAACCCCACAGGGACATTCGGGCATTTATCCGTAAGGACAACAACGGCGAGACCTATCTTTACGCCACAACCTGGCTCAAGGCAAAGAGATGGATGCTGGTCGTCAGGCAGGAAAAGGCCGATGCCTTCCAGGCCCTCCGATCTGCGACCCATCTCATTATTGTCATTGTTTTACTCGGGGGTGCAGGGATCATCGCAACGGCCTTTTATATCACCGGTCGTATCGTCCGGAGTATGGAGAAAACGGACCAGGAAAAGGATCGCCTGGGTGAACAGCTTATCCGGGCCACCCGACTGGCCGAACTCGGCGAGATGGCCGCCGGTTTTGCCCATGAAATCAACAACCCCCTCCAGATCATGACATCAGAGCAGGCCCTCATCGACACAATCCTTTCGGACCTGAAAAAAAAGGGGGAAATTCAAGACTCCGAGGATCTGAAAGAAATGGAAGACTCCATGAACCAGATCGGCCTGCAGATCGGTCGCTGCGCCCAGATCACCCAGGCCATCCTCAAGTTCGGCAGAAAGACCGAATCCGTTTCGAGTGACCTCGACCTGGGACAATTCATTCCTGAAATTATTGAGATGGTTTCAAAGAAGGCGAGCGTGCAGGGTATCAGGCTGGAGTACGACATTGAGGGGAATACCCCGCCCATTCACGGAGACCCTGCCCAACTCCAGCAGGTGCTGCTGAATCTCTTCAACAATGCCTTTGATGCCATAGTCGCCAGACACGGCTCCGAGGGAGGAGAGCTCATCCTCACGGCCGGCCCTGTGGGTACGGATAAGGTGAGAATTTCGGTCAGGGATAATGGCTGTGGTATCAGCCGGGACAATCTGAAGAGGGTGTTTACGCCGTTTTTTACCACCAAGCCGGTGGGTCAAGGAACCGGATTGGGCCTCTCGGTCTGCTACGGAATAATCGACGGTATGGGCGGTGAGATGACCGTCCACAGTGAAAAGGCTTCAGGAACGACCTTCACCATCATCCTGCCCGCTGTGGGCTGGACCCGGGAAAGACGGCCTCAGGCGCGCATCAAAGGAAAAACAGGGGGGCAAAGACATGGCAAAAATGAAAATGATGCTTGTTGATGATGAGGAAAGGTTTCTCAGTACGACCAGGAAACTCCTCGCAAGAAAGGGCCATGACGTGGAAACGGCGACAAGTGGGTCCGAGGCCCTCGACAAACTGGCGATCCAGGATATTCACGTCGTCATCTTGGACGTCAAGATGCCGGGCATGGACGGCATCGAGACCCTCAAGGCGATCAAGCGACGGTTCCCCCTTGTGGAGGTCATCATGCTGACGGGTCATGCGACGGTAGAATCCGCCGTGGACGGGCTCAAGTCCGGGGCGACCGACTACCTCATGAAACCCACCGATATTGAGGATCTTATCGCCAAGGCAGGAGAGGCCTTCGAGAAGAGAAAAAGGGTTGAAGACAAGATAAGGGTGGCCCAGACACGGCGTCTGATGAAGTCACCTCGGGAGATCTTGAAGGAGACGGAGAGCTGAACGCCCCAAAAGAAAATCTTGAACCGCTTTGACAACGGGAACACATCGTATGGCAGAGAAAATAAAGGTTTTGATGGTGGACGATGAGGAGCAGTTTCGTTCGACCACATCCAAGATCCTCTCCCGGAAAGGGTATGAAACGACCCTGGCCGGGAGCGGTGAGGAGGCCCTCGAAGTACTCAAATCGTCCAGGCCGGACGTGGTGGTGCTGGACATCAGGATGCCCGGCATGGATGGCCACGAGGCCCTGTCACGAATCAAAGAGATCGACCCCGAGATTCAGGTGATCATGCTGACGGGTCACGGGACACTTGATTCCGCCAGGGAGACCTTGGAATCCAGGGCATTCGACTATTTGAATAAGCCTTGCGACATCGACCTCCTATCGGCCAGGATCAGCGATGCCTACAATGCTACAAAGAAAGGGAAAAGGGAGGAAAAGACCGCCGCGGATATCATGATACCCGTTGAGGACTATACGAGCATAGATGCGGACAGCACGATCAGGGAAGGCATCGAAGGTCTAAAACGCTCCTTTGAGGACTTTGTCTCAACCGGGAGGATCATGGAAACCGGCCATCGATCCATCCTGGTCTTTGATCAGAAGGCGACCCTGGTGGGTATTCTCAGTATTCTGGATTTAATGAAGGCCCTGCGCCCGGCCTATCTCTCGGTCCCAAAGCCTTCGATGGCAGACAGCCTGCAATATTCCCCCATGTTCTGGTCCGGGCTCTTTACCTCCCAGACCAGGGCACTGATCCAGAAAAAGATCCGGGACGTGATGTCCGAACCCCCACCGATGATTGAGGAAGACGCAAACCTTATGGAAATCGTCGAAACCTTATATACCACAAAGGGGAGAAGAGTGGGGGTGACCCGAAAAGGAAAGGTGGTGGGAGTCGTGAGAGAACAGGAAGTCTTCTTTGAAATCGCCAGGATTGCCTTGGAACCCTAGACAAGTGCCAAGAGCTAAAGTCTTTTCGTGTGGTGTCAACAATAAAAATCTTAGGATCCTGAAGAGGGAATAAATGACTGAGACAAAGAAAAAGGCCACAGGATATGACAAA
>JBMNCO010000056.1:0-6340 GCA_049366815.1 Desulfatiglandales bacterium | reverse complement strand
TTCGATAACCACTTTAATCAATACAACATACATCCCACGGCCTTCCGCTTATGATTTGCGGTATTGCCGTCCACGCGCCTAGGAAATGAAAGGCATCGACGATATTTTTTATCGCAATCCTATCATTTATAAATGGGCCTCGCAAGGTCTTGGAGAAACCCGAATCCACTCTCAAATTCACGCATCAATAGGGTCAACGGGTTTTGGTGAGTCCTCGGTCACCGGCAAGGTATCAGGGGCAGGGTGCTGAGGAGTGACGAAGGAATAAAAGAAGCCATTCACTGTAGGGAGGAAAGAACGAAGGCAACTCCGAAGATGATGCCTTGATGGTGAATCAGAGGCCTGGCGGAAAAGTTGACAGGAAGTGTCATTCGGGCTAACCTCAAAGTGAGTATTCTAACAGGAAGTGAGCCTGAAACGGTATTAAGACTCTCAGGATCAAGGGTGGAAAGCAGGGAGGAGAAGTTCGGGACAGTGCTTGCGATCCTTATTGGGTATCCTGACCTGCCGGCCGGACAATAACCGCACCAGGCCATTGCAGAACGCTTTCACATCACGTTCCGCCGGGGACATATCTCCTTCAGGGTGAATAAGGAGTTCGGAGAACCGATCTCCGACCTTCACTTCAGGGCAAAGACCGCCGTTTACGGTCAACGCTTCCCTGGTCGGTGCTTCTCGCATCTTTCCGCCCCCTCTCTCCTTCTGGAATCTGCAAGAGATCAACCCCAGGTGGATCTTCCGCCCCTATGTACAGTCGATCTTGTGGGATCCAGCAGTTGCCCCTGCGGCCGGATGAACGGCCTCCACGAGCCTGCAGGAGACCCCGACGGGATCCTTCTCTTTTGATTGATTTAATTGACTTAAGTCAAAGACATCTCGATGGACGCATTGGTACATATGTTCTTGTGTTCACGGCAACCGGTGCCTTGGTTTCGGAGGCCGATCGTTCATTTCTCTGTTCCTGCGATAAAGTCCTTTACCAGGGATGAACAGGATGCCATGCCCAGGGAAAGCGATTCGTCTGACCAGGGACCGCTTCACGGGAAATATCGCCAAACCACAGAAAGGGAAAAAAGATGGATAAACTCGAACTGATCAAGAACATACCATTTTCGGAGGCCCATGTCCTCAGGGACCTGGTGGATTATCAGGAGGGCAGGGTGGTCAGTCGGACCCTGGCCCAGAATAACGCCTTGAGCCTGACCCTCTTTGCCTTTGATCAGGGAGAAGGGCTGAGCACCCATGCGGCGCCCGGCGATGCCATGGTCCAGGTCCTCGACGGTGAAGTGTCCCTGACGATCGGGGGCAAGGAGGTGACGGCAAAGTCCGGAGAGGTGGTGGTGATGCCGGCGGATATCCCCCACTCCGTCAATGCGGTGAAGCCCTTCAAGATGTTGCTCACCGTGGTCAAAAAGCCTAAAGGCAAGTAGATGAAAGACAACATGGCGGCGTCATACCTGCTGCATCTCATGGACCGCCTTCAAAGGGCCGTGCATTGCGAAGGAAAGGAGATATTTTTATGCACAAGAGAAAAATAAAAGAAAGGATTTACTGGATGGGGGCTGTGGACTGGGACAGACGTCTTTTCGACTCCCTTATCCCGCTTCCGGACGGAACCACTTACAACGCCTATCTCATTGAGGGGAGTGAGAAGACAGCCCTGTTGGACACGGTTGACCCCCCGATGGCCGATGCACTCATGGCTCAGCTCGAGGGCGTTGGCAGGCTTGATTATGTCGTCTCACACCATGCGGAGCAGGACCATTCCGGGACCATCCCCCGTGTGTTGGAGCGTTTTCCGGACGCCAGGGTGGTCGTGACCCCCAAGGCCAAGGGTATGCTCATAGACCTCTTGAGGGTTCCTGAAAATGCCTTTGTCACAGTCGAAGACGGCGAGACCCTGTCCCTGGGAGACAAGACCCTGAAATTTATCCATACGCCCTGGGTCCACTGGCCCGAGACCATGGTGACCTACCTTGAAGAGGACGGAATTCTCTTCAGTTGCGATTTTTTTGGCTCCCATATCGCGACCTCCGATCTCTATGTCAGGGATCAGGGGCGTGTGTACGAAGCGGCCAAACGCTATTTTGCAGAAATCATGATGCCCTTTCGCAGTATCATCGAAAAGGACATGGAAAAGCTCAAGGCCTATGACATTCAGATGATCGCTCCCAGCCACGGACAGATCCACGAGAGCCCGGGCTGGATCATGGATGCCTACCGGGACTGGATTACGGGCGCTCCCCAAAATCTCGTGGTCCTGCCCTTTGTGTCCATGCACGGGAGCACCAGACAGATGGTCGATCATCTGACTTCCGCCCTGGTCGGAAAAGGGATCCGCGTGGAGTTGTTCAATCTGGCCGTCACGGATATAGGCAAACTGGCCATGGCTCTGGTGGACGCCCCCACGGTCGTGGTGGGCGTGCCGACGGTGCTGGCCGGGCCCCACCCCCTGGCCGCCTATGCGACCTTTCTGGCCAATGCCCTGCGGCCCAAGGTCAAGTTTCTTTCCATCATCGGTTCCTACGGGTGGGGCGGGAAGACCGTGGAGACACTCGCGGGAATGATATCCAATCTGAAAGTCGAAGTGTTGGAGCCGGTCCTGTGTAAAGGGGTTCCCTCCAAGACCGATTTCGATGCCCTGGATCGGCTGGCCGGCGCGATTGCGGAAAAACACAAAGAGGCGGGTTTCATATAGGCGGCGGGGATTAATGTGAAACGGGTGCAGGAATCAAACCGGAAAGATCAACAAATACCAAAAAATGGAAAAGGAGAGTATGCCATGTTTTGTTTTCAATGTCAGGAAACGGCCAAGAATCAAGGATGCACAGTCAAGGGCGTGTGCGGAAAACCGGAGGAAACCGCGGATCTTCAGGATCTGCTCATTTACGTGTGCAAGGGCATCTCGGTCTATGGGGAAAAGTTGAAGGAAACGGGAATGGTGGACCGGGACGCGGCCCGTTTCATATGCAGGGCCCTTTTCACCACCATCACCAATGTGGCCTGGGACAATGATGTGATTATTGACCGGATCAGGGAAGCCCTCAAGGTCCGGGACGCGGTCAGGGAAAAGGTCGGAAAGGGGGGCATATCCGGTGCGCTTCCGGATTGCGCCACCTGGGCTCCGGAAGACAGGGACGGGATCCTGGCCAAGGCCATGAATGATGAAGTCCGCATTACGGCCGCCCGGAACGAGGATGTGCGTTCCCTGAGGGAGTTGCTCATCATCGGCTGCAAGGGGATCGCCGCTTATGCCGATCATGCCGCGATCCTCGGTCATGAGAAGGATGATGTCTACGGCTTCCTCATGGAGGCCCTGGCATCCACCACCAAAGACCTTTCGGTGGACGAAATGATCGCCATGGTCATGAAGGCCGGGGAGACGGCCGTCAGCACCATGGCCCTACTGGATGAGGCCAACACCTCCGCCTACGGCAGTCCGGAAATCACAGAGGTGAACATCGGCGTCGGCAAAAATCCCGGGATACTGATCTCAGGCCACGACCTGAAGGACATGGAGGAGTTGCTCAGGCAGACCGAGGGGGCAGGCGTGGATGTTTACACCCACGGTGAAATGCTGCCGGCCAACTACTATCCCGCATTCAAGAAGTATGACCATTTTGTGGGCAACTACGGCGGATCCTGGTGGCACCAGAACAAGGAGTTCGAGTCCTTCAACGGCCCCCTGATTCTAACCACCAACTGTCTGATTCCCATAAAAAAGGAAAATACCTATCTGGACAGGCTCTTTACCACCGGTGTGGTCAACTACCCCGGGGCCAGGCATATTGAGGACAGGGCGGAAGGTGGGGCCAAGGATTTCTCCCCGGTTGTCGAGCTGGCCAAGAAGTGCAAGCCGCCCGAGGAAATCGAGTCCGGCAAGATCGTGGGCGGATTCGCGCACAAGCAGGTCCTGGCCCTGGCCGACAAGGTGATCGAGGCTGTGAAGTCCGGGGCCATCAAACGCTTCGTGGTCATGGCCGGGTGCGATGGAAGGCAGAAGGCCCGCAGTTATTTTACCGAAGTAGCCGAGAACCTGCCCAAAGACACGGTGATCCTCACGGCCGGTTGCGCAAAATACCGTTATAACAAGCTGGACCTGGGCGACATCGGCGGCATTCCCCGCATTCTGGATGCGGGCCAGTGCAATGATTCCTACTCCTTGGCGGTGATTGCCCTGAAACTCAAGGAGGCATTCGGGCTGGGCGACATCAATGATCTCCCCGTCTCCTATGATATCGCCTGGTACGAGCAGAAGGCCGTAGCCGTACTCCTGGCCCTGCTGTCACTCGGTGTCAAGGGCATGCGGCTGGGCCCCACATTGCCGGCCTTTCTGTCTCCCAACGTGGCCAAGGTGCTGGTGGACAAGTTTGATATCAAGCCCGTGGGGACCGTCGAGGAAGACATCGCCGCCATGATGGCGGGGAAGTAGACTGTTCCTGGAAGAAGAGGCTGCCCATGGCGCTGCCGGATCGTCAGATCCGGGAGCGCCATAATCGAGGACGATGAAGTGTGGAGAAGGTGGATGCAAAAGCGGCACCCCCGGTTTTGCATATTGCTCTTCTGCAGGCAGGGACCTCAATGAAAGCAAGGCCGTTTTTCATCGCCCTGTGTGTTTACGGCTTTTTGTTTTCTGAGAACCTGTCCTCAGGCCAGTCCGTGCCTTCTTGAATACTCTTCCCTCCGCCATGTTCGTTGTTGTGGTTGACGGGCCCGAGATAGTGGCAGATCCGCCAGGCATGATATCCCAGGCGGTCAAGCCAGCGCATGCCGTCCAGCAGTTCCAGAGCCTTTATGGAAGCGGATGCGTCACCCGCCGTCTGCTGTAAAATCAAAGGGCGTTCTTTGCGCCGCAATTCCGCCAGCTCGGCCGCCTGCCTCTCCACCATGATAGGCCATTCGTCCCCATCAACGCCCCGCAGCCCGTCTTCGCATTTGACCAGGATTGCCCGTGTCAAGGCAATCGCTTCCTGGAGACGCCGGCCTGCAAGCGCCCTTCTCACGCCGTCGGGCGGGTCCAGGAGGTTCTGTGCCCTGGTCAAATGATCGATGGCGTGCATTTGGGCGACCCTCAGCTGTGAAATCGGTTCGTCTTCCACAACGGACGGGATCTGCTGGAAGAATTTCTGCAGGCGCTCAAGTGCGTATTGTATCTGAATTTTGCGATTGGTGTTCTCATTCAATCTGTCGAGGATGGCCCGCATGGTGGCGAATATTTCAGCCGCGGTCTCCCGGAGCGCGCGCCGAGTGGCCTCCAGCGCGACCGCCGGGGTATGGAGCAGTGTTTTGTCAAGGTGCCGCGTCAGGGATGGACCGTGGTCGGGCAGTGCACGCTCGATGGCGGCGGCATATCGGCGCACGAACGGGAGAAAAAGCGCCACGCTCACACCGATGAAAAAGGTATGGAATGCCGCCAGGCTCATGGCCCCCGGATCCAACCCGGCATGTTCCTGGGCCCAGGAAATGATCCCCAGCAGCACAGGGAGCAGTATAATCGCGATCAGGCCGGAAACCAGATTGAACAACACATGGGCTAGGGCCGTGCGTTTGGCCGGCACACTCCCGCCGACGGCTGCCAGCACGCCCGTGACCGTGGTGCCGATCGCCGCACCGATCACCAGTGACGCCGCCTGCTCGAAATTGACCGCTCCGGCATGAAGTGCTGTCAGCGTTGTCGCCACCGCAGCGCTCGACGATTGCATGACGACGGTCATGGCGATGCCGACAATCATCACCAGGAGGTGCCCCAGCACGCCGCTCGCGGGCAACAGCGCCAGATTGAAAATTTCGGACAAGCCCCGCATGCCGTCCTGCAGCGTTTCTATGCCGATGAAGATCAACCCGAAACCGGCAAGGGCTACGCCCAAGGACCGCCTGCGGCCGCGCAAAAGCAGTTTCAGAAACGCCCCCAGTCCCACAAGCGGCAGGGCGTAGAATCCGACGCTTATCTTCAGGCCCAGAACCGCAACAATCCAGCCGGTCCCGGTGGTGCCCAGGCTTGCGCCGAACACCACGCCGATCGACTGGGGCAACGTGAGCAGTCCCGCGCTGACAAACCCGATCACCGCAACGGTCGTCGCGCTCGATGACTGCACCATCGCCGTAACGAGCATCCCCGAGGTGAACGCCTTGAACGGCGTACCGGTGAACCGCATCAGGGCGCGGCGCAGCGCATCTCCCGCGAAGGCCTTGAGCCCGTCGGTCAGCATCACCATGCCCATGAGGAACAGACCGATGCCGCCGATTAATTTAAAAATCAGGGGTAACATTTTAGCCCTTTGAAAGATTCGAAAGGAAATCATGCACCCTTTCTTACGTTCCGAAGCTCCCGGACTGGTCT
>JBMNCO010000055.1:0-7863 GCA_049366815.1 Desulfatiglandales bacterium | reverse complement strand
TTTTATGCGGCTTTTCATGGGATTGAGGACGCCGTAGTGGTACGCGGTGCAGACCATTTCGCAGGTCCTGCAACCCGTACATCGCTTATAATCTATACGCAAGACTTTAGCCATTGAATTCCTCCTCTATATTCTACAGCAGATGGGATGGCTCGTTTTCCAGACCCAGCTCCTTGAGTGTTTCAGGTTTGGGCACGCCTTCCTCGTCCAGCCCTTTGTATTCATAAAACTCAGAGATCATCTCCTCGAATTTATTTTTGTCGATGACCCGGCCGACGACGGCGGGCGCCCCACGGTTAGTCGGTTCCTCAAAGTAGCGCTTGTTCAGCATGTCGCCCTTTCTGAGGTCCTTCCTCTTGAGGCCTTCTCTGAGCTGGAAAATCCTCTCCACCATGTTGGACCTTCTGGCCACGTTCCAGATGTCCGTTGGAGACATGTCAAGGCCGGTGTTGTAATAGAGGACCCTCGACCAGTCTTCGAAATTGGGCAGGGTCGCTCCCAGGAACGTGGTGTGGTACTTGCAGATCCCGAGGCAGTCAACGCCCATGTAACAGTTCTCATGCCAGAAGACCTGCCAGGGTTTCCCTTCATAGTGCGTATGCTCGGAGCTCAGGGGTCCGTCATAAGGAACGGGGCTGCTGTAGATTCTCCTCAGGACGGGTTCCGGGAGGTGGTACAGGTCGATGGCCGGCCTGCTCCTCAGGTGGTCCGATCCCCTGGAGGCCAATGCGATATTCAGGGCCAGACCCGGGGTCCCTCTCTCATCGGAGTGGAGGTTGCTCATCCCCTTGACCTGGATGAGGTAATCAAAGGAATTCTTCCCGATCTTGTCGGAGGCCTGGATGCCGCCCATTGCCAGGGTATCGCCGAGCCATCCTTCGCGGTTACAGATGCGGTGGATCATCTCGATGACGGCCTCGTCATTGCCGAACCGGAGGTCGAGACCGTCGGTCTGTTTGCTGTCGAGGATGCCCAGTTCATAGAGTTCCATGGCCCAGGAGATGATACTGCCGATCTCCAGGTTGTCCACCCCGTACTGGTCGACCAGGTGGTTGGCGATGAGCAGGGTCTCGGCCCTCGGTGTATCCGTTTCCCCGCAGAAGGCGCCCTGCGAGGTGTATTCCGGGCCTTCATCATATTTTCCGGCATAGGGGCCGGTCCCGGGGATCCTGTACTTGGCGCGGCAGTGGACCTGGCAGCCGTAACAGGCGGTCATGTTGTACTCACCGCAGCTCTCTTTCGAGATCTCATCCAGGGCCTCGGGCTCTATTTCGTCGGCATATTCGCACTGGTTGTACTGGAAGTTCCTGGTCCGGATGCCTCCCCAGGAGTTCGTTGCGCCCCAGATAAACGGGGTCCCGAGGGTCCCCATGGTCTGATTCACCTTGGCGGTCGTGATCTGGTCGATAAAGCGCCTGTTATAGTCCAGGGCCTCCCTGGGATAGGCGATCTTGAGATCCATGGTGCCCCGGGCCGCAACGGCCTTGAGGTTCTTGGAGCCCATGACGCCGCCGCCGCCGCACCTTCCGGCCGCATTCTTAATCCCGGTCATGACATTGGCATAGGTGACAAGATTTTCCCCGGCAGGTCCGATACATACGCTTTTGACCTCCTGGTCACCCAGGTCATCGCGAATGGCCCACTGGGTGTCGGGTACAGGCTTACCCCAGATGCCCCGGGCATCCCTGATCTCGACCTCTCCGTCATGGCAGTAGATGTAAACCGGGTGTTTTGCCTTTCCTGTCACTACGACGTGATGAAATCCGGCGTGGGCCAGTTCGGGCGTGAAAAACCCGCCCAGATTCCCACTGGCCAACAGACCCGTAAGGGCCGACTTGGTCATCACGTCACACCTTCCCGTACCGGATGCGAGGGTCCCGCAGAGGATACCGCCGCTTACGATAACGGCATTTTCCGGGCTGTAGGGATCAACACCCTTCGGGGTGTGGTTCAGGAGCATGTAAGCCGCCAAACCCCTGCCGCCCAGGTACAGTTTCCTGAGCTCGATAGGGATGGGCTTTATGTCTATTTGACCGGTTGTCAGGTCAACAAATGCAACTTTTCTATTTAACGGCATATTATTTCCCCCCTTTGTCCTTGTCCTTTGCCTTGGCCTCTTCTTTTGGCGCTTCCTTGGGCTTACTCAGATAATCAATCTCTTTCTGGGTTTCTGCCCACCTTTTTTCAAAGGCCTCTGCGGCGATCTTTCTGTTGACTTCCCATACGGGTCCGCGGCATCTGGGGAATCCGTCCTTGACCCAGGCCACTCGGAATTCCATGCCGCAGGTCGGGCACTTGATGGTATTCTGGCCCTTTTTGGGCTCAAGTCTTTCCATGCATGTAGGATTATGGCATCTGAACTTGCCATAGGTCCTTGTTGCGCGTAGACTTTCAGCAGTTGATTTTCCACTTGCGTCTTTTGCCATCGCATTCTCCTTTCAAATACAGAGTAAATGAGTTTGCATTGCAGACCCCGTGGATCGCAACCCGGAGTGCGGAAAAAAAGTAGAGGGCGTTTTAAAACCCTGCCTATTATCCCATGCAATGCCTTCTGTCTTGTTCATCATAATGAACATCCTGAAAAACCTCTGAAATTGCGAGGTCTTATCGCCCCTCCCAGGGTTGCCGTTCTACTGGAGAGTTCACTATTACGAACTGATTCTAAGATGATAGCCGATACGATATCTTTTTTCAAGCAGAAAAAGGCTTGCGTGTCCAAAAAATATAATAATTATAGTATTATATCAAAAAAGACATGAAAGAAAACGGAAACGAAACCCGATGCCTGAAGACGGCGGAATCCTGTCAAAAAAAAGCGACTCATTCACAAGAGTGAACGAAGTCGACCGGCCGTACCGAAAGCCCTTATAGACTGGAAACATCAAACTTACGAATTAACGTCGTGATCCAAGAGAACAGGGAATCCGAAGGATGGTTATTACCCGAAGAACCGACAAGACGGATCCACCGCTCACCCTGAGGGGGTGCGCACAGAGGCCGTGATCGCGAAAAGGCGGTGCGGCTTCAGCGTGTACGGATGGAAGGTTGCTCTTCCTCTGTAGGGACAGGCCTTCGGTGCCAGGGATAAAGCTTCTTCATCATGTCCACCGTATCGGTCTTTCGGCAATTGGGACAGTGACGGAGGTAATCGTGGGTGAAGCTCTTCCCGATCTTATCCATCAGGGGCTCCGGAGCAAAAAAGGCCCCGCACTTTTCACATTCCTGGAGTTCCGCCTTCCGGATCTCATATTTGTCGGCAATCTTGAAGAACCCCGGGATGCTGAACTGGTGGCGCAGTTCAGCAGCGCCCTCCGGACAGGTGTTGACGCAGGAGGCGCAACAGATGCATTGGTAGTGCGAGTAATTGAAGATCCTGTATTTTCCCTCATCCCTGGATTCAATCGTGCCCGTCGGGCAGGCCAGCTCGCACGCGGCACAACCCGTGCATTTGCTGGTGTTCATCCAGGTCCTGCAGAAGAGAAATGCGGCCATCAGGATCATGGCCTCGCCGCTGAGGACGTGAATGGTTCGGATGTTGTCGCCAAGGAGGGCTACGCCGTCCAGGCTGCCGTGAGTCAGGAAGTAGCCGGTCATGAAGGGGAGAGCGGTGAAAAAAATGATCAGGTAATCTCTTGGAAATGAATTCGACCGGATTTCTCTTGAAAAGATGCGTCTCCCAAAAAAATAGACGGCAAGGGCCAGCAATATCAGCGTCATCCAGTCGGCCTTCGAGTCGGAAAGAGACAGCCAGTCCCATTCCAGTCTGGATTCGGTCCACAATACAACGTGGCCGCCCAACCAGATCGGGATAACGACCAGACAGAAATGGAAGACATAGCGCAAAACGGCATAAAGAGGTTTTTTGAGGACGGCCATATGATATGGGCCCAGAAAGCGGCCGATTGTTGCGGAGCTGTAACCCGCCGGAGAATCTTTGCCCTTGCTGCTCCGAAAGACGGCGACAAAAAAGAAGACAAATCTTGCCGCGACCACCACGGCAAACACCAAAAAGACGATCCACAGCAGGGGACCCTCTGTAAAGGACTCGAAATCCATTTCCTGTTATCCTCCCGTGTCAACTGGCCCGGGGTTTCTGGAAGAGCGATTGGGACGCGCTCCGCCGCCATGCAGGCACGTCTGGGTGGAACATTTTGGATGGCCTTGCGGGAATGCCATCTCCCGTACCGTTGTGTTTCCAAAAGACCCCGAAATGCAAAAAAGCCGGTTCATCACTATGAACTCGACGCCGCCACCTATATCCCACATGTCGAATCTTGTCAAGCGAAATCACTTAAATAGCGCGGTGCTGCTCCCCTTATAAAGGGGGGTTTTCACTGTCAAACTTGTTGTTGACAGGCATGGTTGAAACGGTGTAGAGTGAGAAAAATGTTCAACATGGTGAACAATGACTGAAAAATACAAGGCACCTTCGGTCAAGAAGGCCTTTCATATATTGCGTCTCATCTCCACGGCCGAACAGGGCATGGGTATCAGCGATCTGGCCAGGCGCTTGAAGATAAGCAAGGGAACCATCCATGGTATCGCCACGGCCCTGGAGGAAGAGGGAGCCTTGAGGCGAGATCCCATCACAAAGCAATACGCCCTGGGCTATACCCTCTTTGAACTCGGGCGACGGACCAACATGCCGATGGATCTGAAGAAGATCGCCCGACCCTTTATGGAGAAACTGATGCAGGAGACCAAGGTGTCCGTTTTTCTCGGCGTGTTGAACCGGGATCATGTCACAATCATTGACGGCGTGGAATCCATAAGCGATCTAAAGATTACGGCTCAGACCGGGACCAACCTCCCTCTCCTCGCAGGGGCCACCGGAAAGGTCGTTATGGCCGCAATGGATGATGCACAGGTTCGGGCCATTGTAAGCACCAAGGGGCTCCCGAAACACACGGAAAATTCCATTGTCGCCCTTGGCGAATTCCTGGAGCAAATCAGGCAGGCACGGATAAAGGGTTACGCCACGGATGACGAGGAATATATCCCGGGGGTCCGAGCCGTGGCCTCGCCTATCAGGGCCACGGGACAGCCGCTGTATGCCATCTGGGCCGTCGGCTTCAAGGCCAGCCTGGACGATCGGAAACTGGAAGAACTGGGTCAGGCGATACGAGAGGCGGCGGAGACCATAAGCCGAAACATAGAGGGTCTCGATACCCAGGCCTGAAAAGAGTGTCGCCACGATACACCGGGGCCTACCCGGGCCCTGCTGAACCGCTATACTCTTCCAGAAATCTCGTAAAGAAATCCGCCATGAATGCGTGACGCTCGAATGCGATGCGCCTTCCTTCACTGGTGAGCATGCGGTCTTTGACCCGGGAGAGTTTCAACTTGAATTCCCGATAGCCGGTGTCATCCCGGGTGTATGCCTCGGTATGGATGGGATCGACGGCCGCGTTGTGGAGTCTCGCGCCGACTTCCCCTGCAAACAGGAAGGCCCTTCCCACGCCGATGGCGCCTATGCCGTCGATCTTATCCGCATCAAAAAGTATTTTTGCCTCCTGTGACTCAGGCCGGTGACGGCCTCGAAACCTGTGGGTCAATATGCAGTGAATAATGTTCCGCTTGCGCTCTTGTGAAAGGGGATAATCCTCTAAAAGGGAGCGGGCCATTTCAGCCCCTTTTTCGGCGTGACAAATTCTTCCCTTTGAGGCGTCCTGGTAAGGTCGCCCTACATCGTGCAGGTAGGCCGCGATTTCGAGGGCCTTTTTGTCCGCACCTTCTACGGCCGCGATTTGCATGCAAAGGTTTCGGACGCGTTCAACATGGCCCCAGTCGTGGCTGCCCGGAGAATCGGAAAGGCAATGCCTGGCGAATTCCTTGATTTCTTGTATTGTCGATATCATAGGGGTGTTATTCATGAGCGGCGCGCATCCGTCAACGAGAATTTTCGTGTGAGTTTAGCTGTTTGAAAGAGCCCGGCAATTTGGGCCATGGCTTCTCCGTGATGGGGTAATTTTCAAGAGCCTAAAGTGTTACGAATTTTCGGATTCGCGCTGACAGGTATCAGCAAAAGCCATGCAAAGAGAATACACCGGGCTGAGTCCTGACTGCTGATGGCTGAATGCTCCATCCAGAAATGAAGTGTTTCTGGGTGGAAACCTACGGAGCCGTTTCTGAATCAGCCTCAATCATGCCTTCAAGGGGTCCTGAGCGCTTAGGTGCTGAGACAAGACTATTCCTGAATCTGTGCCAACTTGATGGAAATATTGTCTTTGATCCAGTGGCTGTCCCACCATTCGACCGGGTTGACGAAGAGGCCGTGGACCATAACGGCGAAATGGAGGTGATCACCCCCGGCAAGGCCGGTTTGGCCTGTAAGACCGATGATGTCTCCCTTTTTGACCTCCTGATCGACCGCCACATCGATTCTGCTCAGGTGCGAATAGACGGTGACCACGCCCTGACCGTGGTCCAGCAGGACCGTGGAGCCGTAGATCCCGACCCGGCCCGCGAAGAGGACGCGACCGTTGTTGGATGCCGGTACAGAAGAATTGGCCAGAGAGGCCAGATCCACGCCCAGATGGGTTTGTTCGTCCACTTTTTCGCCCTTGTAGTAATATTGTCGATGATCGGCGAAACGGGCCATGGTCGCCGCATTTTGTTGCCTCAAAAAGGGGCCTTCCCAGAGTTGCACCGCCGCCGTCTTCTTGACCAGTTCCTGTAAAGTGCGATCATTTTCCTTTCTGAGAGCATTGTTGATCTTGAGGTATTTCTCGATGAGCGTTTTTTCGGATTCCATGGGGTAGAAAGAGAAGTAGGGGATGACGCGTTCGAGAAAACCGTCCGTTATGTTCATCTTGTCCTTACGGAAACGCTTTGGGATGATGTGATAATAAAACGTGGTCCTGGAAACATTGCGGGCCTCGTCCTCGGCCCAGAGGAAGATGTTGGGATCGGAACTGGAATCATGGGGCAGGGCGAAATAACAGACGTGATACCCCTTCAGGGGGTCTTTCCCGGCCGGTGAGCCTGGGAAGAAGTTGTCATCGACAAAGACTCCGCTGATCCGGGTATCCGAAGAGGTCTGATAGAGCACCAGACCGGAACCTCCTCTGTTTATATTGTGCATCCGGCTCAGGGCGCTGACGGACGGCGGGATGGTATCGACGGTCATCTTGTGGTGAATCAGGTTGAGATTCCCGTCTCCTCCGCTTCTGCGGGAGTAATCCCGAACGTGGATATGGAGATCCACGCGTCCCTGGGCCAGATTAAGGACCGATGGGTCGATCTTGAATTCCTTCTTGTAGTCGTGCGTTCCCTGACGATTGAGAAACCCTTGGAAGGGGAATTGTTCTTCGAAAACTTTGACCTCCCTTCCTTCCTGGGTGACCGTGACACGGATGGATCTCAACCCCCTTTTTCGATCATCCGCCTCGAGGACAAAGGGCTGATCACCGGATAGAAATGCAGGAAGGGGCTGAAGTGCGGCCACAGGCTTGTCGCCTTCGAAGACGATGGCAAAGAACCACCCCAGGAGGGTAAGAATGAGCAGAAGAGGGATCAGGACAAGGGGATAAAAAAATCTTTTTGTCTTTCGCATAAAACTCTTTCCATACTTGTAAACTGAATTTCGGCGCTTGCCTCAAGAGGAATGAATGGGTCTGTCTCAGATACATCCTTTCCTACGGCTTGAAAACGGACTTCTTTGACTACATAACAATTCATAACCCCCATGGCAACAGAATTAAGCCCTGAAAGGCGTCATGACATCGCGCCGCATGTGGACAGACAATTTTGTCAGGGGAGTGCGAGGTGTGGAGGGACGCCCCTGGATAATCAGGGCCCGGCGATCCGGCGGCCGATGGCCCTCACCCTCGCCATGATTTCATCCGGATCGAGATTCAGAAA
>JBMNCO010000054.1:15026-17479 GCA_049366815.1 Desulfatiglandales bacterium | reverse complement strand
ACCTGGGATTCCGGATGACCGCTCAAGATCGCCCCCTTTTTTTCAATGCGGCTGCCCGCAAGGAGCTGTTTTATGCGATCAAATGCCTCCAGCCTGCCGTCCGGAGCGAAAACGTCCTTCGGGCGGGGCCTCGGCGGGAAGACACGCCTGGTAACCGTGTGGGGTTTAGCATCCTCCTCGCCGTAGTCCAGCCTTTTTATGGGCGCTGCAAGGGCCAGTTTCGTATCTTCATAGGTCGGGAGGCGCGTCTCATGGCTACCCAACCCGACGCTGAAGACGGCAGGCAGGGGACATTCAACCACCTCCCTGACACCCCGGCCGGCATGCCTCCCGGCCCGGGCCACGCGGCACTTCCGGTCGATCGTCATCTCCGTGACCTCAGAGACAAAGGGCAACCCAAGGTGATGGGCCATGAAGGCCCCGACCTGACCGTCCTGTCTGTCCAGGGATTCTTTGCCGCAGAGAACGACACCGGCGGCCATGTCCTTTGCGGCCCGGGCCAGCAACCGGGATTTGGACCAGGGGTCCATACCGTCTTCAACGTCGATCCTGTAAAGTTCATCTCCGCCCAAGGCCAGACATCGCCTCAGTTCCCTCTCGGCCGTGAGCCGCCCCAAGGTCAGGAGGACGACCTCTGTGCCCCCGTGAACCGCCTTCAGTTTCAACGCCAGGCCAAGGGCCGATTCATCATAAGGATTGACACGATAGACCTGGTCTTCGGGCGCGATGAAGTGAAGCGCCGGGTCCATTCCGGTTCGCACATAGACGTGACAAACCTGCTTGATACAGACAAGGATTTTCATCTGGTCCCTTCTATCCGATGGAGGAGGCCACAATCTCTATGACGTCCAACACCTTTGGCGGTCTTCCCACCTCAAGGGCCTTTATCCCGTCTTCGAGCATGGTGAGGCAGTAGGGGCAGGCGGTCCCCAGGAGATCAATCCCCGTCTCCACGGCCTCCTGTGCCCTGATCTGGCTGATGCGGCGGCCCAGGTCTTCGTGAAGCCACATCCTTCCCCCGCCCCCGCCGCAGCAGAATCCATGTTCGCGATGCCTTTGCAGTTCCACAAGTCGGAGCTCGGGAACGGCACGGATGAGCGCCCTTGGGGGCTCGTAGATCTGGTTTACCCTGCCGAGATAGCAGGGGTCATGGATCGTGCCCCTTTTTTTCATGGGATATTTAGGCACGATACGCCTTTCTTCAATGAGGCGCATGACAAGCTCCGTGGCATGAAGCACCTCGATATCCATTTCTTCCTTCGCTCCTGTGGCGGATCCGAGCCTTGGGTACTCGTTTTTCAGGGCATTGAGACAATGGGGGCACAGGGTCACGATCCTTTTTACCTGATACGCCCTGAAACGGTCAATATTCTTCCCGGCGAGCTCCAGAAAGAGCGCTTCGTTTCCTAACCGCCTGGCCGGATCGCCGCAGCAGAGTTCCTCCTTGGCCAGGATGGCGAAACTCACCCGAGCCGCCTCTAAAATCTTAACCAAGGCCCTGACAATCTCCTGATGTCTGGGATGAAACGCGCCCGAACACCCCACCCACAACAAGACCTCCCCCTTGCCGCCCCCTGCGGACAGGACCGGAACCTCCATTCCCAGGGCCCAATCCTTCCTGCAGGCGATCCCTTTGCCCTGGACATCACCGAAAATTTCCAGGTTTCTCAGGATGGGCATGGCCTCGGCAGGCAGCAGTCCCTTGCCCAGCACCTGATACCTCCGCATATCGATAATCTTATCCATGGGTTCGATGAACACGGGGCAGTGTTCGACACAGGCCATACATGTGGTGCAGGCCCAGATTTCATCCCAGGTCAGGTCGTCTTCCAGGAGGGGCGTATAGGCCGGCTCCTTATGGGCCTCCGGGCGAGCGGCGGCCTGCATTTGCTCCCTGATATTTCGGACGACCTTTTGCGGAGACAGGGGTTTCCCGGAGATAAAGGCCGGACAATTTTCCTCGCAACGTCCGCAGGAGACACAGGCCTCGGCATCCAGCAGCTGTTTCCAGGACAGGTCCCTCACGGTGGCGGCCCCCAGGGGACCTCCGTCCATGTCCAGGGGCCTCAAATCGCCGCGAGGCCCCGTCCTTCTGTAATAGACGTTCATGGAGGCCGTAACGGCGTGGTGCATGAAGGTAAAGGGCAGGGTGGCGAAGAAGACCAACACGGCGAAGAAGTGCAACCGAATCATCATCTGCATCAAAAGGGGGGAGGCCGGCAGGCCCATTGAGAGGACCCATCCCACCGGACAGGACCAGGCGTCTCCAGGATCAACGATGCTCAGGCGCACGCCCTCCGCAAGAAAACCGGCCACGAGGATCAATAAAAGGAGTATGAGAGGCAAAAGCGTCCTTTTCGGGTCCTTCAGTCCCGCCGCTCTGAAGGACCTGGTCAGGAAATACAGGACTCCCACCAGGAGGGCAAGCCCCAATATGTCCATGAACAGGGATA
>JBMNCO010000054.1:0-14926 GCA_049366815.1 Desulfatiglandales bacterium | reverse complement strand
AAATACAGGACTCCCACCAGGAGGGCAAGCCCCAATATGTCCATGAACAGGGATATTATCCGGGCCGGGATGCGGGGAAGGGAGAAGCCGAATTGAGCAAGAACGGCAGCAAGCAAAGGGACCATGACCCCCCAAAAGACCAGGAGGTGAGCTGTTCCGGGTCTTGGGTTCCTCAGGATTTTGTCGTGACCCAAGAAGTAGCCCGGAAGCCCTGACCAGGTTCCGGACAGGCCCTCTTCCCGACCCATGCGCCGGGCGGATCTTTGTCTCGAAAAGCCCGCGCCCATCATGAAGAAAGCAGTAATGATCAGCAAGACATCAAAGGCCGTAACCAATCTATTCCCCCCTCCTCTTGATGCGCCTTTTCAGCCCGAACCCCACGGCTCCTCCCAGAAGGGCCATGATAATGACCGGGGAAATGACCGCGGCCGCGAAAGTGCCGGGTTGGGTCTTGAGATCGGCCTTTGGGTGCATGGTCCCCCACAGCCCGGGCCGTCCTCCTACCGGGGTGTGGCATGTGTTGCAGGCCTGATCATCTACGGGCTCATCTTCGCCGTGGACGGCCGCTCCCTGGTGACAACCGATACAATTGGTCCTTTCATAGGATCTATAAAAATCCTGCTTCTTATGAGACGCTATCCGGATTGACGGTAACCGGGCCAACAGGCCGGCATCCCCGCATTCCGCTGCATGGCAGTTCCTGCAAGTCACCACGAGTCTGGAAAAATGGATGGAGGATGATGTATCGTCCTTTGGAAGGATCCCGTGCCGGGTGTGGCAGGCGTGACATTCAGGGCGATTCCCCTGCTTTGATTGAAGGCCGTGCCTGTTTTCTTGGTCATGACAATCACCACAAGCTACGACTCCGGATCCCCTTTTTTCTTCATGCCCCTTATCCTTCACACCCCTATGGCAATCCAGGCAGATCAAATCCCGGCCGTGTACGGATCCCTGAAATTCCTCGAAAGAGATCCGGAACTGAGACATTCCCCCTTTTTCTCCATGGCATTGGACACAATCCTCCTGGGTGTAGGCCATCGCTCGATAGCCCCAAAAGGGGATAAGGAGCAGGATAAACAGTGGAAATAATCTTTTCATGGGAGCTTTCCATTTCCCTTTACCTCCTTGATCCGTGCTATGAGGAGGGGAAGAATTTCGTGTACATCGCCGATGACCGCGAGGTCGGCGAAACGAAAGATCCGGGCATGTGGATCCGTATTAATGGCAATGACCTTCCGGGATTTTTCCATGCCCGCGGTAAATTCGTTTGCCCCGGAAATTCCGCAGGCCAAGATGAGATGGGGGTCGACCGTCTTCCCTGTCTGCCCGATTTGACGTTCAAAGGGCAGTATCTGCCAGTCGACAACCGGTCTTGTCCCTCCAACGGACCCGCCCATCACCAGGGCCAGTTCATGGATGATATCGAAGGACTCCCCCTTGCCGACACCTCGCCCCCCGGAGACAACAATATCGGCATCTTCAAGTCCCAAGGTCTCCGGGGCCGCCTCGATCACCGCTTCTACACGTGTCTTGGTGTCCAGGGAGGATATGTCCGGAGGCATCCTGACGATCTCCGCTTCCCTCGCCCCGTCCTCCTCGGGCATGCCCAGGACCGAGGGCAGAAAGCAGATGATGGGGCTGCCATGACCCACCAGAGTGAGTTCCTCAAAGAGATAGCCGTTGGCCACGGGACGAACGGCCCTGGCCGTGCCCTCTTTGTCGATCTTGAGATCAACGGCCCTGGTGACAAGCGGTGTTTCCATTGATGCCGCAAGCCTCGCGGAGAGATCGGCCGTCTCCGGCCCCTGGGCCATCAGGATACAGGTCGGTTCATGGGCCTTGACCACTTTGAATAATATTTCGGCGAAAACCTCCCCCTCATAACGGCTCAGGGCGTCACCCTCCACGGAAAGGACCCTGTCCGCGCCGAACATCCCCAGCCTCTTGATCTCTTCTCCCAGGGCCGGGCCTATTGCCACGGCCGTTACCGTCCCCCTGCCGCCAAGGGCGACGATAAGCCGTCTTGCCTCGGCGATCAGGCCATAGGTCTTTGCCTCGATGACGCCTTCCCGGTGCTGCACGTACAGCCAGATGTCGGTCAGGGCCCTCATAGTCGTCTTCCCACCATGTGGCCTTCAAGAACGGCCATGTCCGTTTTCCTGGGTGCTACACAATCGCCGATCCGATAAAGCTCCTTAACCCGGCCCCTGAGCCCGAAGTAGAGCCGGTCCAGGGAGACATTCCCCGCAGCCAAGACCAGGGTTTCGTAACCTTCAAGATCGATCATCTCGTTGGAATAGACATTGAGGCCCTTGACCAGGGTGCCGTGAATCTCGAGAACGGCGATATCCGGGGAAAAGGTCACGCCCTTTTTTGCGAGTCGCTGCCTGGTGAGGTAGAGGTCCTGAAGGGGTCCCAGTTGTCCGCCCACAAAGAGGGAGGGGGTGAGCACATGGACCGTCTTGCCTCGATCGGCCAGAAATTCGGCGGTCCCCGTGGCCTGGTGGTGGCCGTCGAGATCGATGAGCAGCACCCTTGGTCCCGGCTCCACCTCGCCTTCCAGAACCTGCCAGGTATTGACCACCTCCGGAAAGGCGTACTCTCCCGGAAAAGGCCGCTCCCTGGGAACCGAGCCCGTCGCCACCACGACCGCATCCGGATCTTCCTCCAGGACCGTTGCGATGTCGGCCTCCACGCCCAACCTCATCTCGATATCCAGCTTGTTGAGCTGGCCGAGCAACCATCGGGTCACCCCCGTTATCTCCTGGCGGCCTGCGGCCTTTCCTGCAATGATATTCTGCCCCCCAACCTCATTGCGTTTCTCCAGAAGGACGACCGCATGTCTCCTGAGGGCGGCCACCCTGGCCGCTTCCAGACCCGCCGGACCGGCCCCGATTACGACCACCCTTTTGGGCCGGTCGCAGGGCCTGAGGGTCCCCATCCCCAATGTCTTTTCTTCCCCAACGGCCGGATTCTGGACGCAGCCCAGCCTGTGACCCAGTGCCATGCGGCCGATGCATCCCTGGTTGCATGCGATACAGTGCCGGATGTCATCCGTGCGGCCGCTCCTGGCCTTGTTGGGCAGTTCGGGATCGCAGATCAAGGCCCTCACCATGCCGATCATGTCTCCGTGCCCGTCCTCCAGGATCTTCTCGGCCAGGTGGGGGTCGTTGATACGGTTGGTGCAGAAGACGGGAAGACGAACCACCGAACGGATCCCTGCGGCCAGGGGGACCGTATAGGCCAGGGGCGTGTGCATGGACCCTTCCACCAGGAAGAGATTGTGGAACGTGCCCAGGCTCAGATCCATGAAATCCAGGCGGCCGTCGGCCTCGATCCGGACGGCGATCTTTTTTGCATCCTCCAGGGTCAGTCCGCCCCTCGGGTGCATCTCGTCCGCATTCAGCCTTACCCCCAGGGGAAAATCCGGCCCCACGGCCCTGCGCACCCCATGGATGACCTCCAGGCAAAGGCGCAGCCGGTTTTCAAAACTTCCTCCGTATGCGTCCTCCCTGAAATTGGTGGCAGGAGAGAGAAATTGCCGGATAAGGGAACTGTGCCCCATCTGGAGCTCGATGCCGTCAAATCCCCCCTCCAGGGCGTGGGTGGCGCTGCGGGAAAAGAATTCGACGCACTCCCGGATGTCCTCGACCTCCATCTCCTTGCAGGTTTCCCTGAAGAGCGGGTCTTTTCCGGGAGACGGGCCCCAGATCGGAAGCCCCGAGATCGTCCCGTCACCCTGCATGCCGTTGTGGTTCAACTGGGCAAATATCTTTGTCTCGTATTCGTGGACGGCGCGGGTCAGGGCCTGAAACCCGGGGATGACCTCGGGCTCAAAGGCGTCGACCAGCTTGTCGTAGGCATGGTCCGTGGGATGGACGGTCAATTCCTCCGTGGTGATCAGACCGCACCCCCCTTTGGCCCTCTCCCTGTAGTAGGCGATATGGCGGGCACTGATCTTCTGATCCTCACCGAAGTTGGTCAGGTGGGGGGCAAAGTGAATCCGGTTGGGTACCGTCAGGGTCCCGATCATGAGCGGGGAGAAAAGGTATTTGAATGTGCTCACAACCGTTCCCCCGCCTCTCTTCCTTCCCGAATCGCCGTATCGATTCCCCTGGGGGCCACACAATCGCCCACCCGATAAAGGGCCTTGACCCTGCCCTTCAACGCCCGGTAGAGCTGATCCTCGGCCATGTTTCCCATGTCCAGGACGATCGTATCATAACCGTCGAAGGTGAGGGTCTTGTTCGTGTAGATGTCCCGGGCCGTGACTTTGGTTCCGTCTATGGCATCGATCGCCACATCAGGGATAAAGATGACTCCCTTTTGCAAGAGACGCTGCCGCCCCAGATAGAGGTCCCCCAAAGGCGCCAATTCTATTCCTATGAAGAGGTCGCTTGTGACCATGGTCACTTTTTTGCCCTGATCGGCAAGAAATTCCACGGTTGCGGCCGCGTGGTGGCCTCCATTCTCGTCAAGGAACAGGACCTTTTCGCCCACAGTAAATTCGCCGCCCAGGACTTCAAAGACATCGAGGACCCTCGGGGGTCCATAGCGACCGGGGACGGGCCGTTTGCGGGGTCTCGATCCGGTCGCAACGATTACGACGTCGGGATTTTCCTTTTCCACAAGGGCCGACGTCATCTCCGTTCCCGTCAGGACCGGGACTTTGAATCTTTCCAGCATGTGAGCCAGGTGAAGGATAACGGCCTCCATACCCTGCCGGGCCGGTCTCTTTTTTATCAGATTGATCTGTCCCCCAAGCACGGCCTCCTTTTCATAGACAATGACCTCATGGCCCCTTTCCCGGGACCTTCTGGCGGCCTCAAGCCCGGCCGGACCGCCGCCGATCACCATGACGCGCCTTTTTGACCGGGCGGGCGTGAAACAGGCCTTCCCGCCGGGCGCTTCATGGCCCACCTCGGGATTCTGTATGCAACCCAGGGTCCTGTTCCGGTTTATACGCCCTATGCATCCCTTGTTGTCCCGGACACAATATCGGATTTCACCCGGCCTCCCCTCTCGGGCCTTGTTGGGAAGATCCGGATCACTGATCAGCGGACGGACGAAGCCGATGAGATCGGCCCGGCCGGTCTCCAGTATGTCCTCGGCCATTCGGGGTGAGTGGATCTGATAACCGGCCATGACCGGGACACGGACCGCTTTCTTGATCTCTTCGGTTATGTCCAGGGTGAAACCGAGTGGGGTGTGCATGGAGGCCAAGACCAGGTAAAGGTTATAGTAAGTCCCCACACTGACTTCTATGAAATCCGTGCGGCCGGCACTCACGAAGGCCTCCGCGAATTTGCGTGACTCATCAAGGGTGATGGCACCCCAGAATTTTTCATCCGCACACAACCGGATTCCCACCGGGAAGTCGTCTCCCACCGTTTCCCTGACGCGATGAAGGACCTGGAGGGGCAACCTCATACGGTTTTCCGGACTCCCTCCGTAGTCATCCTGACGGTGGTTGCTGAGGGGGGACAGGAACTGTCTCAGTAGGGATTCGGGCCCCATATCGATTTCCAGTCCGTCGAATCCCCCTTCCCCGGCCGTCAGGGCGGCGGCGGAAAAGGCCTTGAGGAGATCTTCAATGTCGTCTTGCTCCATGGCTTTGCAAGTCTCTCCGAATACAATGTCGGAAAGAGCCGAGGGCCCCCATATCTCTCTTCGGGTAATGGCACCGCTGCTTTGAAAGCCGCTGTGATTGAGTTGGGCAAAGACCTTCGCCCCATGCCTGTGGACGGCCTTGGTCAATTTCTGGAAGTCCTTCACGGCATCGGGGTGGTATGCCTCTATCATGGATTCCCAGGGATAATCATTAGGATGGATGGAAAGTTCGCCCACGATGACAAGGCCGCAGCCCCCCCGGGCCCTCCGGGCATAGTAGGCCATATGGCGTTCGGTCAAGCGGCCTTGTCTGGCGAAATTGGTGCGGTGTGCCAGGAGGCAAATGCGATTGGGTATGGCCGCGTTGCCCAACTTCAGGGGTGAAAAGAGGTGATCAAACATGGGCGACCCATAGGCAGGATAGATTTAAATCCCCAAATTGATCAGACACTCCGGATCAGGCATGGAGATGTCTTTGTAGGTATGATAGGCCATGGCCGGGCATCCCCCTCTACAGATCTCGAACCTTTGGCAGCTTTGGCACGATTCCACATCTAAATGGCGAAAGAGATCCAGGATAGAGGCATTATCCCATATTTCTTTGAAAGGGGTGTGCCGGGTATTTCCTGCACGAAAGGCGGCTTCCTGGAGAAAGGCACAGGGGTAAACATCTCCATTGGGTGAGATGCAGCAGGTCATCTTGGCCGCCCCGCACATGTCAAGGCCCTGTGTCCTGCGTTTTTCGGAGGTCAGGCAGAAAAATGAATCCCCCGTGCGAACCCTATCATGCTCTTCAAGCCATTCCGCGAAGCTCTCCAACTGGTCTTTATCCGGGCCCAGGTCCTCTTTACTCTTTTTGCCCCTGCCGGAGGGCCGAAAGCGCGAAACTCGGAGCTCTGCATGGTATTCGCGGGCCAGATCCCGCAGGGTCTCGAGTTGGGGGAAATTGATCCGGGTCAGCACGGTGTTGATGCTGAAGGGAACCCCTTGCCGTGCCAAGGTTTCCAGGGCCTTGAGGATCTTCTCAAAGGTGCCGATCCCGCGTATGGGATCATTGACCTCCGGCGTTGCCCCGTCCAGGCTGACCTGGAGGTAGAGCATATTCAGACCGGACAGGAACCGGGCCGTTTCGTCGTCGATCAGGAGACCGTTCGTACTCACACAGGTCACCAGGCCTTTGTGGTGGGCGTACTGCAAGAGTTCGGTGAAATCTTCACGGAGAAAGGGTTCGCCTCCGCCGATGTTCACTTGAAACACCTTGAGTGCGGTAAGCTGGTCCACCAGAGTGCGGCATTCCTGAGGCGAGAGTTCGCCCTCCTGCTCAGGGCCTGCGTCCGAGAGACAGTGCACGCAATGGAGGTTGCATCTGAGGGTGATCTCCCATGTCACATTCACCGGGGCCCTCAGGCCATGCCGGGCCGCCTCAACACTCAAAAATGACCCCTTTCTCCGCAAGACTGCGCAGGCACTTTTCCAATGATTGGAGTTTTTTCACGGAAACGCAAACGCCTCCCGCCCCCACCCACTGCCCCAGGGTGTGCTCGCCGTCAAAAAACGAGGGATTCAGCGTTTCCCCGGAAGACAGGAAATACAGCCTGGGTCCTGCCATGGTATAGAACAGGAGACCGAAATCCTCTTCCCGCACCTGGGTTCCCCGACAGAGCCTGTATCTCTTCTCGGTTCCTTTGCCATCCGCCAAAACAAAGACCTTTCCGTCCTTATCTCATGAGTCCAGTAAAGGCCTCACCTTCCAGCCTTTTTAATATACGCCACAGATCCCGTCAATCGCCATTTCTTCGATCACAACTTCTTCCGTTTTGAAGATGTCCTCATCCTGGCTTTCACTGTGTGATTCCATTCTCTCTTTTTCTATCTCTTCCATGCCGCCTAGACCCTCCTCGAAAAATTAGGCTTGCCCTTTATCTTTATCTCCTTTAGGTAGACGTTTTTTATCCCTCATGGGACCCTGTTTGTCCAGCGTAAAAAGCGACGACACGGTCATTCCTTATAATTTGATATTATTGGCTAAATTTAAATAAAACAGGCTTGACAAAATTATTGCATTTTAATACAGTCGAAGGCCAAAAGAGTGATATTACGCCATAATATGAAATCTCAGTCAGGAATGAATATCAATAATTAGTGGGAATAAGTGCGTCGTAATATGCGCGTTCTGAGGGTTTCATTTTAGATTCGCTAAAATTGTTTCATGTTTTGTGGCAGACATGCGACCTATGAGGGGTGCAGGTTTGGGAGAACTTCTAGAGGTCAATCAACCAAATTAGGAGGTATTTTATGAACAGTTTTACGAAGGCGTACATACCGTACGGAGGCTACTACTCGAGTCCTTTCTCACGTTGGCAGGGGAGCCTGCAGCACGACAATGCCATTTGGTTGGGAGCTAATACAGCCCGAAGATGGTTTCTGGAAAAGCTGAAGGTCGATCCTACTGTTATTGATTATTTCTATTTCGGGACCACTGTTTCCCAGCACCACTGGTTTTTTTCTCACCAGTTGGCCGCCGCTATTCTGGTGGACGATCAGGACGATACAAAACACGTTCCCGGCCTCTTTATTCACCAGGCGTGTTCAACCTCTACGACGATTCTCAACCTCCTCGCACAAAGCATGGAACTCGGCGCCTATGATGTCGGTTTCGGCCTGATGAGTGATCGTTGTTCCAACGGACCCCTCACCATTTGGCCCGACCCCTTCGGTCCAGGAGGCCAGCCCGAGAGGGAGGACTGGAATATGGACAACTTTGGTGGACATCCCCGTACGCCCGTGGCCATGGTGGAGACCGCCGAGAGAGTGGCGAAGGATATGGGCATTACGAAGGAACAGTGCGACGAGGTCGTCCTGCGGCGCTATGAACAATATCAGGATGCGCTGGCCAATGACAGGGAATTCCAGAAACGTTATATGTTTCCGGTAGAGGTAAGGGTCAGCAAGAAAAAGACAAAGATGGTCGATCAGGACGAGGGTTGGACCCCGACGACGGCCGAGGGCCTGGCCAAGCTCAAACCCGTGAGGCCGGGGGGTGTCCACAGTTTCGGCGCTCAGACATTCCCTGCTGACGGCAACTGCGGCTTCATCGTGACTTCAAGGGATAAGGCCAAAGAACTGAGCACAAATCCCAATATAGAGGTGCAGATTATCTCTTATGGTTTTTCCCGGACGAAGCCGGCCTACATGGCGGCAGCCCCTGTCCCGGCCGCTGAGATGGCCCTGGCTACTGCGGGTCTGAAGGTAACGGATATGAAGGCCATTAAGAGCCACAACCCCTTTTCAACCAATGACCTCAATTTTGCCATGAAAATGGGAGTCGATGTCATGAAGATGTGTAACTATGGATCTTCCCTGATCTACGGACATCCCCAGGGTCCGACGGCGGGCAGGGCCATTGCCGAATTGATTGAAGAGACGGTGCTGCTCGGTGGCGGTTACTGCCTCTTTACCGGGTGCGCTGCCGGCGATACCGCAGCCGCCTTAATCCTCAAGGTCGGCTAAGATTCCGACTTCGGGGAGCAGGGTTTAACGCCTTGTTTTTTCAGTCAGATGGGCCGTTCCTGATCTCGGAGGGACGGCCTTTTTTATGCAAGATGCTCGGGATCGCTAACATCCAACACTATTTTTAGTGCCGTCCTCCGATGTTGCCGCAGCAATTTAGACAAGAGAGAGCCTATTTAGGTGGTAAAGGAGTCCAATATGTTCCAAAAGCAAAGTGAAAAGGGATATACCCCTGTCGCACCTGGCATCGCGCGAAAGACGATGGTATATGGGGAAAAAACCTTGATGACTGAGTTTGTTCTGGAAAAAGGAAACCGGTTACCCCAACATTCCCACCCTCATGAACAGACCGGTTACCTTGTGAAGGGCTGGATTCGTCTCTCAATCGGAACGGAAGTGAGCGATGTCAGGCCCGGTGACAGTTGGTGTATCCCAGGCGGCGTCGAACACGGCGCCGAAATCCTGGAAGACTCAGTCGCGATGGAAGTGTTCTCGCCTGTAAGAGAGGACTATTTGCCGAGGAAAATCGGTCAACCGTAGATGAAATCTAAAAAGGCAGAGAAAATATGATGCATGAAAAAAGGAGCCATCCGATGCAAAGGTTTTTTGCCTATATTCGGCATGGATCTGCGTTGACATACAACGTATATTTGCATATGCTACCTTAGTGCGGAGGCAATTTGTATCGACGGTTGATCTAAATTGCAAATACAGCCACAAGAGGAGATCACGAGATGAAGATCCACCTGAAAGTGGAAGGGATAGCCCCTCTCTACAAGACCCTCAGGAACAAAAAGGAACTGGATGTTGATTTTCGCGGAAGTACTGTGCGGGACCTGGTAAATAATCTGGGTAGCAAGTACGGCCCTGGTGTGAGTAAAGCCATTCTTGATCCGCAGGGGGAAATTGACATGGAATTACGTGTTGTCGTCAATTGGGAGAACTTTTTGCCCTACGGTGAGCGGATGGACGCGACCCTTAATGACGGAGATATCCTTCATTTAATGACGGTAGGGTGAGGCTAGGTCAGGCAGTCAGTTAGACTGCAAAACATCAAAATCAAATCCCGACCTTCAGATATTGGAAAGGAGATGAGCGTATGCTTTCCGGTCCCCGCTGGAGATTTGAATAAATATCTAGTAAAATCGTATGATTAGAGGTGGGGTTTGGGGCTGCGCAAAAGATCCGTTTCCCTCGAGGTTGAAAGTTGCCTCAAGACAAATTTCTTGACAAACAGGATTCATTTCCTACTTGCTGCAACCTTTTTTATGTTCCACGTTCAAAGGATTGCAAACAATCCCTTCTCCAGGCTAAAACATTCTATCTATCCCATCCCTTGCGACAGCGTGCCATCTGATGCCCCAAAAACAATTGATCCGGTTGCTCCGGCGATTCAGTCATTTCTTTTCCCCGCCTCCCTTTGCAGGCACGGGTTTCCGGTGGATTGAGTTGCTTGTGTTTTTCTCTAAAGAACTGTTTGACAATTGTCTTAGGAGGTATACCGATGAAAGTATATGAAAAACTGGGCACCTTTTATCTCGGAAAAGTCTATGATCTAGAATCACGCAGGTCCCAGCAAGAACTCTTGTTGTACGATTCGAAAGATCTCAACACCCATGCGGTCATCGTTGGAATGACCGGAAGCGGTAAAACCGGGCTCGGAATCGCTTTGTTGGAAGAGGCCTTGATCGACGGGATCCCGGTCATTGCAATCGATCCAAAAGGGGATATGCCGAACCTGCTGCTCAACTTTCCACAACTGCGTGCCGAAGACTTTCGGCCTTGGGTCAATGATCAGGAGGCCATGAATGCCGGACTTACGCCCCAACAATATGCAGAGAAACAGGCGGATTTGTGGCGCAATGGACTGGCAAGCTGGGACCAAGACGCCGAGCGGATCGCCCGTTTGAGGGCCTCTGCCGATTTCACAGTCTATACGCCCGGGAGCAGTGCCGGCATGCCGGTCAGTGTGTTGCGCAACTTTACGCCGCCCTTGCCCCATGTCATGGCGGACAAAGACCTGCTGCGCGAGACAATCCGGACCACAACGACCAGCCTGTTGGCGCTCCTTGGACTTGAAGCCGATCCGATAAACAGCCGCGAACATATTCTTGTGGCCAATATTTTCGAATCGTTTTGGACAGAAGGAAGGGGCCTCGATCTTGCCGGTTTGATCCGAGCGATCCAATCCCCTCCCTTTGATCGAATCGGTGTCATGGATCTGGACATGTTTTACCCGGCCCAGGAACGATTCCAACTGGCCATGCGCCTCAACAACCTCCTCGGATCGCCGGGTTTTGAGGCCTGGCTGGAGGGTGAGCCGCTCGATGTGGGCCGCATGTTCTACACCAAAGACGGTCAACCCCGGGCCTCTATCTTTACCATCAGCCACCTTTCTGATCCTGAACGGATGTTTTTTGTCTCGATGTTGCTCAATGAAATCCTCGCCTGGATGCGGGTGCAGCCGGGAACCTCCAGTCTCCGGGCTGTTGTCTACATGGACGAAATATTCGGCTATTTCCCACCGGTCAAAAATCCTCCTTCCAAGGCCCCGCTTTTGACACTGCTCAAACAGGCCAGGGCCTTCGGTCTTGGCGTGGTGCTCTCTACCCAAAACCCGGTAGATCTGGACTATAAGGGGCTATCCAATACAGGGACGTGGTTTATCGGACGGCTGCAAACCGAGCGCGACAAAGAAAGATTACTTTCAGGACTGGAGGGGGCTGCATCAGGAAAAGGCTTTGACCGCAAGAAGATGGAAGAAGTCCTGGCCGGTCTCGAAAAACGTGTGTTTGTCCTCAACAATGTCCATGACACGGCGCCGATCACCTTTGAGACACGTTGGGTCCTTTCCTATCTCAGCGGACCCCTGACACGGGAGCAGATCAAGACGCTGACGGCCGATAAAAAAATGCAATCGGCGGCAATCATGCCAACGGCACAGATGGTGGAACCCGTTCAGTCAGCCACAGCGAAGGCCCCCACCGGGAGAGGCCGAGCGGATCGGGCGCCGAAGGAACCGCCGGTCTTGCCGCCGGGGATAAAGGCCTTTTACCTGCCGGCCTCCGGCGCAGGCCAGGGTCTCGTCTATTATCCTGCAGTGGCGGGCTGGATGGATGTGCAATACTCCAGTGCGACACACCAGGTGAATGAAAGAATGCATCTGGCGCTGATGGCCCTGTTGGAGGATGGGCCGATAACATTGAATTGGGAACAGTGCGAGGAAATTACACTGGACCCCATGGCACTTGAAGGAGCACCCCTTCCCGATGCCGGGTATGCGGACATCCCTGCAGGGGCCAAAAAGGCCGATGCCTATAAAAAATGGCACAAAGACCTTTTGCAATGGGTCCGCCGGAATCGGCCGCTGGTCATCTACCGTTGCAAGCGTTTGGGTTTGACCAGCAGGGCAAATGAACCAAAGCATGAATTTCTGGCGCGGGTAGCCCAGTCCGCACGTGAACAACGAGATCTGTCCATTGAGAAGCTTCGCCGAAAATACGGTTCGAGGTACAATACCCTCAATGACCGTCTTATGCGGGCGGAACAGGCCGTTATTCGAGAACAAGAGCAGTCAAAATCCAAGAAGATTGAAACAGTTATAGGTTTCGGGACGGCCATCCTGGGGGCTTTCCTTGGCCGCAAAGCGATCAGTGCATCATCCGCGTCTCGCATGGGGAGTGCGATGAAATCCGCCGGCCGTGTTCAAAAGGAGCGCATGGATGTGGCCCGGGCTCAGGAGACGGCGGAAGCCGTCCGACAACACATTGCACAACTTGATGAACAATTCCAGAAGGATATTGATAAACTGGAAGTCTCTTTCGCATCGGAAGGTGAGGAAATGGAGGAGATCCTGATAAAACCAAAGGGCACCGATATCACCCTGCAGGTTTTCGGCCTGGCCTGGGCGCCTTACAGGCGCGGTGCCGACGGCCGCCTGACACCGGATTGGATATAGGAAATCGGGTTCCTTATCTGCACCTCCAGCAAGGGCCGGGGTGCTCACTTCGCTATGCGCCGTCCGCCGTCCGTGGCGACCGTCACTTGGGTGATTTTGCCGTTCGTCTGTCCTGATTCAGAGGCAGCGCCGGCCCGCCTCGAGGACATTCCGATCCCTGTCGCCAACCTTTTTCAGTTTGAAATTTTTGTCAGGCCGTGCACAGTGTCGGTTTCTGGGCCTCTAAAAAGTCCTGTCTTGTCCCTTTTACGGAGATATGTCAAAAGGCCCTCCTCTTTAAATCGGGGGTGGGCCCTGTCATTTTTTAACCTCTTGTAAAGGAAGTTCGCCGGCAGGGTTCCGATCAGCATTTCTCCATGGTAAAGAGAGAACTGACCGTCGAGAGGAGGGTAGGTCCAGTTTGTGGTCACCAGATAGACTTGATTGCCCGTATAATGGATATCAGGAATAACGCGCGTCCTGTTGCGATTAAATTGCGGCTTGGAACTCAACTTGAATCCCCGGCATTCACTCTTGGTGAAATCATCGGCCTGAAACTTGATAAAATCCTGGTCGCCAAATCGAAAGAGGACATTTTGTTCCTTGTCAAACTCCAGGGAGGGTATAACAGAGGGGAAATGAAATATCTTTGCCTGGTTGTGACTGTAACATTTTAACAGACAATCATGGACAATCAGGGCATTGTTGAGTAGAATAACGTCCCTGTTGGATCGGGGCCTTTCTTTGTCGAGTGGGGTGCGGAGGTCTATTGAGACAAGCTCGTCGCCCCTGATATCGACCCGGACTTTCTTCCCGTGCCGATTAATAAAGGTAACACTTTCTCTCGCCTTCCCGCAGTATTCAGCCATGTCCGGGTTTTCTTTTAAAAAGATATCGTTGCAGGGGTGATCGTCCCGGGTGTAATGAACGTCAAATTTATATTTCGAGTCTGGATCGAAGACGGGCATGCCGGCGATGGTTTCATAGAGCCTGGCCACGTCATTTCCATAGCGATTCCTGATCACCTCCAGCGTCCTGGCTGCAGGCTTCAATGAAGCACGGCAAGTGAAATCCCCGGCTTCCGCATCGCAGGGCAGTAAATAAAGCAGCGTTATGCAGAGGATTGACATCACCGCTCGACCTGTTTTCCACATAATGGATCCTCGGTCAAAAGTATCTATTTCATTGATCAGGACGCGGAAAAGAACTGCTTTGGACATACTGCGCCGTTGGTTCACATGAGGATACTGCAAAATGGGTTCCAAAACAATTTTCAATAGACCCTTGCCGGTTTATTGTTTCTTGTCAAGTATCGGTTTTTCGTGGACCTTGTTGGGGACACCGTTTTATCTGTCTGGAGCAGCGAGGATAACCTTTCACGGTGAGGGTGTGGGCCATGTCGGCCTCCGACGATGATGATTTCACCCAAAAATAATGTAATACTTATTGGCTTGTGACCCAAAGAAGAGGATCATCAAGAGGCTTATTTTGTATACGCCTCCATGACCCTAAAAGATACCATGATTCACGCGAAAGGCCGAGATAAATCGTTGGGTATTTCCTGATCTGTTGAGCCGAATCCTGCATGATGCGGACAGGTAAGGCAGATTCCCATTGACAGGCAAAATATATCATACTAGATATATGGTTATATTTTTAAACGGTTGTGGTTCCCCCGGCATAGACAAAGGCTCGGGGGGGACAAAAACGGCGTTCTCCCTGTTCTCTGGGAGGAGGAACAGGTGGGAATGCGAAAAGGGGAAGAACGATTCGGGCCTCGTTTGGAGATCCAGTTCATTCCCAAAATCTATTTGAAAAGGAGGAAAGAGTTTTGCGAAAGATGATAGCTTTTTTTCTGGCATGCGGCAT
>JBMNCO010000053.1:27599-29021 GCA_049366815.1 Desulfatiglandales bacterium | reverse complement strand
ATAATCAATTCTCCTTTTTCATCGGTTTGTACCAGAGGAACACACTTTGGTTCCAATCCCTGAACGTACACCTTTTCTTCTCTCCACCTCCTTCTTCTTATTTTCATAAATAAGATTGGTTAAGGTCTATTTTGGTTGACGCCGCCATTAAATTCTTTAAATGGTGATAGTCTGAATTTGGGTAAGCTATGCCGCTGCGTTCTATTTATGGTTGGGCTGTTAGGTTGATGGAATGCCTTTTTTCGGTGTCAAGGAGGAACAGATTTACAACGGTACGATAGGCAGGTGCGCTTGTTACTAGAGAGGGTACAATGCTTTGCACCAGTAACAGAATCTATCAGTTCAGACACCGCGAAGATTGTTCATTTTTGCAGTCTAAACCAAGCAGGTCAACAAAAATCGGTTGGTGAAACCCAGTCTTTCAACCGTGATCCATCTATCCACAAAGAAGCTTCCAGATTGACACCTTCAAGACCACACTGTTATAAAAATAAGAGATTCCTGGGGGGTGGAGCGGGCAGGTCTCAAATTTTTAAAATTTACCACATTGGAGAGAATGAAATGAGAAGAAAAATTGGTTTTTTTGTTGCTGCTTTCACCTGTGTTTTCACTTTATTCCTCACGGCCGTGCCGGAAATCCTGCCAGCCGCGGAGAAAATAGTGACTGTGCAGGCAAAACCCGGTTCTGTGGAAATTGACCTTTCAAGAAGCGCCGTTGTCGTTGTGGACATGCAGAATGCCTTTGCAAGCAAAGGTGGAATGTTCGATCTTGTCGGTCAGGACATTTCAGGTGCAAAGGCTGTTATCGCTACAAACAAAAAAATCATCGATGCAGCTCGAAAAGCCGGCGTTAAGGTTATATATCTTTTAATGAGCTACGAACCTGATCTTTCCAACAGTGGGGGACCGGGCTCCCCTAACTGGCACAAGGAGTTCGGCCTGGTGATGATGAACAAGAATCCGGAATACAAAGGAAAGTTCCTCATAAGGGGTACATGGGACGAGGCCGTTGTCGACGAACTGAAACCTGAGCCCGGGGACATTGTAATCCGAAAAATGCGTTACAGCGGCTTCAGAGGCACGAGTCTCGATGTGGTCCTGAAAACCTACAACATAAAGAACCTTATTTTCACAGGGATTGCGACTAATGTTTGTGTCGAGTCCACCCTGAGAGACGCCTTTTTTCTGGACTACTGGCCCATTATCGTCGCAGACGCGACCAACAACGCCGGACCGCCCATGACTCAAGAAGCAACGCTGTGGAACATCGAGGCCCTGTTTGGATGGGTTACAACAACAACAGATATTGTGAAGGCCATGGAATCGAAATAAAACGGCCGCTCTCTCCCAGGAATCAATTTCAACCGTTCAACCTCCAACCACCGGACACCTATAATTTTTGTCCTGCTCCAGAATGCTCTC
>JBMNCO010000053.1:0-27499 GCA_049366815.1 Desulfatiglandales bacterium | reverse complement strand
TTCAACCTCCAACCACCGGACACCTATAATTTTTGTCCTGCTCCAGAATGCTCTCATCGGGGAACGCAGTAAAGGCGCTGGAGGGATCGTTTGCTGAAAATTGAAGGGAAAAATGCCACGGATTTTTGGGATATCACGAAAGGGGCGATCACCGTTTCTTTAATCCCCCCCATTTTTTGCCCCTCAACCCATGACTCAATGGCTTGCTCGGCAGTCGGCAGGATCCTTCATCTGATTCCAGCCTGTTCACATCATCTGCGCATCCCCCGCCCACCAGGTTCAGCATCATCAATGACACAACCGTCTCTGCGTCCGTCCAACCCTGACTCCTTTGCCGTACACCTTTACATGCCGTTCAGTGTTTCTCACCAGACCTGATATGGATTCGGGAAAGTGTCGGAGGTGCTTTTTTTTGCTTGTGGAATCCTTGAGAACACCTCGACGTACTAGGTATCGATCAAATAAACTTAACCTTCCCTGGGCCGGGTAGGCAGGATGTTCAGTATCTTGCACTGGGTCAGCCGCCGGTGGACGTGAAAACCCATGCGGGTGTGAAGGCGGATGGAGATATCCCAGTCGCTGTACATTCCGGCAACCATATGGCTGTACCCATGATCTCGAACAGCCGAAAGCAGGGCCCCCAGCAGGTAAGAGCCGACACCCTGCCCCGCAATGACCGGATGCACAAAAATATATTCCAGGTAGGACCAACCGGGAGGCAGTTTCAGGGTGTACCAGAGCGCCATCTTGTAATCGCGAAAGGTCACCCAGGCAAAGGCTCGCAGGTGTTTTTCGTCCTCCATGAGGAGACATCGGTCCCCTTTGCGGAGGGAGTCTTCCATGAGGTCAGTCTCCTTGACGAATCCCTCAAGCGCGTTGATGGCAAAGAGGTCTTCTTTCTTCGCCCATCGCATTTGGAGATTCACCGGTGGTTTTCCCGGATCGATTGGCCGGCGAAGATCCCTTACCATTTCGATCCATTCTTCGCAGGACTGCATCTTTTGAGCAATACGTCTTATCGATTCGCCAAATAATGCCATTGAATGGTGACCCCGAGGTTATTCTGTTCAGCTCTTCAGGTAGGTAAACAGTGTAGCAAGGCCTTCCCGTGCCCGATGGAGGAAGTGCGGCTTTTTCTCCGCACCGTCGTCGGAATCTATGTCAAGGCTCTTCCAGTATCTTTTGAACACGCGTCTGACACGCCAAAGGACAGTGTTCATCCTTTTGTGATCTGCCGTCTCCAGGATTTCCACCGGATCGGTATACTGCATTCCAGACAGTTCTTTCAGCACCTCTCTCACCGAATCTCGGAGCCCTTCAAGATCATATCCACCCTCTAGGGCGATGACCACTTTCCCTTTGCAGCACTCTTCGGCAATCTGGAGAATGGAACGTGTCATTGCCGAAAAACCTTTTGGTGTCACGTTCATACCACCTAAGGGATCCCGGTAATGGATGTCGAAACCCGCACTGACCAAAATGAAGTCCGGGTCGAATTCGAAGGCAATGGGCTTTAAAATCTTTTCAAATAGCATCAAATAATCACCGTCTCCGGAGCCCTGAGCAAGCGGGATATTCACCGTATAGCCTTTTCCGCTTCCCTTGCCCACTTCCCGCAGCCTTCCGCTTCCGGGATAGAAAAAGGATCGGTGAATAGAAAAATAGAGGATGTCCGGATTGCTTTCAAAGCAGTGCTGGATGCCGTTGCCGTGGTGAAGATCCCAATCGACGACGAGGATACGATCAATGCCGAGGTTGTATCTGGCGTGGTTTGCAGCGATCGCCACGTTGTTGTACAGGCAAAACCCCTTGGATTTATTCCGCTCGGCATGGTGGCCTGGGGGGCGGACCAGGGCAAAGGCATTGTCGATGATGCCTTTCTCAACCTGTTCCACCGCCAGGCAAAGCCCCCCGGCGGCTAGTAGGGCGGCCTCATGGGAAAGCGGCGATGTACGGGTATCGGGGTCCAGGCAGACCGTTTCCTTGCCCTCGGTGGCTTCGAGTCGGCGAATATGGCTCAGAGAATGAACCAGCAGCAATTCGTCCCTTTCCGCCCGCCGGGGGGCGATTTCCGTAAAACAGTCCTTCAGTTCAGGCTCATCGAGCATGGCGTAAATCACCCCCACTCGTTCAGGACACTCCGGGTGATCTTTGTCCATGCAGTGGCCTGCATATCTTGGGTCCTTAATGATGCCGGTTCGGTTTCTGGAACTCATCCCTCCCTCGCTATCAGCATGATCGCGCAAGTCGATTTAGGAGAGCGGGACCATAGATCCCAGCGGGCGGCGTGCCTGTCAAATTGTGGATTCCGGGAACGAAGTTGAATGCTCCCCTATCGCAGCCGTATTACATATCCTGCCAAGAATACAAAAGCCAGAGATTAAAGAATCTGTTTTCTGTTCACCCCTTCGGAACCGATGAGTCCTTCTGAAAAAATCCTGTGGAAGCAAAACGGTATTTCAGCATGGCATTTCACAAGTTACTTTTAAAGCCACTTTTTAAAGATATTGGAGAGTAATCATAAGCCATTGAGGATCACCACCGGTAAGATGATATTATAATGGTAACTGTAGCAAAAGCGCTATTTATCCGAAAAAGGCCAAACACCCTATTTAGGGTTGGCCGATGTATCTGGTCCATATATAATTTTTTTGTAAGGTTTAAAGCCGCTGACGAATGTGTGTAGCGTTATCTTCCCGTCGCCGTCCAGGGGTACCGTCAAGTCGAATCTTCCAAGGGAGTTGCCACACGTGAACATGCGCTCCCCGTTGGCAAGCGCCATGGCGCACAGCGGTGTTCCAGACGCGTCTTCTATAGTTCCTGACATATCATACCATCCGGATTTTGTTGGGCTATCGGAAATATTCTCAACTGTCACGAATAGTGGCTCTCCTTCTTGATCTTTTGACATTGCTATTTCAAGATCGGAAGTGCCGGTGGCCAGGATCGTGTTGTAGGGTGAAAAACCACTGCAAAACGAATAGAGTGTGATCTTCCCGTTCGCGTCCAGAGGGACATTGAGCGTGTATTTACCCAAGTCGTCTCCCTGTCCACACGTGAACATGGATTGCCCGTTGGCAAGCACCATGGCACATAACGGTTGGCCGTCGTTGGACACTGTTCCGGAAAGCGTGACCCATATGCCGGTGGGGTCCGGGCTGAAATCGCCGAAAAAGCTTTCTAAATCCGACCATGCCTCTTCATTGATCCAGTGCCCCATGTCCGTGTAGAGTTTGAATGTGCTACTGGCGTTGACCGATTCATAGATCTCTTCAGATCGTTCAAAACATTCGGGACAATTGGTATAGTTGGCGTCCAGATCACCAAGGTAAAAAAACAGTGGGATCTCCACGAAATTCTCAAGGTCAAAGGGCCGGCCGGTCAACTCTTCCAGATCGGCGACTCCCCAGAAATAACGCATTTCCTCGCCATTCCAGACGGCGACCGGAGCGATGGCATTCTCACCGCCGCCGGCGGCTGCGGCCTTTACAGAATCCGGGTGGATGATGGCAAAGCCGTTGGTAAATTGCCCCGAGGCGGAGAAACCTGTCATAAAGACCTTATCTTCTATATAAATAGGCCGCTCGCTCAGTCGATCAGCGGCATCGCCGATCATGGCGAGCAGTTGAAGATCGATCCGTTCCAGGCTGCTGGAGAGCAAGTCCGATCTGAATGCAATGCCGCTCAAATTCTGCAGATAGGCACCGGTGGTTCGTGGGAAAACCGGAACAAGCATGGGAACTTGTATGCTCGAAGCAAGTCTGGAAAAGCCGTACAGAGTCCACCGGGCCATTATTTCGTGAAACCGCTGATCATCACAGGGACGCCCGGAGTTGTTTGGAACGACAAGCAAAGTCGTCAAACCGCTCAATCCGTCCGGAATACCCAGATAGTAGGGCCAATAAAAACCATTGGTCGGATCCGCAGGGACTTTTAGATATTTCATGCCATAGTTTTTTTCCATGCTGCTTTGGAGATCTCCCGCGATGCGAAAAGTATAGGTGTATTCTTTGAGGACATGCCCGTCCAGATCCCGGAATCTGTCGTCATCGTCGTAGTTGAGAATGAACACCACGTCGTAGCCGCCGGAGAGAGGTGATGTGTCCTGGCGGGTGAAAGTAAGCGTTTTTCCATCTGCTGACCATGCCAGAGCTGTCGGACCGAAGTTGGAAAAGTACCCCTTGTCATTCGGTGCCATTGGTTCACTGAAGGTGAGGGAAAATGAACCGATATTTGGATCGACACCGGTAGCACCATCAGGCGGGTTCGCCGATACAACATAGGGTTCCATAGGCGGGTCGTCCGGTGCTGCACGTATGGTGAACCGGAGATGATGGGTCGGTAGGAGGTTGCCGTCCATATCTTGAAAACAGTAATCGGAGGCAGCCCCCTGTGGATTAATAGTTACGTCAATGACAGTACCATATGGAAGATCCTGCCAGTCCGGATCGCCATCAACATGTGCCACGATATCGCGTGGGATAATGATTCGATCGCCCCAAAAGAAGTCGCCCGGGACAGGGTCTGTGGCCCACTCGGGGCTGATTTGGAAACAGTTGTGCTCGGGAATGCGCGAGACCCAGGCGTTGACGGGTTGGTCGTATTTGATGACTATGCGGTCAAGATCGGGGCGCACACCTACCGCGCCATCTGGGGGATGGGTCTCTATGACCTTCGGCGTTGCCGAAAAAGCATTACTATATGCCACCCCGAGGAATCCTAATGCGATAAGGATAATTGGAAAATACCTGCGCATGCCACCCTCCCCAATCTAATTTGTTTATGAAATGTCTCGTTCTTTGAAGGTCTGTAATTTAAGGGTAGAAACGATCTAAAGAAATTTAGAAAGTGTAAACTCAAAAATTATACCATTGTGAGGGCCAAACACCAACTAGTTGTGATTTCTTTAAAATTATGTTCCAATAAATCACATTTTTCCCACGGCAATCAACAATCGAGGGTCAACCTATCGCTGCTTTCTATGAGGGTGGAACTGAACCGTTCTCACTCCTGCCGGTGAACAGGAAGGGTTTGATGCGGCAACTTTACCCCTCGGGTCGGACCAAGTGAAGTGCTTTTATTCAGGATGGAAACTGAAAATCTCAGAGAGATGGGAAGACAATTCAAGACGTGTTAACAAATCTGTGCTATTTCAGGAAAAGGAGAGGGGGAATGGATACGATGATGAAAAGAATCTTTATTTTGCTGGTAGGCTCGGTTGTGTTGTTCGGGCTCCTGGCATGTCATACACCTGCCGGCCGGTCCGCAGGAGAGGTCGTGGATGACTCCGTCATTACGACCAAAGTAAAATCCAAGCTCTTTGAAGATGGTCAATTGAGCGGTTTTGCCATATCGGTCAAAACATTCCAGGGAGTGGTCACGCTCACTGGGGCGGTTGATACGGCCGATGAAAAGGAGCATGCGTCAAAGGTGGCGTTATCCGTTACCGGCGTTAATAAAGTAAATAATGTTCTCGAAATCAAACCAAAGGGAAAATAACCTTATAATTCATGCAGGGTGGGAAAACGTTTTCGGCCTCAATGATTTCAAATTCTTATGTAGATGTCGAAGAGCCCAAAAAACAGGGTGAGTAATTGCCTGCCACTAAAATAGGGAAGAGATCTGCAATTAGTGTCAAAAGCTTACACACAAGCAAGCTGAACTATACAACGGAAAGGAAGGAGCCGCAGCCGGTGAATGCCCTGCAATAACAGGCCCCTCTGCTCACGAGGGGGATAAACAGAGGGGCTTGGGAGAAAAGAGTTAATGATAAGATTCTGCAAGTATGGTGCCCTTCCCGATGATCAGAATGTCGCCCCCGGATCCCTGAAGGCATCTCGTCGAGATGGAATATAGCCGGACGAGAGACGGGATTTTCGCTGAGATTCCCGGGGGCTGACGGCGTTAGAAGTCCATAAAATCGCTGTCATTCATGGGTATGACCTGCTCGGGTTTGACTTCTCCTCTTTTGTTCGGCACCAGTGCCTTTTCCGAAGCCGTCTTCCGGGGCACGGAAGGCCTTTTTTGAGTAACAGCAGCCGAACCCTTATCGTACGCTGCAGTTTCGACGCCCGGTCGGTACTGTCCGTTTTTCACTTTTGTTGCACCGCCTCCTCCCTGGATAAGGGCGAAGAGATCCTTTACCATGCCCTTCATTTGCTCTGCCTGGGCGTTCATTTCTTCTGATGCACTGGCGGATTCCTCGGCATTGGCGGCATTCTGCTGGACCACCTTGTCCATCTCAGCCACCGCTATGTTGACCTGCTCCACTCCCTTGGCCTGTTCATCGGAGGCCGCGGCTATTTCATCCACCAACTCACCGATCTTTACAGAGATCTCCACATTCTCCCGAAATGCCTCCTGGGTGGAGCTGGTCAATTCATTCCCGTTTCTGACCGCCTTGATGGTGTTCTCGATGAGGTTGGCCGTGTTCTTGGCGGCCTCGGCTGAGCGCATGGCAAGATTTCGCACCTCGTCGGCCACGACGGCGAACCCGGCCCCCGCCTCGCCCGCCCTGGCCGCCTCGACCGCTGCATTCAGGGCCAGGAGGTTCGTCTGAAAGGCGATCTCATCAATGGTCTTGATGATCTTTCCCGTTTCGTCGCTCGTCCTGGTGATCTCCTCGATGGCCTCGGCCATGTCCTTCATATGGCTGTCAACCTTTTCCACCAGTCTGGCGGCGGCCTCCATCTGCGCCCTTGCCTCATTGGCATTTGCGGCATTCTGTTTAGTCATGGAGGCCATTTCCTCAAGTGAGGATGAGGTTTCCTCGATGGATGCGGCCTGTTCTGACGCCCCTTCGGCCAGGGACTGGCTTGAGGAGGCGATCTGGCCGGAGGCAGAGGCGACCTGGCCCGCACCATCGTTTAATCCGTCGATGATGCGCTGAATCGGTTTGGTGATACCCCTTGCAATATAGAGGACGGCAAGAATGGTGAGGGCCAGAAAAATGCCGCCCACAAGGAGGATCAGATTTCTGATGGCATGGGCCGCTCCCAAGAATTCCTGAGTAGGCTGGGTGACGCCGATGCTCCAACCTGTCAGCTCCACCGGGGCATAGGCCGCTATCTTTTCTATTCCTTCAAACACATAGTTTTCAACGCCTCTTTGCTGGGCCGTCATCTGGCCTATAATGGTTTCCATTCCCCTTTCTTGTGCCAGGTTGGTTGTCAGGACATGGTTTTCGTTGGGATGGGCGATGATAAGTCCTTTTCCATCGATCATGAAGGGATAGCCGGTCTCACCGACTTTTACAGTGGTGATGATCTCTGAGAGAAACTCCAATTTGACAATGAATGCGGCTGCGCCTACAAATTTTCCTGCCGCAGAGAAGACCGGGGCGCAGGCCGAGAACATGGGAAGACCGGACACCTTTGATCTTGTCACGCTTCCGATACTGGCCTTACCCGCTTTTGCCGCCATGAAATAGTCCCGTTCCGATATGTTGACTCCCTTGGTCTTTCCACCGAGGCCGTCGGCAAATACGATACCGTTGATATCGCACACGAACACGGATTCATATTGAGTTCCGACTTGTGCCATGATCCGGCTGAGCTCGTTACCGAGGACGTCGATCTCAAAGGAGGCGTTTTCGACACCCTCTCCTGCGACCTTCGCCGCGGCCTCTATCACTGCATTCCCTGATGAAAGTTGCTTTGCGGCCTTCAACTCTTCCATAAGGGTCATCTGTGTGAGGTTGGACATGTCTTTGGCGATATTTGTGGCTTGTTCTTTTGAAATGGTTTCCAGGGCCTTTGATGCCTTGCTTACGGAGAAGATCCCGATGACGAGCAATGGAATCAGTACGGCCAGGATGCCTCCTGAAACAAGTTTGAAACTGAGTGAACCTTTTTTCATCGTATAATTCCTCCTTACAATATTGACCGGGCCTCTCCGGCCGTATATCTGAAATGTTTTTTTTGAAATGATCGATCTTGTGTCACTGGAACCGGTCTGATTCCGAACGGGTCTTACTGGGGGTTATGTAACGCCGCGATCTCCTCCCTGCTCAAAACCCTGTCGATGTCCAGAAGGATCTTGACCCCGCCCTCCATCTTGGCCATGCCCAGTATATAATCAGTCTCCGTGCCGGCTCCGAAGGCGGGGGGATCCTCAATCTCGTCACCTTTGATGTACAGAACCTCCGAGACGGAATCCACAACGACACCCATGAGCAATTTCGCTGAGGATCCCTCGATTTCAACCACAATGATGCAGGTGCGCTCTGTGTCGGTGATCTCCTCCATATCGAATCTCGAACGCAGATTCACGACCGGAATCACCTTGCCTCTGAGGTTGATCACCCCTTTGACAAAGTCAGGGGTCCTGGGAACCGATGTAATGGGCATCATGCCCATGATCTCTTTGATCTTCAGGATGCCTATGCCGTACTCCTCCTTATCCAGCGTGAAGGTCAGGTATTTGCCCTCTCTGTTGGGTACGTCACTGAGGCTCTGATCGATTTTCTCCGCTAATCCAGGCATTCCATCTCCTTTTTCTTGTTGTTTTTAATGGGTATATCTTTTTAAGGAACGGCTGCGGGCTTGGGATTCCCTCCCTGTCTCCCTCGGGGCTTGCCCTGGTTTCCACCCCTGCGATGGTCATGGGAGAGATCATTGCACCATTCCAGCCCTTTTACTGTAAGTTTCAATCATTTTGGTCAGTACAAGACCAACATCCCCTTGATCGGCGTCCATATAGGTCAGGAATCTGGGTCTCAGGAGATGGCCTTTGGAAATGGTGTTCTCTTTCCTGTCGGGGAGGATGAGAACGCCATACACCTCCTGAATGAGCTCCTTGATCGTAAGCAATGCCTCAAGGTCTTTGGTTCGGGGGGCGTACAGGACGGCAATGGTCAACAAACCGGAAGGGCGGCGGAGCCTTTCCGTAAGATGTTTCATGTCTGCAAAGACCTCCGTATGAACCGCGAGGGCCGTGTGTTCGATTAGTTCCCGATTGACCTCTGTCTGCTCTTCCCTGAGAGGGTTATAGAAAATGACATTCATAACCGGCCCTTCCTTCGGGTGGTGATTGAAAGTGTCCATTGTCCTGTGGGTATAATCAAAAATCGTACCAGTGCGTATTTCAGCTAAAAAAAACTGGAATTTCAGCGCGTTATGTTTTGAAACAAAAGATAGGGAAAAAGGAAGGGCCTGGAGGAAGGGAAGGGCCAAATCCGGAAATCTGGACTGGAAAAGAAGAATTGAGGGGAAATAGGGGTATTCGGGGAGTCCAGAAAAATGGAATATCCGGAAATCTGGACACGAAGGGGAGGGTCCAAGAACTTCAGGTTGATATTTTGCGGTTCGATTGTGTCTTCTGTTTCATTTTCTGATGGAGATTTCGAGCACAGAGTCCCTAGCCGTTTCGCTGAGGCTGGGGGATATCGTACTTCTTCAAATGGTCATAGAGGCTTGATCTTGAAACGCCGGCTATCCGGCAGGCCTCCTGCAAGTCGCCCACCGTGTGGATCATGAGTTCGTGAAAATACTGTCTCTTGAGATCCGTCTGATAATCCCTGAGACTTGGAAAATTCGCTGATTTAAAGATCGTTTCGCCTCTTGAGGTCTTGACCGGACTTTTCTTGGTCACCGAGGCCCTTGCCAGTTTGATGCGGATATTGGTAGGGAGGTGCTTTGGAAAAAGAACGGGCGCTTCCATGGCGGCCACAAGGCTCCGTTCCAGGGTGTTGAAGAGTTCCCTGACATTGCCCGGCCAGTCATAACGGCAGAGCGCGTCGATGAATTCCGGAGAAAAGGCCTTTACTCCTATACTGTAGCGCGCCGAGAGTCTGGACACATGATAAATGGCGATTTCCCGAATGTCTTCGGGCCGCACCCGCAAGGGAGGGAGTTCAATGACAAGGGATTTGAGACGAAAGAGAAGATCTTTACGAAAGCGGCCGGATTCGGCCATTTCATCCAGATCGCGATTCGTCGCAGCCACCAGTCGGAAGTCCGATTCGATTTCTTGATGACCCCCAAGGGGTCTGATGCGTCGTTCCTGAAGAACCCGGAGGAAGGATTTTTGGATGGAGAGGGGCAATTCTCCCACTTCATCCAGGAAGAGGGTCCCCCTGTCCGCCTGTCGGACCAGCCCTGAAGAGGGCTTTTCCGCTCCTGTGAAGGCCCCCTTCTCATGGCCGAAAAGCATGCTTTCAACGAGATTCTCCGGTAGGGCGGCACAGTCAACAACCACAAATCGTTGATTCGCCCTACTGCTGTTTTCATGGACTGCACGTGCGAAAAGCTCTTTGCCCGTCCCCGTTTCCCCTGTGACCAGGATATTTACTTCGCTGTTAGCGGCCTCCGCGAGAAGGTCAAGACACTTTTTCAACGGGAGACTCGTCCCCACGATGTTATCCCGCTTCAGTGCGGTCCGCGACTTTTTCTTTTTCTCCTCGCGGTATTGGAGTGCCCGGGCCAACGGCAACATCATCGCTTTTAATGAAGGCGGTTTCTCGATATAGTCCCAGGCCCCGCTTCGTATTGCTGTTTCGGCTCCATCCGGTTCGCCTTCGCCGGTAAAGATAATGACTTCCGGGCACGATGGGGTTTCCCGGATTCTCGGGAGGGCATCCAGGCCGTTGCCGTCAGGAAGATTGACGTCGAGCAATACCACATCGTGGGCTCTGGATGCGGCTCTTTTAAGACCATCCTCCAGAGTGAGGGAGAAGTCCACATTGTAGCCTATCCGCTTCAAATGCCGTGACAATGTGTCACACAGCATCTCGTCGTCATCAATGATCAGAATTTCAGCCATTTGTCCTCACTCTCTGCTGCCGTGCGATTTGAGTGTGTTCATCCAAGGCCATCCGGATGACTTCCCCCAGTTCCCGCATGGAAAAAGGTTTCTTCACAAAGGCACGGATTCCCATTTGTTCAGCCCTCTCTTCAGAGATCAATTCACTGAATCCGGTACAGATAATAACAGGCATGTCAGGCCGGATCTTCAGGATCTTTCCGGCCAGTTCGTCTCCGGTCATACCCGGCATGGTCATGTCTGTGATCACCAGGTCATAATGGTGCGGGTTGGCGAGAAGGCCTTCGATCGCCTCAATACTGTTTGTCATGGCCGTAACCCGATAGCCCAGGTGACCGATGAGGCGGGTCCCGAGATCCGCAATGGCCTTCTCGTCATCTACGAGCAAAATCCTTTCCGTGCCTCTCGGGATCGGTTGCAGTATTTCAAATTCCCCCTCCTGATCCATTTCAAATTGGGGCAAAAATACTGTGAAGGTGGATCCCTTTCCCTTCTTACTTTGGACCAGGATCGCGCCCCCATGTTCCCGGACGATCCCGTCAACCACAGACAGGCCGAGCCCTGTACCGACCTCTTTTGGTTTGGTCGTAAAATAGGGTTCAAAAACCCTTTTTATCGTCTGATTATCCATGCCGTGTCCCGTGTCGCTGACCGTGAGTTTTAAATAGGATCCTGGTTTGAGATCCTGATGTGTCGCGGCCTCCTTCTCGTTCAGGTTCACACGATGCAGTGTGACTCCCAATACACCTCCTTTTCCCCGCATCGCATGATGTGCATTGGTGCAGAGGTTCATCATCAACTGATGGATTTGAGATGGGTCGGCCAGAACCAGATCGTCTTTGGCGGCGATTTTCTGCCTAATTTCGATGGTTCGGGGCAGCGAGGCCCGCAGCAATTGGAGGCTTTCCTTGACAAGGATGTTTATTCTCACAGGCTGTTTTTCCCTCATGGTCTGCCTGCTGAAAACGAGGATCTGTTTGACAAGATCTTTTGCCCTCTTCCCTGCCTTCAGGATCTGGTTGATGCTGTAGCGGGCATCCCCTTCTTCAGGAATATCGTAGAGGCTCAATTCAGCAAAGCCCAGGAGGCTGGTGAGTATATTGTTGAAATCGTGCGCAATGCCACTTGCAAGAATCCCCATGGCCTCCATCTTCTGAGTCTGAATGAGTTGGGATTCCAATTGCTTTCTCTCCTGATCCATGGCCTTTTGATCCGTGATGTCCCGTACGGACTCAATGGCACCGATGATCTCTCCACTGGAGTTATAGACTGCACTGGCTTTACACCAGAGGTACCGTTTTGTCCTCCCGGGAAAGGATGCCTCCACCTCTCCGATCAGGGCATCTCCTTCCCTTTTTATGAAATCATAGTTCCCGACAGGTTTAGGACCGGGGTCTCGCACCAGGTCAATCAGCACCGGGCCTCTGACCCCATAGAAGGGCAGGGCATATTCATAATCGCCTTTGCCCAACATGTCTTCGGCGGGTATCCCTGTCATGTCTTCCGCGCCCCTGTTCCAGACTGTGACCCTGCCTTCGCCGTCAACCGCCCAGGTGGCATCAGGCAGGAAATCTATAATCTCGGCCAGTTGCTTTTTGGTTTTTTCGAGATCCTCCGCCGCTCGTTTCGGTTTCGAGATGTCTCTGAAGACGTGATAGAGGATTTGCGTGCCGTTAAAAGGGATGCATATCAGTGTGACTTCCGCGGGGAATTGCGACCCGTCCGGCCTTTGAAAAACCCATTCAAACATCACACTGCCCTGTTTGATCGCCGTTACCCTGTTTTCGGCCGCCTTCTGAGAAGAGAGTCGGCCGTCCGGTTGTCTTTGCGGGGACAGATCCCGGGTGTGCAGTCCCAATAACCGGCTTTTTTGGACGCAGCCCATGATTGCCAAGGCCGAATGGTTGCAGTCCAGAATTCCTCCCTCATCCAGAAGGAGAATGCCATCGGCCGATTTCTCGAAGAGCAATCGAAACTTTTCTTCGCCCTGCTTCAATGCCTCTTCGGCTGCCTTCTTTTCTGTAATGTCCAAAAAGGAGGCCATTGTGCAGAGTGGGTTCCCGCTTTTGTCCCGGACCATGCTGACAGAGGCCTGGACATCGAATGGTCGACCGCCTTTTCTCTCGGCCCTCAACTCACCGACCCAACTTCCCTCACTGTCCAGGACTTCCTTGATGTCCGCAGTGCTGTCTCGGCCGTTTCTCAGGAATGAAGAGACAGACTTTCCCAGGACCTCCCCTTCGGCTTCATATCCCCAGAGGTTCAGACAGGATGGGTTTACGTAAGTCAGATTACCGTCGAGATCGGCGATGGCAATGCCGTTGACGGACGAGGCCATGGCGATACTCTGTGTTCTCAACCGGGCTTCGGTCCGTCTCCGTTCAGTGATATCCTGTACGACAGCGTGATAAACAGGTGTTTTTCCCCCCGCTCTCTCCCACAGGGTCGAAGAGACCAGGCAGGTCACCGCCCTCCCGTCTTTTTTGAGCAGCCTTTCTTCGTAAGCCTTGACAAATCCTCTGGCATCCAATTCGGCCTGAATCATGTCCCTGTCGGATGACACGACATAGAGACTCCTGACATTCATGCCTATTAATTCTTCCCTGGAATAACCAAAAAGATCCTCCATGGCCTGGTTCACATCAAGGAGCATGCCGTTTTTGTCCATCAGATAAACGGCTTCCCCGGACTCTTCAAAGAGGGGACGGTATTTCAATTCATTTTCCCTCAAGCTTTGGATTTCCGATTTCATGTCTGAGTGGCTGTATCAGGATGCAATCTGGAATCATTGGTGGATCCACTGAAGAAACAATCAAGATCCGTGCCAATGCTGGATCCTTCATAAAATGGTGTCAGATGCGGTCATAAAAACAGAAAGGGGCATCGGGAAAGGCACGAACAACGCCTTGATAAGGTCCGTGCATAGGGATATCGTCAATCTGATGACGAGAAATCACAGAAACCTGTCACGGTGGAAAGGGCCTCGAATCCTCCATGTATTTTCATTTCTCTCTCAGTCTTTCGAACAGGAGCCTTCCGAGAATGGCCAGGCATTCCCCGTCAAGATATCTTTCGGCGCTTTCAGTATAGAGCAGGGTGCAGGATGAGGGGAATTCCTCATCCTTATCATTAAAGAGGAGCAGGAGGGAAATCCGCGACAGGGCATCGAATTGAAAGACCGCATCATAGGGGAAGGCAACACCGGGTTGGTAGCCGCCAAGGGCCTTGCTCGATCTCCTCAGTCCTTCCAGATGTCCTGTGAAGTGTCTGGCTATGGCCCGCTCGATTTCATTTTTAAAATAGACCGCCAGGGGTGCCGTATTCTTGAAGTCGCGGTAGGATGCCCAGTTGCGAGCCGGAAGGATTTCTGCAGGACACAGGAGCAGGTATTTACAGAGGACCACACAGACACCGAGGGAGGGCTTGTCTCCGTCGGCGTCGACTATGCCCTGTCCCGACACGCGATAGGTGGCGCCGAGCAGTCTGATCTTTATATGGGCGCCTGTGGATTCCAGCCCCAGGATCCTCTCAAGACGCCTGAAATCGATTCTTTCTATCTCGGCCAAGTACCCCTCATAGGTGCTTTCAAATACGTCTGAATGCAATGGCATTTTGACCCCTTTTATAAAAGTTGAACCGCGTAGGACGCCGATAGATAGAATATGCACGAGATAACGCACTGATTATGAAGATAATATAAGGGAATCAAACACGCAAGAACGCCTTTATGATAACCTGCAGATATTTTGAACTTGAAAAATTTCCGTAGTCTGATAAAGATTTATAAAGGAATATCCATCCAGCGCCTATCCATGCGATTGAGGGAATAGACCATTGAAATGTGCAGTGTGTCATCGCCCCGTGCCCGAGGGCAAAAAGAAATGTATATACTGCGGCGCAGTGTCGGCTCCGGACCAGGGCATTATAGGGGGCGTGAGTGGAAAGATGGAAGGGGAAGGCGAGGAGAGTTGGGCGCACTCGCAATTTGGAAACGGTCAGGGCTACCCGAAAGATCCCAAACACGCTGAGGAATTTCTTTTCCAGCAACTGCAGTCCCTAAAGAGCAAAAAAAGGGCACGGTTGCGTAAGGAGCTCCTGGTTGTCATTTTTTTGATCTCTATGATTCTTGCAGGGCTTGTCGTCTGGTTTTTGAAATAGTCGCAGGACCTCCTTCGTGCGCCCGGCCGCTCCCTCACGTCGTCACAGGGCGGGGAAAACGGTTTTTGGATGAGGACGTCTGAAAGCGTCCTTTATACCGTTCCCATAGATCAGCCGGTTCCCTGTCCCGTGCCTCGGGAATACTTGCTTTTTTGGCTGGGAACCCTCCGGGAAAGCCACAAGTTCGTCCCGTGGTCCGAAAAGTTCACAATTCTCGTGTGCCAGCCGAGCTGAAGGGGGTGCCCCGAATGTATCCTGGGTACGGATTCCGAAGTTCTGAGATATGAAAGGTAGGGAGTCGACGTTGGACAGTCACAGGCTGGGCATCATATCGGACACCCACGGCATATTGCGGCCGAAGGTATCGGAAGTATTCAGGGACGTGGAAATGATTATTCACGCAGGCGATGTGGGACGGCCCGAGGTCCTGACTTACTTGAGAGAGATCGCGCCGGTGGTGGCGGTTCGTGGAAACGTTGATCGAGGTCATTGGGCCTTGTCCCTGCCTGACAGGGAAATGTTTGAGCTTGGCGATACGTCGTTCTATGTGATCCACGACCTGAATCGGATCGATCTGGATCCGGCCGCCGCCGGTATCCGTGTCGTTGTATCCGGTCATTCCCATAGGCCCCTGGAGGAGAGGCGGAACGGTATCCTCTACCTGAATCCGGGAAGTGCCGGTCCGGGGCGATTCAGCATACCCGTGTCCTTGGCCGTTCTCCAAATAGAAAATGGGGCCATGTCGGTCCAGTTTGTGCCCCTTGAAGATGACGGGTAGCACATTTTGATCGGTCTTTCTGATTCTGAGACGAGAATGACCTTTGAGCCAAAGCGGCCTTCCTGCACCCAAGCATGGCACGGCTCCTTCAGCTCATCTCTGAATTTGGGCGTGTCCTGGTGCGCGGCTTCACTTCCTCGGCGCCGTCTTCTCGCGCTTATTGACCCTTCGAGGTCAGTGCAGGGAGGGGAAAAAGGCAGGGCATCCGTCCTTTTTCTCGGGTGGGTTCAGGATACGGGCTTTAATCCTTGTTAATATCCTTGATCAGAGCCGTCAGTTTGCCGAAATCCTTGCGATTGAAGTGAACGACAAGCCTTGGAAGATGGTCGATTTCCGGTTCATCGATTTCCTCCGGGAGTGGGCTTGAAAGGAACATATTACCCTGGGGCATGAGGATATCGGAAAAACGGTCTCTGAGATCCGCTATTCTCTGTGGATCAAGAATCGATTTGAGGCGTATCACCAATCGATCTCCGATATATCTCAGGCTGTGATAACGGGAATAAAACCGGGTGATGATCTTCACGGCTTCATCAACAGAATCCACCCTTTCAAATATTTCAAAGTCCGTAGGACTGATATATCCCCGCGCCTGCAGTTCCTGTTCAATGAATCTGATCCATTTTCTCCAGTAGGTGCCGCCCGGTTCGTCGATCAACAGGATGGGAAGAGGATTACGTTTCCCCGTTTGCACGAGGGTGAGGGTCTCCATGGCCTCGTCGAGGGTACCGAATCCCCCCGGAAAAAGGGCTACGGCATCGGCTTCTTTCAAAAAGGCGACTTTTCGGTTGAAAAAATATTTATAGGTGATGCTGCGGGGATTCTTATGCAGTACGGGATTGGACTTCTGTTCAAAAGGCAGACGTATATTGACGCCGAATGAATGGTCATGACCGGCCCCCTCATTGGCGGCCTGCATGATGCCGGCTCCACCTCCTGTAATCACCATATATCCCGCCTCCGCCAATTTCCGACCGAGGAGACGAGCGGCCATGTAAGCGGGCTCGTCAGGTCGCGTCCTGGCGGAACCGAACACCGTGACCTTCTTGACATGCCGATACTGATTAAAGACCTTCGATGTATAGCGCATCTCCTTCAGAGACGCATTCATGAGTTTCAAGTCGGCCCTTTCATTATCCTCTTGCCCGGCCTTGAGCGCTGAAAGGATCATTTCTCGAACAATCTCCGGGCGGGGAATATCTCGGACCATGTCCATCAATTTATCGATTGCTTCATCCACTTTTCCGTTGGTGCGGGTAAAATGGAGTTCCAGCGGACTGTCTGCCCGTCGGGTCGGCGTTTCTTGCGTCATTCTTCTCCCTTCTTATTTCTTCAGTTTACTGTGAAATTCATAGTTGTCGTGGGTGTCCAAAACAAGTCCATTTTCAGCCATGGCCTCAGTCAATTCAGGGCGTTGGTGATGAAAAACGGTCACCTTGTCATCGAGTTTCCCTCTCAAAGAGGGGAAAGCAGGGACTCTATTGTGGACAAGACTCAACAGCGCCCGATTAGGATATTGCATGTTTGGATAACCCGTTCTGTTGTATTTTTCTTTGGAGCAGGTTTTACAAACCCCTAAACGGACACTGCTGTACAAGGTTGAATTATTCTGTGTTTTGATGACCTCGAATCCACGTCAGCGTCATGTCAGAAAATGGGGCGTCTCGCTTTCATCGAGAGAAAATCCGTATCAGCCGATCCCTGATGGTTTGAAAAAGGGGCTTCCGAACCCGGATGGTCAAATACAGATCGCCCGGTTCTCCGCCGCCCTTTCCCTCATGTCCCATGCCCCTCAGCCGGATGCGCTGCCCGTCCCTGACACTCGGGGGAATCGTAACACGAAGCTCCTTCGGCCTCATACGACATAGGTACCGGATTTTTCCTCCGCTCGATGCGAGCTCAGGGGGTATGGTGATCTGGTCATTCAGGTCCTTCCCCTTTTCAGGCCATTCGACACCCCATTTCTTTTTGAGAAGGTACTTGAGTCCCTTTCCAAAGACACCGCCTAAAGGCATTCCATAAGGATTTGTGTCCACCCGGCCCCTGCCTGCCTGGGGCCTGAAGGTGAAACCCCTTGCGAAAACGCCCGGTCGGCGAAATTCAAAGGTCTGGTACCCGGGCCCATAAAACTCTTTGAAGATTTCGTCAAAACCTCTCGTGTCGAAAATCCTGCTGATTTCCTCGAAGACCTGGCGGATGTCCGAGTCCCTGAAGATGTCTTGTTCCGAGTAATGCTGCCTGAAGCGGCTGTGGGCGGAAGAGCCGTAGGCCTGCTGAAGGGTGTCATATTCCCTTCGCTTATCCGGATTTGACAGGACTGCGTATGCCTCATTGATTTCCTTCATCTTTGCTGCGGCATGGGGATCCCGATTCCGATCAGGGTGGTATTCGAGGGCCAGTTTCCTATAGGCCTCTTTGATTTGCTTCGGGGAAGCATCCTTCGTGGTGTTCAGAATGCGATAGTAATCTTCCTGCAATGCCGGTTCCTCATTTTTGGGCGTTCATAAACGGGAAGCCCTGCAGACCTGTCAAGCATCGCCGATTCCGACCGCCATTCCTTTAAAAACAGCCTCATCAAAGAGGCTGAAGGTGTGACCTTTCATGGCACCTTCAAGTGCGATGAACTCGGGCATCGAAGAATCTTCAGACCTTGTCTAAAAGGGCAAGAAATTCCATCCAGTTTGAGATTCTGAGAATATCCGGCTCAGGCGACTCCTCGCCCCCTGCCGGGATTCCTGAGTAGGAGAACAGTCCCTGATCTGTGACGTAGGACATCCAGACCGGAATAATACCCGCCTGAATGGCGCCGGATATGTCGGGCCCGAAATCATCCCCCACATAAAGCATGTTGTGGTTTTCGACTTGCAGGTGATGGAGGAGTTCTTCAAAAACTCGGTGGTGGGGTTTGCGATACCCCAGTTCACCCGATATAAGGATTGTCTCGAAGAAAGGTCTGAGCCCCAATTGATCGATGATTTTTCTTGCCGCCGGACCATGAGTGAAATTGGACAACAGACCGAGACGGTATCTCTTTTTCAAGGTCTTGAGCATTTCATCGGTACCGGGTATGAGCCGGCAAAACTCATAAAATGCCGAAAAATAGGCCTCGACTGCATTGGAAATCCTGCCGTCATCCGGAGGAATATGGAATCCTTCGGTCTCAAGCGCGGCACTGATCCAGAAACGGTTGTGGGTCTCGCGCCCATCCTTCCGGCATTCTTCCACGAACCGCAGTGCGGCCTCCTTGTGCGCCTTCCGGAAGGTCTGTTCATGAATAGGGAAGCCGTCTCCCTGGAGACTCTCGACCATGCGCCTGTTGGACTGATCCAGGGTCGCCGGCTTGACGGTAATCAGCGTGTTAAAGAGGTCAAATCCGATGGCCTTGATGTCTTTCATAGGAAATCTAACTGTTGTCCTGATAGAGAAACCTCGCCAGTTCTCCGGCGATTTCACAGGCAAGAAAATATCCCCAGAAGGTCTTGCCCGACAGGATGGTTTGTCTCCGGCCTTGGGCGTCGATGGTTTCCACAAAGATATCATGGCCGTTGTTTCCGGCCGGGACGGCATAGCAGGCAAGCCTTTGAAAGCGCGGGATCTCGTGGCCATCCTCACCTTCAGCAGAAAACTCCTCGAGTTTGTCAAAAAGTTTGAGATCGGTCAGGTAAATCACAGCGGCTTGGCATGTCTCGCCGTAGGTCGCCATGCCTGCGAAGCGGTTGCCCCCCTTCGTGTCAGGATCGGAAATCCATTTTTCAATATCGAAATGCATCTGACTGGTCTCCTCCGCATTCCATTGTCTGAAGTATCTTACACGGATCCGGGGCAAAATACCACACCCTTTGATGAGGGACCATGCCCCGACAGGCTTGTAATGATGCCGCTTATTGTTTAGAATGCATTTGAAACGGGCATTCATGCGGGGTGTCTGCCTGCCGCGGGTGTCCTGAAGATGTCTTTTGCCGGGTTTTCCCTCGCCATAGAGGAGTCAATGTAATATGATGAAAATCATCGATTGGTTTGTAACGTGGAAGACAAACAGGATGATAGGTCGATGCGTTTTTCTCCTGAGCATCGGAAAATATGACAGGGCCATGAAGCAGATCCTGAAGGTCATTGAGCGGGATTCTGAAAATCCTATGGCCTGGACCGCAAAGGGATTGACCCTGGCCAAACTCGGGAAACATAAAAAGGCGGTCGAGGCCTATGAAAGGGCCCTTCGGTTGAACCCTCCCGACAAGGAGCGTGAGCAGGTGACGGGTTTTCTAAAGCTTGCCAAGGAAAAGATCCAGTGATCGCGTGCCTGCCCAACCCACAACGGAATCGTTACGACGGGAGCGGCAGGCGCGATCTCTATCAATCTTGGGAGCGGTTCATGCGGATTTTTGATGACCCCGATCTTCCCCCGTATTTCTCATAGTGGATTTTTTCATAGGGCAGGTCCTCCTTGTGATGGGGTGACTTTTCCTCATCTGGATATCCCACGGCAACGATGGCCTCGACTTCAAGATGATCCGGAATGTCCAGTTGCTCGGCGATATATGTCGTTGCGCTCTTCTGACCATCATACATCCGCGCCCTGATTTGAATCCAACAGGCCCCAAGCCCTAAGGATTCTGCAGCCAGGAGAAGGAAGGCGGAGGCAATGGATGCGTCTTCGACCCACACATCACATCTGAGCGGATCGGCGCAGACCACGATGCCCAGGGGGGCGTTTTTTAAAAAGGAGGCCCCGTGTGGTTTGGACATTGACAGCCTCTTGAGCATTTCCCTATCCCTGACGACGATGAATTCCCAGGGGCGGCGGTTCATGGAGGAAGGGGCACGTAATGCCGCTTCCAGGAGCGTTCCGATCTTTTCGGACTCAATCTCTCTTTCTCTGAATTTACGGATACTCCTTCTTTTTTCGAGCAGAGGAAGCAACATAGCTCATCTCCCTGTAACTTTGGAATTCAGGTTTCCGAAACCAACCTCCACATGTGGAGGTATTTATTCGGCTCGGGTCCTCCTGACCTATTCGACGGCACCGGCCGAAAATCCCATAAGCAAGTAAGATAAACCGCCCATCATGAACAGTCGAGGATTTTTTACGGTTCAGGCCGACGCTTATGAGAGAAGAACATGGTTAACAAGATTATCTCCGGGGGTCAGACAGGGGTGGACCGGGCCGCCCTGGATGTGGCCATGGAACTGGGTATCCCGCATGGGGGTTGGGTGCCGAAGGGGCGTCTGGCTGAAGACGGGGTTATCTCGGAAAAATACAGACTGAAAGAGACTCCCGGGGAAAGCTATTCCGAACGAACAGAAAGAAATATTCTGGATTCAGACGGTACTCTCATCATATCTTGCGGAAAACTGACCGGGGGCTCCGCCCTGACCAGGGAACTGGCCTTGGGGCATGATCGCCCTTTCATCCACGTTGACCTTCGGATGATCGGCGCGATCGAGGCCGCCAGGCGTATCCTCGATTGGATTTATAGGAACCGGATCCAGGCGCTCAATATCGCCGGGCCGCGCGCCAGCCTGGACTCTGGAATATACGAAAAGACGCGGCATCTCCTGAAGACGACCTATTATCTGCACAACATTGAAGCCCACATACAGGACCGGCGATTGCCCCTGCCTGAACTCCCTATGAGCGTCGAGGCGGCGGTCGAGATGCTCATGATGAAGCTCCCATTGAGAGAACGCTCTGAAATCGCACACCTTGGTGAAGGCTCTCTGATCCGACTGGTGGAGACCTTGGGAAATTACATCAGGGACCGGTTCGGACTTTCATCGGGAAACCAGAATCTCTGGGCATCCTGCAGGGCATTGGCTGGAAGGGAAGACCTCGAGGAAGAACAGGCGCTGACCCTCATTATCAAGAAATTGTGGGAAAGGCTCCGTGTAAACCACATTCTAAAGAGAATAAAGTAGCCCATCTTCCGGGTGTCGTAGGCCGTCAGCGCTGAATCGATTCGTGATTCCCTTCATCTGGGTCAATACGCTGAAGCCATAAGGAAGGCATTCCCCCCTTTTTCCTGCTGCAATAGCGTGATGCAAAGAAAGTCCGACTTCAGGAATTGAGTGGATGATTTCCGTCTTGCCCTTCTGGTCGATACGGCTATAATGCCACCATGATCATAGACTTCCATGCCCATATTTACCCTGATGAACTTGCCGAGAAGACCCTCTTAACCATCCGTGAGCGAGCTGGAATCAAAACTTACGCTGACGGTACGCTGGCGGGATTGAAGCGGTCCATGGCCCGGGCCTCTGTTGAAAGGGCCGTAATATGCGGCGTGGCGACGAGGGCCTCACAGGTCAAGACCATTAACCGCTGGCTTGTGGCCGTTCGTGAACCGGGAATTCACCCCCTGGCCGCCATGCACCCGGATGCCATGCCCGGGCTTGACGAAATGCTCGATCTGAAGTCAAGAGGATTTAAGGGATTCAAAGTGCATCCGGATTTTCAGGGATTTTATGTAGATGAAAAAAGGATGTTTCCTTTTTACGAGGCTGCACAGGCAGCGGAGATGCTGATCCTTTTTCACTCAGGTGTGGACCGTGGGCTGCCGGATACCGTACACGCCACACCGGAGAGGCTTTCGAAAGTACACAGGGACTTTCCGGGATTGAAGGTTGTCGCCGCCCACATGGGCGGAGAGGATATGTATGAAGAGACGGAGCAATATCTTCTGGGAAAGGACGTTTACCTGGACACCTCTTTTGTACTGAGAAAGATGCCCCAAAGTGTCTTCAGACGGTTCGTTCAAAAACACCCCATTGAGCGTTTTTTATACGGATCAGATACGCCCTGGGGGAGTCAGGACAGGGATCTCGATTTTCTTTTTTCGCTGTCTTTTTTAAAGGATGCGGCCAAAGAGAAAATCGCCGGCAAAAATGCCGCAGGACTGCTGGACCTGCAAAGGGTCAAGGGTGATGAGAAATGAAAAGGCCCGGCGTTTCGGCTCGCGTCGTCCTGAAATACTCCCTGCTCCAGATACCGGGAATAGTTCTGGTGATACTGATCCTTGTCTTACTCCAGCGATGGGTGACCCTGCCGGCCTGGCTCTTTTGGACGATTGTCTGTGTTTGGATCGCCAAGGAAGTGATTTTTTTCCCTTTTGTCTGGCGGGCCTACGATTCGCGAGGCGAGGAGAAGGGCGATGACATGATTGGACAGAGAGGAATAGCGGAACAAAGGTTGAGCCCCTCAGGATACGTGCGGGTTCGAGGTGAGTTATGGCATGCCGAGATAAGAGACGGGGACGTTCCTGTTGAAAGGGGGGAGGCCGTGAAGGTTAGTGATATCCGTGGACTTACCCTCCGTGTCGAGCGCGATAAGTAGGAAAGGGGAGCCGATTGATATGGACAAAAAAAAGTTTGATTTCTGGCAGGATCATTCTCGTAACTATTTGGAGATGGCCTTTCGGGCGGACAGGCAGGAGACGATTGTAAACCCTCATGGATACGGCGACAATGTCGGAGTGTGCGGGGATAGGGTGGAGATGTTCCTGATGACCGAAGGGGGCCGCATTACGTCCGTTTCATTCCGCGCCCAGGGCTGCATGAACACCAATGCATGCGCCAACACGGTGGCGGAGCTGGCCGAAGGAAAGACCCTGGAGGAGGCATGGGAAATTACGCCCCAGGATGTTATTGATTTTCTCAAGACCCTGCCGGCGGACAGCACGCATTGCGCTGAACTGGCGGTGGGCGCCTTTTATCGGGCCTTGTCAAAGATAAAAACAACTGATTAGGCATCTTCCGTCATGACAGACACCCTACGGCCATCGCAGACGAAAATTTCTCTCCTCCGATGTGAGACCTATGAGCCCCGATCCCTCAAAGAGTGTTTAAGATCCGGGCTCCATGGGATTGGAGTTGAGCCCGCCGTGTTTAAGGACAAAAGGGTACTGATCAAACCCAACCTCCTGAGCGCGCATGCACCGGAAACCGCCGTTGTGACCCACCCGGAATTTTTCCGGGCCGTGCTGCAGGTCGTCTGTGAAGAGGGCGGGAAACCGATTTTGGTGGAATCACCGGCCGTTCAGCACCTTGGAAAGGTGTTGGAGAAGGCGGGATATGACCGGATCCTACGGGAAGAAGGGTGCGAGGTTGCGGACACAAGGAAAACTTCAGTCCTTTTCCATGAAGGGGGCAAGGGTTACCGGAGGTTTGAGCTGGCAAACGCCCTGTTTGACGCCGACACGGTGGTCAACCTCCCCAAGTTCAAGACCCATAGTCTGACTTACATGACCGGGGCCGTCAAAAACCTCTTCGGTCTTATCCACGGGCTCGACAAGTCCAAGTGGCATGTAAAGGCCCCCACAAGTGAGGCCTTTTCCGGGTTTCTCCTGGATCTCTATGAAGCGCTCCTGCGGGGGTTTGAAAGGCCGAAAACCTTCATCCACATCATGGACGCTATTCTTGGGATGGAGGGAGAGGGTCCGGGGAGAAAAGGGCAACCCAGAAAAATCGGTGCGATGATCCTGGGACAGGATGCCCTTGCCGTTGATGCCGTGGCGGTCGACCTGCTGGGGCTCAATCCCCGCAAAGTCCCCACCCTCGTTCTGGGTGCAAAGCGGGGATTGGGTGAGACATTACTTGAAAGAATTTCCATTACAGGTCAAAAATATGAGGATTTTGATGTCAGAGATTTTGTCCCGAGTAAGTCGAAAAACCGCTTTGATATGGGCCGATGGCCTTTAAACACCACCTTTTTCAAGAACCTCTTCGTGGAAAGACCCGTTCCTTCCGGCGACTTGTGCAGTCTCTGTTACCAATGCATGACCATATGCCCTGGAAAGGCCATTGGGCGGGCGGAAAATAACGGTCGAATACCTCGATATGATTACGAGAAATGCATCCGCTGCTATTGCTGCATGGAGATCTGCCCGGAGGCGGCCATTCGCCTGAAACCCGGAAGACTGCAGTGGGTATTGGAGAAATTTTGACCTGAGTGCCCGATTGGATTTTCCATGAACCCTTCCACGTGGGGAATAAGATGTCTTATACGGCCATCCGCAATGATCTGTCCCTCGATGTTCCGGGAGCTTGTGTCGCCTCTGTTGCGTCGGCTCACCGGGGCACTGGAGGTCCCCTGTTGTCCCCACATCTGCGAAGATACATCCCTCATCGTTGACGCCATGGTAGAAACGGGAGCGGCGGTTCTCAGTCTCGATCAATGCGCGGATAGCGAAGGGTTCGGATACTCATAGCCTTCAGCCTACAGCCTATACCGTCACTCCCGGCGCAACTGGAGGAGTATGGAGGACGGCCCTCGCAGGTTTTTCCGAGTCCCTTCAAAAGAGGTGTCCCTTTTATGTGAATGGAGAGAAAGACTATGGCCCAAGCAAGGGGTTACAGCCCATTTCGTCGCGTTTTTCTGGGAGTTCTCTTTATTGTTATCGGCCTGATATTACTGGGTGGGGTCATATCCATCCCATTCCTGTATGAGTCCTTCACCATCAAATATAAGTTCGGCCAGGAGAGGATTTTCCTTCGCACCGCCAAGATCCTTGGGTTGATCGCCGGGTACCTGTTGCTGCTCCAACTTGTTTGGAGTGCACGCCTCAAGATTCTGGACCGCCTTTTTTCACTCAACCGGCTTCTGGTCCTTCACCGTCACCTCGGCGTGTCTATTGGCGCCCTTGTGATGCTTCATGCCCTGCTGGTGCTGGCTTCGGAAGACTGGGAGACCCTCTCCTTCAGTATCACATACTGGCCCGAACTCGTGGGTGCCTTGCTTCTGTTACTCATCTTGGCCGTTGCCGTCGCAAGCCGGTGGCGGCAGGCCTTGGGCCTGGCATTTGATCGATGGTGGCTCTTGCACCGCTTCGGCACCGCACTGGCCGTGGTCGCTCTTGGTACCCATGTGCTCTTTGTCAGTGACACCTTTGAAGCCGGACCCCCGCGCAACCTGATGTTCGGTGCCCTTGGCCTCTATGCCGTCCTCTACGCGTGGGTGAAAATGAAACGGCTGTTCCTGCGTAGAGGATGCTATGTAGTGGAAGACATTTCATCTGTGGCCTCAGGGGCCTATTGCCTTAGGATCAAGCCCAGGACCCGGAGGCATCTCGATTATGCGCCCGGACAATTTGCCTTTCTGACCCTCAAGTCACAATATGTCTCAAGTGAAGAGCATCCCTTCACCCTATCGTCGAGCCCCACAAGGTCTGAAAACCTGCAGTTCACCATCCATTCAAGCGGTGATTGGACCGCGACGGTCGATCGTCTTCGCCCGGGGGACCTGGCCTACATCGACGGCCCTTTCGGGCTTTTTGGGGAGAGGCTCTCCCGGGGAGGTAAAGAATGCATTATGTTGGCCGGAGGAATCGGCATTACCCCCATGTTGAGCATGCTCCGTTATATGGCCGATAGGGGGGACAAGAGAAAGATAACCCTGCTCTGGAGCAACCGGAGGAGGGAACATATCGTCTATGCCGATGAATTTTTCGATCTGGAGAAAAAGTTAACGGGGCTGCGGGTCATTCATATCCTCACGAGAGACACGGAACACCAGGGGGAAACAGGCCGATTGGATCGGCCCAAACTGCAGAGATTGCTGTACGGTTGCGACAGGAAATCGACGGTCTTTCTCTGCGGGCCACCCCTCATGATGGCTCAAGTCAGGCGTTCACTTACAGCCATCGGGTTCGCAAGACGCTCAATTCACACTGAGGAATTCAGATTGTAAAAACCCCCAAGGGCGCTTCTTTTCACCCCTGTCGGCGGAGGCGGAAAAAATTGTTTTGTCTTGATCACCCATGTATCCTTATAATAATTCAGTGACGTCAATGCCGTCAGTCCGCAATGAACGGCGTCATAGCCAAGAAGGAAAGGGAGGGAGAGATATGAAAAGCCTGTTTCGTTTGGTTGCCGCTTTTGCACTGCTCACTGCTTGCCTTGGTGATGCCCACGGCGCGCCGTCTGAGTGGCGGATAGACCGGGTCCATTCCAGTATATATTTTGATGTCAAACACACCTTTGCCACGGTCAGGGGGCAATTTGATGATTTTTCGGTTTCATTGATTATTGACGAGGAAAACAAGGCGGCGAGTCGGTGTGATATCGAAGTCGATGTCAAAAGTGTCAATACCAATAACCGACAGCGGGACAATCACCTTCGGTCGGCGGACTTTTTCTCCGTCAAGGAATATCCCGTCATGGCATTCACAACAACGGGGATCAGGGACCTGGAGAAAGATCGGTTTGAGATCGAGGGGAGGCTTACCATCAAGGATGTGACCAAAGAGGTGATTGTGCCCTTCACCTTTCTGGGTGTGAAAGAAAATCCCTTGGACCCGAAACAGGTCGTGGCAGGGTTTGAGGCCCGATTCAGCGTCGACAGACTGGAGTACAATGTGGGGACGGGAAAGTTTTACAAAATGGGTGTGATTGGAAAGGACGTGGATATCATTATCACCCTGGAGGCTTTTAAACAGAAGTAGATGTCGGCCCGTCGTCTGTCCAGGCGATGGGCCGAAAGAGTTCCATCCCCAGAAGATCCCCGCCCCTGTCCCCGACCAGGACCCAGGACCTCCGAACTTTTGAATAAGCGTTATTCCTTTATGATAATACAGCACTGCACGGTTGGGATTTTGCAGAAGCCGGTTCGAAGGAAAATGCAAAACCCTGACCGGACACTGCTTGACAAGACTGATTATTTGGAACATGAAGGTCCACGGGGGCGAGGTTGATCCCGGGGACAAGGATGGATCTGGTAAACAATGCACGTAAAAATACATTTGTGATGGCGATTGGGTATGGCACTTTTGAGTTTGCAGGATGTGAGCATCAGTTTCGGTGGCCCGTTTT
>JBMNCO010000052.1:0-5214 GCA_049366815.1 Desulfatiglandales bacterium | reverse complement strand
CCCTTTCTTACGTTCCGAAGCTCCCGCTGGTCACTTCAGAAAGGGAGCATGATTTCCACACAATTATTGGAAAGGGCTAAATTCATATGAAAATCCTAAAGGAGGATGAGATATGGCTTTGATCACTATAACATCCAGTTTCGGTTCGGGCGGGGAAGAAATCGCCCGGAAGGTTTCATCGGCGCTCAATGTAGCCTTTTATGACGATCAGAGGCTACAAAAAGAAGCGGTGAAAATGGGGATCTCATCCAAGGAATTGGAACGACTCGATGAGAAGGCCCCGGGCCTTTTTGATCGTCTTTTCAGCAGCAGGCCGGCCGTTTACCTGGACGTCCTGGGCTCAGTAGTCTACGATGTGGCCCGCAGCGGGCAGGGGGTTATCACCGGCCACGGGGCCCAACTCTTTCTCCACGATTTTGATTGTGCCCTGCATGTGCGTATCCATGCTTCCGACCCGTCCCGCATTCAGCGCATGATGAAAGATCGGGGGATGGATGAGGAGGCGGCAGAGAGAACGGTCCGAAGGATGGACAGAAAAAGTGCTGCATTTATGCAGTACGCCTTTCACCGGGACTGGAACGACCCGTCCCTCTATGACCTGATGGTCAACCTGGACAAGGTCGGGCCGGAGTGGGCTGAAAAATTGATTACTGATCTGGCAACGGCCGATGAAATCAAGGAGTGCAGTCTGAACGCCCTGGAAGCCATGGAGAAGTCTTCCCTTCAGAGGAAGATTAATGCCGCTTTCCTCGATCATAACTTAAATGTTCAAGGGATTCATGTGGAGGTCGGAGAAGGCGGGCATGTCCGCCTGACGGGCTGGTGCCGGTTTGAAGGGGAAAAGGAGAGCCTTGTCAATGCCGTGAAAGGGGTTGCAGGTGTTTCAAATGTGGCGTCCGACATCTTTATCATGCCCAGCAGCGGAGTTTAAAACAAGGGCCCTGATCCTTCAGTGCAGGACATATCATAGGAAAAGGCCCGAAAAGTGAAGAACAGCACAGGTTGATGCCGAGTATAGGCCATGCGGTCGGTACCGGGCAGGTCTCCTTTTTCAATCAGTCATTCGCCCATTGATAACCGATGGTGAAGATGTACGTCTTGTCGGCCTTTTCTGTCCCCGGGGGTGGGGATTTTTCCCAGTCATAGTTGAACTGGAGCGTTGCATTGAGGCTTTTGTAAAAGGGGATCCTGAATCCGGTCTGGCTCAGGACAGAGATGTCGTCTGAATCTTTGATGCTGATGAGGCCCTGATGGTGATGGAAGAACTGAAGACGGTCCGCCCACAATAAGTGGTCAAGATTGAAAGCCCATCGACCTGCACCATAATCTTGATCGACCGCCACAATGAAGTCTTCGTTTACGTAACTCAAACCGGCTTCCAGAGAGAGGTTTGTCTGCTTCGTCTCAATGAACTGATAGCCGAGGCCGAGGCCCAGGGCGGATCGGAGGTTTAGATCCTTGAATTCATTTTTTTCGCCGGTGGCGTTGGCATAGCCATACACTTTTTTCGTGAAAAAGTGGTCGTATTTCATATATCCGAACATGTTTTCGGCGGTCTTGACATCTCCTTCCTTTGAACGTCTGTACAGGCCCCCGATGCTGTAGCGATTCGCCTCTGTGCGGGCAACAAGTTCAGCGTCACCATAGATATCATCCGTATCGGTATTTCCCCGTGCGTAATTGGCCCCTAAATTCAACCTCCCTTTTGCCTTCAGAAGAGGCTCGACTTTGGGGTTGATCATCTTGATCTGGTCCAGTTGAAAGGCGAGCGGTTCCGGGATCGACCCGGATCTGACAGCCACCTCACCCGCCTCTCGGGGCAAAAGGGGGCCTTGGGTCGCGGTATTATCCCTCAGGACTACCCTCACGGCCTCAACCGTCTTAAGTTTCTGGACCTCTTGCCAGATAATCGAGATCTCCCCGGCGTAGGCCGTGCTGAAGATCAATACATTATTCTCCATCCTCTCGACCTTGCCTGTCAAACGGTCGCCGTTCTTCAACCAGATCTCATCCGCCCGGATCTGTCCGGCAGACATAAAAATAAGTGTAAAAACCGTCAGCAGGCTGAGGGCGGTCAATCGCATAGGTCACCTCCGTGGGACCGGAAACTGCAGGGTTGAGGGATTATAGGCGTCTTTTCGGTCATCGACCGGAACCGCTCTTCGGTACAAATATGATTTGTGATTGCCATCAAAACATGGTGGTTTTGATGGTCTGTACATAGTAAAAGTCTTTTCCGGGTGAAATGGGGTGATCCCCGTATATTGTCCGGAGAAAGACCCTATTTCGCGTTATTTTCTTGTCCTTATCCTGTTGCGCAGTCCTGGCCGACCATCCTTAGGTCTTGGCGTAGCTGTGGAGTCCGGCCAGGTAGTTGACGCCGAAATAGGTGAAGAGCACACAGCAAAAGCCGATGATGGAAAGGATGGCGAGCCGTTTTCCCCGCCAACTTTTTATCATCCGTGAATGGAGCAGAAAGGCGTATACAAGCCAGGTGATCAGAGACCATGTCTCCTTGGGATCCCAACTCCAGTAACTTCCCCAGGCGGAGTGGGCCCAGACCGAACCGGTGATGATTCCCAGGGTGAGCAGAAGAAATCCAATGACGACCATCTGGTAACTGAGATCGTCGAGAAAGCCCGTTCGAGGAAGCAGTTTGAGGAAAATGTTGCCGCCGGTTCCCTTGTCCAGCCTTTTGAGGAGGTACATAAGACTCAAACCAAAGGCGAGGGCGAAGGCGGCATACCCGAAAAAGCAGGTGATGACGTGAGCGATCAGCCAATTGCTTTGAAGGGCCGGAACGAGTGGCTGAATATGGGTCTTGATATTGGGTGAATAGGATGCATAGGCCATGGCGAGGAAGGCCAGGGGTGTGACAAAGGCCCCGATTGTTCGATTTTTCGTACGCCGCTCTACAAGCAGATACAAAAAAATAATGGTCCATGCAAAAAAGATGAGGGATTCATAAAGATTGGAAAGGGGGGCATGTCCGATGCCGAGTTTATAGGACTCGACCCACCTCAAAATGATACCAAGGCTGTGGCCCAGTAATCCGGCAAGGGTGACTCCTGTCGCCAGACGGCCGAAGACTTCTCTCCCCATGACCATCATCATAAGGTAGAGCATAAACGACACGAAATATATAAATGTGATGTAACTTAAGATTATTGAATTAAGCATTGTTTTTCACCTGTGATCATTAGGTTTCCATCCAGAGATACAGGATTTCCGGATGGAGCGGTCTGCGATGAGCGTTCAGCGCTCAGCCCCGTGCCGTGTCTTTGCATGGCTTTCGCCGCTATGTGATCGCTGAGGGCTTTCAGCGTGAATCCGGGAGGCTGATTCCCGGGTGGGCACCGGGTATCGGTTTCCAGCCCTTCTCCCATACAACCCTGAAATCGTCAAGAGGGTCAACGGTCTTGGACGGATCTCGACTGCCTGCTCAGTCGTTCTGCAAACTGATCCAACTCCCTTTCCATTCCCAGTGGATTTTTGGCGGTCTTCCCGGCGACCGCAACTTTTGTCTCTTCTTCGGCTTCGTAAACCCTCACCCATATCCTTTTGTGGGGGGAAAAAAAGGTCATAAAAAGCCCCAGCATGATCAAACAGAATCCGGCCCAGACAAGGGGGACCCCGGGATCCCTGCGGACCTGGAGAACGGTGTAGTATCTGTTCTCAATACGGTCGAGCAGAAACGTGTAAGGCTCAAAGGATGCGGGGTTCAGTTTGGGGGATTGAAGCATTTTTTCAGGGAACAGCTTTTTCGGGTTTTCAGGGTTTTGAAATATCCACATCTGACGCTCTTTCCCGTCGTTGGAACGAATGGAGAGAAGGGCGGCAGGCCCCAAGGCCCCTTGAAAATTATCATGGGCATCGAGAAGCCTGAACACTCCCTCTTTCCCCGGAAGAAACACGGGGTGCCCCCGGTGGACTTCATAGGGAGTCACTTCCGTCGCGCTCCCGCTCCTGGACACGCTCAAATGGACGGTTGGTGTTTGTCCATAGCTCGATTGGTAAAAGGTGATGCCTTCATGAGTGATGGGATGATTGACCCTGAGCTGTCCTTCCCGGACCATGCCATCGCCCTGAAAAAACTTGAGATCCGACCGGTATTCCTTGGGCGTTCCGTTTTCATAATAGTCTATTGTGAATTTGTCACAGGCTACGGCGAAGGGAAGGAGCTTCGTGTCGCGACTTCTTCGCAGCGTCACCCGGTCGGCGGCCGCCCCCTCGGGAATGGTGACATAGGCCTCAAATCCGAAGAATGAACCGATCAGCCCGCCGGCGAGAATGAGAAGGACGCTCAGATGGACGATATAGACTCCGAAATGGGAATAACGCCCCTTTTCAGCGTAGAGAAAATCGCCGTTGTCCGTACCTTTTGTGCGGACGCCCTTGTAATGGTGTTTCAGTATGCCTTCGATGCGCTCGGTGGTCTCCTTCCGGGTGCCTCGGACCGACACCAGCCGGTTGGGGGGGATTTTCTCGAATAACCTGGTCCTGTCGGGTCGTACGGGCAAACGGAAAAGCTTCCATGCTGATGGGAAGCGATCCAGGGAACAGACGATGAGGTTCGCGGCCAGGAGGCCGAGGATGATCCTGAACCACACGGAATGGTACATATCGAAGAGCTGCAGGGCACTCAACAGTTTCCACAGACCCGGACCAAGGTCCCGAGCCGTTTCCATGGCGCCTTCCTGTTGAGGAATCAGGGTTCCCAGCACAGAGGCCACGGCGAGGATCAACAGGAGGGACAGTGTGAGTTTGAGTGACTTGAAAAATCTCCAGAGGAGATTTTTTTGTTTTGGTACGCCTTCATCTGCCATATTATCAGGACCTCGCATGAAGATCGATAGTCAATGAAGAAGACAATTGAAAAAATAATTCAATTAATATAATGATTCTACAAACCACAGGCAAGGGGATATGCCGGGTGGCCGGTGTTTTCCCGTTCCGGGTCGCTTCTTATGGAAATTTAGGGCATCAGATCAAACTGAAATGGATTGACCTGCGAACGATAAATATGATAAAAGCCCTTAATCGGAATATAATTATATGTAAATTTATGCAAAATAGGTGTGTTTTTGGGCCGGCGCATCACGTGTCTTCGTTCATATGCAATCTCCTTTCATACTTGGACGGGATAGAATCCCGCGAAGAACAGGGGTAACACTTTAGGCTCTTGAAAATTACCCTATCAAGGAGGGGCCATGG
>JBMNCO010000051.1:0-33862 GCA_049366815.1 Desulfatiglandales bacterium | reverse complement strand
GCGGGAAGGCCAGGGACCTTGTGGAGAGACGCTTCACCTGGCGAGCAGTGGCCGCCGAGACCCTGAAGCTCTATAAGCAGGTTCAGAACAGGCAGGAGTAGCGCAATGCGTGGGGGGGCGACCCGCGCCGAATACAGGATCGAACCTATTCACGGAACGTGTAGCGGCTGATATCCTTGAATCAATGACGAGACTGCGCGCCGACCCGTATCGGAGGAGGCCGGATATATTCCAGACCTGTCCGGCCGCGCCGATCGGCGGTGGAGGCCCTGTCGAAGGAAGGAAGAATCATGCCGGAATTGCCGGACGTGGAGGTTTTCAGAGGATATCTGGAAGCGACCTCTCTTCATCAAAGGATCAAGTCTGTGAAGATTGACTCCGGCCGGGTAATCAAGGGAATTTCCGAATGGGAACTCAAGGCCGGCCTGGAAGGACACCTCTTCAAGGCCGGACGGCGGCACGGCAAGTACCTCTTTGCAGAACTCGACAACAGCTACTGCCTGGTGCTGCACTTCGGGATGACGGGCTATCTGAAGTATTTCAGGCGGGCGGACAAAAGGCCCGAGCACGAGCGTCTGGTCATTGATTTCAAGAACGGGTATCACCTGAGTTATGACAGCCAAAGGAAACTGGGAGAGATTCATCTGGCAAAAGACCCGGAGGACTTTATCGCGGAAAAGGGACTGGGCCCCGACGCCCTGGATCCCGGCCTCGATCTGTCGGTCTTCCGGGATGCCTTGGGCGGGGGTCGGGGCACCGTCAAGTCCACCCTCATGAACCAGAAGCGCATCGCGGGCATAGGCAATGTCTATTCCGACGAAATCCTGTTCCAGGCCGGGATCCATCCCAAAATGCAGAACGACAGACTTGTCGGGGAACGGCCCCGGAAATTGTTTGAGTCCATGAAAGAGGTCCTGAACACGGCCGTCGATTGCAGGGCGGACCCGGAGCAGTTCCCGAATTCGTATCTGATTCCCCGGCGAAAAAAGGACGGGGAATGTCCCAAGTGCGGCACGCGCCTGAAAAAAATTTCCGTTTCCGGGCGATCTTCCTATTATTGCGCACAATGTCAACCCGAGGCCTAGTGGGGTGGGGTATATTGAGACCCTCCCTCACGGCCTTTCAGGATGAGAGCAGTTTTTCAAAGGCCTCTTCATCGATGATCTTGACCCCCTTCTTGCGCGCCTCTTCGTATTTGCCGCCGGGAGCATCTCCCGCGATCACATAATCGGTTTCGCCGCTTACACTGGATGTCGTGAGGCCCCCGAGTTTTTCGACCCGGGTCTCGGCCTCATGCCTCGTGTATTTCGACAGTCTGCCCGTAAACACAAAGGTCATGCCTTCCAGTGCCCGTGACTTACTCTTGCCGGAGGCCTCTTCCGGCTTCACACCCGCCTCTGCAAGACCTTCCAAGACCTTGCGGTTTCTCTCCTGCCCGAAGAATGCCACGACGCTCGCCGCGATTTCGGGACCGATCTCCGGGATTTTTTCAAGGGCCTTTTCGTCGGCCTTTCTCAGGTCCTCTAGACGGCCGAATCCGTCGGCCAGAATTTTTGATGCGCGGCGGCCCACGTGCCGTATACCCAAGGAAAAAATAAAACGATCCAGAGCCACTGTTTTGCCGGCCTCGATGGCTTCCAGCAGTTGACGCGCGGATTTTTCGGCAAACCCGTCCAGTCCGAGGAGGTCTTCCCGCGTGAGACGATAGAGATCGGAGATGTCCTCTACCAGGCCTTTTTCCACCATAGCCGCTGCGGTCTTCTCTCCGAGGCCGTTGATGTCCTGGGCCTCACGCGAGGCATAGTGGATGATCCCATTGGTGACCTGAGGAGGACATTTCAATCGCCCGGGACAGAAAGTGTAGGCCCCTTCTCTGTAAAGTTCTGCACCGCATGCAGGACATCGCCGCGGCATGGAGAAAGGGTTTCGGCGTTTCCTGCCGCGCTGCTTGATCCGTTCCAGGACCTCCGGAATGACGTCCCCGGCCCTGACCACACGTACCCTGTCCCCGGGACGGACGTCTTTTTTCCTGATTTCGTCCGCGTTGTGAAGGGTGGCCCGGCTGATGGTGACGCCGCCCACATCCACCGGTTGGAGGAGGGCCACCGGGGTCAGCATGCCCGTCCTTCCGATCTGCAGCACAATGTCTTCGACCGTCGTGATCTCTTCCTTGGGCGGAAATTTCCACGCAAAGGCCCACCGGGGGCTGCGCTGACGTACCCCCAGGTTTTCTCTCTGTTCAAAGTTGTCCACTTTGATGACGATGCCGTCGAGCTCAAAGGGAAGATCTTCCCTTTGATTCGATAATCTTGCGTGGTATGCTTCGATTTTACGGAAACTTGAGACCTTTCTGTTTTGATCACACGTCTTGAGTCCCCACGCAGGGAACCGTTGCAGGGCCTCCCAGTGAGAGTCCGGTTGATGACCTTCCATGCGCAGGATTTCGTAAAAAAGAATATCGAGCGGCTTGTCGGCTACGTTGCGCGGATCCAGCTGCCGCATGGTGCCGGCGGCTGCATTGCGTGGATTTGCGAAGGGCTCTTCTCCTGTTTCGATGCGCCGCTTGTTGAGTTGCTGGAAGCCCGCCCTGTCCATGAAAACCTCACCCCGGACGGAAAGAAACGCCGGGGTATCCTTCCGTTTACGGAGCCTCAGAGGGATGGCGCGGATAGTCTTCAGATTGCCGGTCACGTCCTCGCCGACTTGTCCGTCTCCCCGTGTGGCCCCGTATTTCAGATCGCCACGCTCATACACGAGCTCCACGGAAAGGCCGTCGAACTTGGGTTCGAGCACGAAGGCCACGGCCGGGTCGCCGGTTTCATGTTGAACGAAATCAAGGAATCTCTCGGCCTCTTTGGGGTCCAGGGCGGCGTTGAGGCTTAGCATGGATGCAGCATGTTCCACCCTCTGCAGCTTGTCCACCGGGGCTGCACCCACGCGCTGCGTAGGAGAGTCCTTGGACAGCAGTTCGGGAAAGGCCTCTTCCAGCTCCTGCAGCCTGCTGAAAAGCCTGTCGTAGGCGGCATCGGAAATTTCAGGCCGGTTCTTCACATAGTATCGTTCATCATGATACCGAATTCCCTCCCTCAGTGCCTCGACCTCCTCGCGTGCCTCTTCCTTGGTCATCTTGTCCAGGTCTTGGAAATCTTCAGGAGGGTCCTTCTTGAAGTCCACGGCACTGCTCCTATCTCCTTTGAAGCGCCTTCCGGATCTGTGTCCATGTGCGGGTGTTCAGGACGTCTTTTTTCCCCAGCCATCCCCTTCTGGCCTGATCCACACCGAAGCGCATCAAGTCAAGATCCACCGGGCTGTGTGCATCCGTTGAAATGACGATCCTGAGACCTATGTCCTTTGCCAATTTGCAGTATCGATCGGACAGATCCAGGCGATCCGGGTGGGCGTTGACCTCCAGGAAGCACCCCCGTTCCTTTGCCGCCTCCATGATCTTTTGCATGTCCACGTCATAGGGTTCGCGTTCGTTGATGAGGCGGCCCGTAGGATGGGCCAGGATATTGAAGTAGGGGTTGTCCATGGCCCTGATGATCCGTTCCGTCTGCTTTTTCTTGGAAAGATTCCGATTGTAGTGCACGGCACAGACCGTCATGTCGAGTTCCTTTAGAACGTCATCGGGAAGGTCGAGGGAACCGTCCTCCAGGATGTCCAACTCGATTCCCTTGAGCAGTCTGATGCCCCGCAGCCTTTCATTCAGGCGGTCGATAGCTTCGATCTGCTTTCGGAGCCGCTCGACGGTCAGTCCTCCGGCCATGGTCACTCTTTTCGAATGATCGGTGACGGCCAGGTATTCGTACCCGTGTTCTTTTGCCCCCTCGGCCATCTCCTCCAGAGTGCTGTGTCCGTCCGTCTCTTTGGTGTGGCTGTGCAGATCGCCGCGCAGATCCTCGAGTTTGATCAGGACCGGTAACCGATGGTCTTGGGCCGCCTCGACTTCTCCCCGGCCCTCGCGCAGTTCGGGTTCGATGTAGTCCAGGCCGACCTGATCGTAGACCTCCTTTTCGGTCTTTCCGGCGATACGTTTATCCCCCTTGAACACACCGTATTCGTTGATCTTGAGACCCTTTTTGACGCCGATTTTGCGGACGGCGATATTGTGGTCCTTTGATCCGGTAAAATAGTGCAGCGCGGCCCCGTAACTGACCTGGGGCAGGACACGCAGATCCACATGGAGACCCGAACGCAGTACGACCGTTGAACGGGTCTTTCCCTTTGAGAGCACCTTTTGCACATCCTCGTATGTTGTAAAGTGGTCCATCACGTCTGTGCCCTTTTTGCAGGTGACCAGGATGTCCAGGTCCCCTACCGTTTCCTTCCTGCGCCTGAAACTGCCCGCAACGGTGATCTCCTTGACGCCCTTTTTTTTCTTGAGAAAAGCGATGAGGGGCTCGGCGCGCTGTTCCGCTTCCGGCAGCTTGATACGTTCCTCTCTGAGGATCGCCTGTTTGAGATTCTCCAGGATCTTTTGCTCCGTCTTCTCTCCGAAGCCCGAGACCTTCCGTATCATGCCTTTTTCTGCGGCCTCTTCCAGTTGCTTCAAATTCTTTATGCCCAGATCTTGATAAAGGCTTTTGACGCGTTTGGGGCCGAGTCCCTCGATCCTCATGAGTTCCGTCAGCTCGGCGGAGGTCTCTTTCTCGATGTCTTCGAGCAGAGAAAGCGTGCCGGTTTCTACGATCTCCTTGATCTTTCCGGCCAGATCCTCGCCGATGCCTTCAAGCTGCGTCAGATCACGGTTCTCTTCAATCATCAGGGAAACAGTGTGGGGAAGACTCGAAATGGTGCGGGCCGCATTACGGTAGGCCCTGATACGAAAGGGGTTTGCTCCTTCAATGTCGAGGAGATCGGCCAATTTATTGAAAATTGCGGCAACATCCGCATTCTGAACAGGCATGTTTCACCGCCTCGGGACATGGCAGGATATCTCCTGCAAGTGGATGTGCTTTTCCATGCGTTTGTAATTGGCGTGGGCAAGGAGCAACACTCTGGCGCGGTCCGAAAAGTGATCGTGTCCAAGACCGGAGGGGAACAGAGTTTTCAAAATGAGATGTTTTTCCTCTTCAGGTGTTGAAATAGATACGCGATAGGTCTTTCCGTGGGTCCCTTCACCCAGACTTTCCAACCTCTTCAATCTTGCAGCCGGACCAAAAAGTTCCTTGATGTAGGTTGCTACTTTTTCCTCGAACTGCATTGACCGGTCTCCTCCTCCGGCCGGACTTGGACCGGCCGTCACCCCTTGCGTGGACAAAAGTTACAGGGAGAGGCAGCCTTGGGCTGTTTCTCCCTTTTCCCTCCGGCTTGTTCTAATGGCCACCCCGGGGAGATCAGGGTCCTGAAATTTGTCAGCCTGTCTTGATTTGAATCTTTTTCTGTTTTATCTCCACGAGATGTTGAAAACAGTGTAGTCGTGGGGGGCATTCAGGTAAATAAGGCCTATCCAGTATTTCATCCGAAAAAAAACCTTCACAATACAGGATGGACCCTATTGCCTATTACCCCATGTGCCGGGACAATCAGATCACAAAGGGTGTTCCTTTCCTGTGCGGCGTCCTCCCGCCGGTCACTTCAGAAAGGGAGCATGATTTCCACACAGTTATTGGAAAGGGCTAAATTCATACAAAATGACGAAGATCTTGAACAGCGGTATCCTTGTGGTGTTTTTGCTTTCCATTTCCGGGGTGATGCTCCATTGCACCTCCGAGCAGGAGACAGGAGGATCGGTAGAGCAGGCGGTCATGGTGCCCCACGGCTACGCAGCCCGTTTGGAGCAGGTGCGAGACAATCGCTTGATCGGCTTCGGACCGTTCCGGGGATACTATTTTCGCCCGGAAGATCCGAAGGATCTGAGTCGACTGGTTTTTGTCTGCTTCAATGAAGATGGATTTTACAGCTCGGACATGCCCGCCGGTGCCAAACTTTTCGAAGGAACGGCCGTACGTGCGACGCTGCCTCGCGCCGATTTTGAAATTCCCTTGAAGAACCGCATAAACCCGGTTTTTTTTGCGGATGCACCACCAGAATGGCTGGACCGTCGGCCCAAACCTCATGCTGAATATGTGCACTTTCATTCCTGCTATGACGGTACCGGTCCGGTGCTGACAGGCTACTGGCTGCGTCACACGGCCATAGCCGCCTTCACCTATGACATGGGGGGGCGTGTGGAGGAAAACAGCCCGCTCTATCACCGTGTTCAAAAGGGGGTTGACCGGGATTTTGCGAAAATCATCGAATTCGACAGAGGTCCCCAAAAGGCTCAGAGGTAGCTTCCCTTCGGCCTTGTTTTGGCAGGTTATCCGAACAGGAGGAGTAAAACGACATGAGAAACGATAAATGGATTCGCTATCCGGCCATTGCCGTCCTTTTGCTGGTGGGGGTCTTCTGGTCGGTTGCTGCGGCCGTCGGCGTAAGCTCCAACCCGGATTATCCCAACGCCCGGTTCCTGGCGACCGCCGAATGGCTGCAATCCCACGAAGAAGATCCCGCGCTGGTGGTCGTGGATGTCCGGGAAGACAAGTACTTTGACGACAAATTGATTCCTGGAGCCGTCCGCATGCCCTGGGGGCGGTTTCGTTACGACGACACGGCCGTAAACATGGGCGGATTGTTTGTCGGAATCGAGCGGGCGCAGCAGATTCTTGGAGCGCATGGCATCGCTCGCAGCGACACGGTGGTCCTGTACGACGCTGTGGCGCGAGACGGGGGGGCTACATCTTCCTATGTCTTCTGGGTCCTTGATCTTTTGGGCCACCGAGATGTCAAGGTACTGGAAAGGGGCATTGAGGGCTGGATCGAGGCCGGCGGCCGGATTGTCTCCGCCGCCCGCAAGGCGGAGTCGGTTCTTTACCAGGCTCCCGCCGATGAAATCGATCTGCGCAGATGGGTTAAGGCCGATTTTCTCATGCCGCGTCTCGGTGATCCCTATTACCAGATTTTGGACGTGCGTTCCCGGCAGGAATACCTAGGTGAAAAACCCGACCTGGGCCTGGACGGCACAATTCTAAAGCCGGGGCATATCCCAACGGCCTACAATATCGACTATGTTCTCAATTGGACGGACACCAACACCAAAAGGATGGTGTCTTATCCGGACCTGCAAAAGCTCTACAGAGGGCTCGATCCCAACCGTGCCGTGGTTACCTATTGCCATTCGGCGCGCCGGTCCTCATTCAGCTATTTCGTGTTACGGCTGATGGGATTTGCGGATGTTCTGCTCTATGAATCGTCCTGGATGGAATGGGGCAGCCACCGCTATTACTATCCTGTAGAAACCGCCGAGAATATGCTTCAAGGCCTCCCGCCTGCGGAAACAACGACTCCATCAGCCTACAGGCGGACGAAACCCGAACCGGTGGTCAAAAGCGGCGGCGGCGACAAGCGTGGATATATCTCCTGCGGAGGATAGCCCAATGAAAAACGACCCTCAAGAAAAACAACCTTACTGGAAATGGATGCCCACCGCCTTTGCGCTGGCGGGTATCATCGTGTTCATTTTCGCCACCTATGGCCCACCGGCCTCATCGAGCGGATTCGTGAGCCTTTTGAAAGGCCTTTTTCAGACGGTAGCACCCGAGTACGCGGCCTCAAAGGCGCACTACAAGGCGATTCCCGGCCCCGGATCATGGCTCTTCACCTTTGTTCTCGGCATGGCCATCGGGGGCTTTATCGCCGGTCGAACGGCTGGAGACATTCCGGTGCGTGATGTGCCCCCCATCTGGCAGAAAAGATTCGGAGACAGCCGCGTCAAACGTTATGCAGCGACCTTTTGCGGAGGGTTTCTGATTTTATTCGGCTCACGCCTGGCGGGTGGATGCACCCTTGGCCTGTTCATCTCGGGTTCGACACAGCTTGCTGTGAGCGGGCTCTATTTCGGGGTCGTCATCTTTGCCGTGGCCATGCTTACCGCCCGGCTGCTTTTCGGAAAAATCGAAGAAAAGGAGGACATCGAATGAAAGAGGTCTGGCTGGGACTGATTTCCGGTATCGCTTTCGGTTTTGTCATTCAGCGCATCGGCGCCACAGATGCCCACCGGATGTCCAGAGCCCATTTGATGCTGGACGCGGACATCCCTCGGTTCATGGTATTTGCCGTGGCCCTTTCCGCCCTGGGACTTTTGGGGCTCCAGTCGGTCGGCGTGGGACGAACCCTGCCTCTGCCCACCAGCATCGTGGCCACGGGTCTGGCCGCCGTCATTTTCGGCATCGGCTGGGGGCTGGCCGGCTACTGCCCTGGGACCACCTGGGCGGCGGTCGGCGAGGGGAGAATGGATGCTGTTTTTGCTCTGCTGGGAGGCCTGGCCGGAACGGCCCTGTTCGCCCAGCTTCACGAGACGCTGATTCCCATCCTCTACGCCCCAACCAACCTGGGCCAGATCACATTGGAGGATCTGTTCGGAAGCTACGCGGTTGGTGCGATCGTGCTGTTTTTGGCGCTCTGCTTGAGCGTCTGGGCGATAGGGAAAATCTGGGGGCCGGGTGAAAGGGTCCTGCCTTTCGATTGAATGCAAGGTCACGTCATAGGGCCGCAATGCGACCTTCGATTTACGATCGCCTTCCACCTCCAGATGCTTCTCACCGTATATCTTCTCTTGTACATTCCTTCCGTGCACAATACAGGATAGACCCCATTTCTTATCCGGACGGTCTGTATTATAAGAACCATAGAGAATATCGCCCGGAGGCAGCCTTGCGATTAGTCCAGTCCCAAATAGGAGGTGAGAGCAATGGTGGAAATAAGACGCATTCTTTTTCCTGTTGATTTTACGGTGAATTCCTCGAAGATCTTGCCCTATGTGCTGTCTTTATCCGAGAAATATGAGGCCGTGATTTACCTGCTTCACGTCATCGAGGATTTCGCCGAGTGGGGGGGATTCTACATTCCGCATATCCCAATAAAGCGTTTCCATGAAGAGGCCTTGAAGGGTGCGCAAAAGACTCTGGACGAGATTTGTGAGGAGCAGTTACAGAATTGCCCGGGTTTTCAAAAGAGGATTGTCTTCGGGGATCCGGCACCGGAAATTCTCAAAAGCATTGAATCGGAAGGTGTGGACCTCGTGATCATGGGCACGCACGGCAGTAAGGGATTGGATCATGTCTTCTTCGGAAGTGCGGCCGAGACCGTGGTAAAGAAATCTCCCGTACCCGTTTTGACCGTTAACCCCTATAGGTTGTAGGTACGCTTTTTCCGAGTCGGGACACCTCCTCATGCAGCGCCGAGGCGATCCTTTCCCTCTTTTCTTTACCCTGTCCCTTGTGATCCAGTTCCCCGGCGTCCAGAGGCCGGCCGAAGGCGATCGAAATTCTGCCGGCCGGCACGGCTGCACCGAAGGCCATACTCGATATCACACCCCTGGCCGGATCGACGGGCACCGTTCGTGAAATTCGGCTGAAATATCGGAACAAGGGATTTGTGAATGCGATCCCCTTGAAACCGGCCCAGAATACCTTTCCCAGCCTTTGAGAACCGAGTGCCGCCGTCACGGCGAACGCGTCCAGGTAGCTGACATGGTTGGGTGTAATGATAAACTGGCCGGATGGCGGAAGGTCCTCAGTCCGTGGGAGGTGAGCCGGAATACCCGTGTGAACAGGAAGTGATCGACACTATAAAGCGCCGCGGGCAGATAATGTTCGAAAAGAGTCTGGGGTTCAAACGCTGCATTTGCTTATCCGTGAGGGCCGTTTCAGGGGGTTCCAGCGGCGATACCGGGAAGACCGTCTCCCCGGTCCTGTATTTTTCCGCTCTTTCCTGAAATACAACGTGAACCCATTTCATGTCATTTTCCTTCCGGCCGGCGGCGTGCGTCGCGCCCGAGCCTGCTCAGTAGTTCGGATCCTTCCCTCCCTGTAGGAAACGCATGGTATTGGAAATGTCGCTCACGCTGATCCCTATTTCCGCCGCCTTCTCCCGGTTGATGCTTACACTGACCTGGGGTTTGTTCATCTTGAGATCTGAATCCACGCCGATAAACTGGGGCTGTCCGCGCATCCACGTCATGACGGCTCCCTGTTGTCGTGCGAGTTCATCGATATCGGGATGTTCGAGGACCAGTTGTACGGGCGCCTCCGTCCTTCCCACCCCCGTGGTGCCCTCGATGACGAAGGCCTGTCCGGCGGGAATGTTCTCGAAGCGGCGACGGAGTTCCTGGACGACCTCGGTCTGGTGTTTTTGCCTACGGTCGCGCGAGACCATGCGCACGAACACAATGCCTTGGTTCACCTTCCCGGCCCTTGCCGCAGGCCGGGCTCAGCAGCATTATGGACAGGGCAAGGCGCAGGATGTTGTGTGAAAAGTTCAAGGGGCTACTCTCCAGTCAGTGGAAAATGAAACCAGCAGGAAGAGCGGGAATGTGAGATGGTTTTCTCCTTCCCTGAACAGAACGGCGACCCATACAGTCTACGACTATGAGCACGGATGAACATTTTGAATAGGGTCCATCCTGTATATCTTTTTTGCTTTGAGAGGAGGCGGGGCCCTTCTACATCCCCTTACCCGACAATACATGATTCACCCTATTCTTTTCTGCGGTCTTTTCATTTAACATTTGCCTTCAGCCGGGTGAAAATTTTTCCCGGATCCCCGGTAGACGGCTCAAAGAACCGGCACCGGCACCCGAGGAAGAGAAATTCCGCCGGGAAGGTGCGGAAGAAGGGGTAGAGCTTTCCAAAAAAGTCATATGAGTTCAGCCGTTTGAAAAATCCTGGCGATTCGGGCCATGGCCCCTCCGTAATGGGGAAATTTTCGAAAGCCTAAAGTGTTACAAAAAGTCAAGTAACCGTCGGGAGGCCACTGCCGATGAAGGCCCGGTCTCCCGGAGAGTCGATGGATTGATGGATCCGATACCTGTCTCCAGGGAGACCATGAGCGGTTTTGCTGATGCCACCGGTCTTTCCGGGGCCGGGAATCCGCCACGGAGATACCTGTGGACGGACGCCTTCGCAGTCTGCAACTTCCTGGAACTGTTCCGGCGCACCGGGGAAGAACACTGGCGGCGGACGGCCTTGTCGCTTGTCCATCAGGTCCATGCCGTTCTGGGACGTCATCGTGAGGACGATTCACGAACCGGATGGATCAGCGGCCTCGGCGAGGAAGAAGGCCGGCGGCATCCAACGGCCGGGGGGCTGAGGATCGGCAAAAAGTTGAACGAGCGTAAGCCCGGCGCCGCACCCGGAGACCGTGAGGAATGGGACCGGGACGGGCAGTATTACCACTATCTGACCAAATGGATGCATGCCCTGAACCGGGTCAGTCGCTTTACCCGTGATCCGATCTATAATGTCTGGGCCAGAGAACTCGCCAAGGCCGCCCATGCGGGGTTTGTTCACGGGAAGGAGAGCGGTCCCGGAGGGATGTACTGGAAGATGAGCATCGATCTGTCCCGCTCCCTGGTTTCTTCCATGGGCCTGCACGATCCCCTGGACGGTCTGGTTACCTACAAGGCGTTGAAGCACACCGCCTCGGAATTCCCGGAGAGACCGGACGGCCCTCTGCTCGATGCGGAAATCGGGGACATGGAGGAACTGTGCAAAGGAAGGGCCTGGATGACGGATGATCCTCTGGGTCTCGGCGGGCTCCTGGATGCCGCGTACCGGATATTCCAGTTGATTGCGGCCGACTCCTTTCCCGAGACCGGTCTATTGACCGACCTGCTGGAATCTTCGCTCGCAGGACTTCATGTGCTCGGGGGAACTTCTCTGATGCGGCTTTCCGCCGAACACAGGCTGGCGTTCAGAGAGCTGGGCATGTCGATCGGATTGCATGCAGTGGAAAGAATGAGGGAAGCATCGGCGAGGCACCGGGAATTCCCGGGTGATCGCAGGATCTCCTTGCAGGTAGATCGACTGGCCCGGAACGTTCCCCTGGCCCGGGTCATTGAGGAGTTCTGGCTGGACCCCCTCAACCGGGCTTCTCGAAGTTGGTTGAATCACGAGGACATCAACGGCGTGATGTTGACGACCAGCCTCATTCCCGACGGCTACCTGGAGCTGTAGCCGCCGGTTGACTTCCGGCCGGGTGAAGGGCGGATCCGCCATGCGGGCGGAACCACAGGGCGGAGACGGATTGCTCGTCTTCCACCGGAATAGACCGAGTCCGAATCTTTTGTTTTCTCTAGACGACAACCTCACGGACCTGAACCGATATGGAACCGCTTTCCCAAGATCTGGTCCTGCTCATGGGGCGGGTGAGGGAGTTTCTCAGCTTCGATCCGTCTCTGCTGGCCGCCCCGGAAATGATTCTCCGCCTGCTTCTGCAGGCCTGTCTTTTCTTGTGTTCCGCCTTTTTTTCGGGGTCCGAGACGGCCCTTTTTTCCTTGTCCGATGTGGACCTCGAGCAACTGCGCAGGCAGCGCCATCCTCGTTCGGATCTTCTTCATGCCCTGCTGAGCAGGCCCAGACGACTGATCATCTCCATCCTGTGCGGGAACGAAGCCGTCAACATCGCGGCCACCGCAAACATGACCGGGGTTCTCGTGGTGCTCTACGGGAGTGAACGCGCCGGACTGGTGAGCCTGGTCATTATGGTGCCCCTTCTCTTGCTGTTTGCGGAAATCACCCCTAAGACCATCGCCGTTTCTCATCCGGTCCGGATGAGTACCCGTTGGGTCTGCGCGCCGCTGAATGCCTGGGCGCGACTCATCACACCGGTTCGATGGGTGATCCGCCTCGTTGCGGACACGGTGACCACCTGGATTGTGGGTGAGGAGCGGGACCTGGACCATCTCCTGAGGATCAGCGAATTCCGATCGCTGGTGGCCGAAATTGAAGAAGAAGGCATGCTCGGGGCCACGGAGCGCGTCCTCATTTACAACCTCCTGAATGCGGGAGACACGGAAGTGATCCATATCATGACTCCCAGGACCCAGACCCGGTTTGTCGAAGTCGGGATGAAAGTGTCCGAGGCGGTCGATCTGCTGGTGAAACACCGGAAATTACGAATGCCGGTCTATCAGGATACAAGGGACCAGGTCGTGGGATTCGTTCATGCCGAGGATGTCATGGACCTGATCCTGAAGGGCGGGGACACTTCGGGTTCGAGTTGCCGGGATATTCTTCGCGAACCCCTCTATGTGCCCGTGACCAAGAGCGTAGACGAGATGCTCGATTTCTTTCAGGCCCACAACGAAAGGGCGGCCATGGTTTTAAACGAATTCGGCGGCGTGGCGGGGATCGTCAGTATGGAAGACGTCCTCAATTTCATTTTCGGGGAGATCGCCGGTGAATTTGTGGACAGGTATTCCTACGAACAGGAGAACGAACACGTGTTTTCCGTGAGCGGTGCCATGAAACTCAGTGAATTCGAGGCGCTTACCAATTTCGGCCTGGAGGATCCCCGCATGACCACCATCGGGGGCGTGGCCTTCCGTCACCTGGGCCGTGTGCCCCGGGAGGGGGACCTTGTCAACATAGATGATATTCAATTGACCGTCCTGAATATGGAGGGGAACCGGATTGCGAGACTGAGGGTGGAAAGGCTGGGGGAATGGGATAGGCCGGACGCACCGGAGGAGGGCCCCGATGCAGAGTGAAAGAGACGGGCGGCAAACGGCGGGAGGCCTTCGATGACGGGATCTCTGATCGTGCTGGGCGTCATGGTCTTACTCTTGTTGCTGAAGGGCTTCTTCTCGGGCTCGGAAATGGCCCTGGTCAGCGTGGACAAGATCCAAATGCACCACAAAGCCAGACTCGGAAACAGAGGCGCCAGGCTGTTTCTCAGGATGTTTCAGAAGCCCGACCGGCTTTTGACGACGACCCTTGTCGGCACGAACGTGGCAACGGTGAGCCTGGCAACGCTCGGTACCTTGCTGATGCTCGAGGCCTTCGGCGAGCGGGGAGAACTATTTTCACTCTTGATTTTCACGCCTTTTTTCCTCATTTTCGGAGAAATCGTACCGAAGAGCGTCTACCAGCAGAAGGCTGAAGTGCTGGCCCCCCTCATCGTTTACCCTCTCAAGATCGCCTCCTGGGTCTTCTTCCCCATTATCTTCCTCTTCTACCATATCTCACGCGCGGCCACACGCCTGGTGGGGGCGGGTAAGGCCCCGCAGAGCGTGTTTCTTACAAGAGAACAACTGCGGGCCGTCCTGGAGATGACCGAGAGGCGTTCCGGGGTGGCGGCGTTTACGAGGGGCCGTATTCGGAGAGCCATCCGCTTCGGTGATACGCAGGCGGCCGACGTGATGACCCCGTTGAGTGACATGCCTCTTTTCAACCTCGAGGGCCCCGGCGACAAATTGATTGCATTGGCCAGAAGGGTCGGCTATCGAGCCATTGCCGTGTACGAGGAGAATACGGCGAACATCGTCGGCGTCGTGTCCATGGCCCCCTGGGACGTCCTGAAAGAGAGCACGACGCTTCCGGTCGTCCGCGATCTGCTGCAGCCCCCTTACTATGCGGCTCCTCAGCAGCCGATCGAACGGCTGCTGCCCGTCCTGCGGGAGCGTGAAGACCAGTCTGCGGTCATCGTGGATGAGTTTGGATCCGCCGTGGGGATGGTGACCCTGGAAGATATCCTGGGCGTAGTGGTTGGAAAGGTGAAACTTGGCTATCATTATGAAAAGCACCCTTATCGGCGGGAGCGGACCATCGAAGTCCCCGAAGACGATGTCTATCTCCTGGATGCGCGCCTTCCCGTTTCAGAGGTCAACGACGTCATCGGACTCAACATGGCGGTCAGAGATTATCGCACCATTGGAGGGATGCTCGTAGCGCATCTCCGCCATATCCCGGAAGAAGGCGAGTATATCATCGAGTCCGGATATCGTTTCACCGTGGTGGAAGCCTCACCTCAATCCGTGATCCGGGTCAAAGCCGAACCCGAGATATGACGGCCGGACAAGATGCGGCATCGACCCTCTCCGGGGCCGACCGCGAGGCTGGGGAGACTCGGAGCGATTTCATGAGTGATGAAACAAAACCATCGGCCGACAGGCTTTCCGAATGGTTTGTCCCGCGTTTCGGGTCGCGTCGGTTCCGAACGGCCTTCGGGCTCCTTTTTCCGCCCTACACCGGAATGGTGCTCGCCTATGCGGTGTTCGGGTCCATGCTCGCGCCCGAGGTGCACTGGGACAGGGTCGGCGCCGTGGTGCTCATCTATTTTCTCGGGCTGGGGGTCGCGGCCCACGCCCTTGACGGCATCGGGGGCGGGGGTGCGGCACCCTGGGGTGACGCCTTTTCGAGAAAGGGGTTGTGGGTCGCGGTGGTCGTCTCCCTCACGGCGGCCTACGGCATCGCCGCCTATTACATGATCCAATACGTGCCCTATCTCTTGGTGATCGCCTTGCTGGAGGGTTTTTTTGCTTTTGCTTACAATTTGGAATGGTTCGCAGGCAGGTTTCACACGGACGGGTGGTTCGCCTTTTCATGGGGATTTCTGCCGGTCACGGCAGGTTACCTGATCCAGACCAATGGACTCAGTCTCAGCGCCCTCGTGGTGGGAGGAGCCGCATCCCTTTTCAGCCTGGTCGAGATCAATGCCTCCCGTCCATACAAGGCCTTGAAACGGCGGCGAAACGGGCTGGGAGAAGAAGAAAGGCGCAGGATGGACCGGTACGAAAGAATCCTCAAGAGCGTGAGTATGGGCGTATGTCTGATGGGCGCGGCCCTGTTGTGGTGGAGGTGGTGGGGAGGATGAGATCTAATTTTTCAGCGTCGCCTTCAGACGGATGTCCACACCGGCCAGTGCCTGGGACACGGGGCAGTTCTTCTTGGCCTCATCCGCCTTTTGTTGAAATTGATGCTCGTCCATGCCCGGAACCGTGGCTTCGGTTTCCAGATCAATCTGGGTAATCTTGAATCCTTCCCCGACCTTCTCGACGCGCACCGCCGCTTTGGTGTCGACGGCCTCCGGATGGTGTCCGGCCTGTCCCAGTAAGTGGGAGAGTGCCATGGAGAAACAGCCTGAATGAGCTGCGCCGATCAATTCCTCAGGATTGGTCCCCGGACCCTCTTCGAATCGAGATTGAAAGGAATACTTTCCCTCGAAGGCGCCGCTCCCCAGCTTCATTGTTCCTTTTCCCTTCTGAAGGGAACCTTCCCATCTGGCTTGTGCATTTCTCACCGGCATAAGTAAATGACCTCCTTGCTTTCAGTTTGTTGTGAAAGTCTTCCAAGCTCCACTGTCACATGATTCCTCACCGTGCCGCCAGGGGGTCGATCCCTTATTCTTCGCTAGGAAAAGCAGTAGGCCTTGGTGGGATTTTCACATGACCGAAGGCCGTTCATCTGCGGCCTGCCTTTCCAACCATGAATCGAGCCTGGAAACGGGAACCGCGGAGAGGGAAAGGGCGCTCTCATCCTGCAAAAGCCCTCCTCTGCCCCCGGACCATTGCATGCCTTCGGAACGATCCTGGTTCAAGTCACGGCGAGACTGCAGGAAAAGGAATATGCCCCTTTGGGAGAGTACGTCTTTGTCCCTGTGGAAATACGGGATCTACCCCATAGAACTTAGGATAGGTTGCGGGCATCATGGAATTCAGGCGGTAAACGCCGTTCGAGACAAGTCACCGCCGCGCGGACAAAAATGGAAGGAAAACAAAAGAATGAAAATCTATCGAATTAAAGGCATTTGCATACTCCTGCTCTCGGTCCTTGTGACGGTTTCGGGTCTCTCCCTGGCCTCGGCCGAAGATTACGAGGCCATGAAGGGAATTGATTCCGTCAAGGTGATGTTCGACATGAGGGACGGCGTTCCAGAGATCGCCGCCGGTCACATGACACTCATCCTCGATACCTGGAAAGAGCTTTCGGCAATGGGGAAGAGTCCCGAGTTCGTGATCGTGTTCATGGGGAGCGCGGTCAGGTTGATTTCGACAAATCGTACCGATTTCAGCAGCGAAGAACGGAAACATATCGAGAAGATCGCCGACACGGTTTCCATGATGTCGGAGGCCGGCATCCGTCTAGAGGCATGTCTTGCTGCGGTCAAGTATTTCGAGATCGATCCGGGTTCGGTTCTGCCCGGGATCAAGCGGGTCGGAAATGGATGGATTTCGGAGATCGGTTATCAGGCCCAGGGATATCAATTGGTTCCTGTATATTGATCACCCGGAAATGCACGATTTCCGGGTGAAGCGGTCGGCTCCCGGCTTTCAGCTGTCGGTTTGATGCCCTGATTGTGGGAGGTTTTTGCCGATGCCTGATTGCTGACGGGACGGTCCTGGGTTATCCTCATAAGTATCGGCTTATCAATGAAAGAATCGGGCCGCCGGGCCTTTCGGGCGCCGATCTCCGACGCACAACACAATAAAAAGGAGTGTCTCATGAAGGAAGATCCACCGGGATTTCAGGATCTGATCTCGTTCGGACTCGTGGAGGCGCTGTTAGGGAGAAGATCACGGCGTTTTTTCAGAGGTGCGGAGATCCCCGACGGCGTGTTCGCCTACCGCTCGCGGCATCAACCCCTGCCGTTGAGCGATCTTGAAAAGATGCTGGTGGTCACGGCCTGTGCCGGGAACACAAGCTGGAATCACCTGATCTATCGGGCTCAACGCTATGCCCCCCATCTGTCAAACTATGCGGCCGCCGCATCGGGCCGCACATTTCCCTCCGCCGCCGGATTTCATACGAGCAAGACATTTTTCACCGACGATGACGGTGTCTGGTTCATGGATGCCGGAGACCCACGGCTTTCCAAAATAAGGAAAGAGGACGGCTCCCTGGATCTGGAGACCATGCTCGAGGACTTCAAGTGGGGTGTGAGAAGACTGCAGACGGGACGGCTCCGAATACCGCCGGAACCCCCGTATACGGAGGCCCATAACACGTGGGTCGTCAATCATCCCGGCACCCTTCTGGTGATCCCCGTGGGGGATCTGGCGCAGCATGTTCTTCTCAATCTCTGCTACATGCTGCAGAACGGACTGGTTCTGATCGACGACATCCATCAGAAAAAAATCCCGGGGATAGAGAAGTTCAAGGACATTGTGGACGTGGACAACGTATGGCCGATAACTTTTGTGGAACAGTGGTCTCTTGCCGAACTCACAGCCGAACTGTCCACGAGTTGCTATGCAGGAACGCTCATGTTGCAGGCCATGGGCCTGGGCGGCTGGATGTTCAACGGACTGGACCCTTTCAGCGTTTTGGGTGCGGGCGGAGATCCACGTGCGCCGGGTCTCGGATTTCGGTATGACACCGACGACCGGTGGCCCTATCCGAATCCCACAGGGCTCGAAACGGTCATGGAGGGTTTTTGCCCGCCTCATTATCCGGATATGCGCGCGGCCGTCGAAGCCGTCTGCGACAGAAAATTCGGTCCGGGGGGCCCCTTCGATCCGGACACCCCCGGACCCTGGAAGGATTCGAGAAGAGTCAGATCGGCCGCTCAGGTCCACAGCCCGGCCTTCAGGGAGTGCGTAGCCCTGCAGGCCCGGTATGTTTTGGAGACATTCGGCAAATTCCCGGGAACTGTCCCCTCCATATTTCTGATCACCTATCTCCAGGCCCACCACCTGGACCTGGAGTTCTACGATCGATTCTATGAACCCGGGGCATACTTGAAGACGCACGCCGTCCACTTGAGTCGATGGCATCCGAACCTCTCGGAATCATCGTGAAGGATCGCCGGCTCACAGAACCCGCACCGAGCGGAGAGACCTGCATGCATGCAGATTTCAGAAATACAGGTTTCACCCCATTTGAGGGCGGCATGAAAAATTGTATACAGGGGTCAGACGCGAAGAAATTCGTTTCATCCGTGCCGCAATAGTCAATCTTCTCTACCTGAGGAGAATTTAATGAGGAAAGGGGGCCTGCATGCCGAAGAAGAAGATCAAATTGCCCTACGCCGTGGAGTACCTCTCGATTCTCAATGAAAAAGGGGAACTCGATCAGGAACTCGAACCGGATATCCCTGAGGATATGCTGTTGAAACTCCATCGTTTCATGGTCTTGGGGCGGCTTTTCGATGAGCGGCTTCTGAGCCTCCAGCGGCAGGGACGCATGGGGACCTTTGCGCCCATAAGCGGTCAGGAGGCCGCCCAGTTGGGTGCGGCCTGCCTGCTTCGACCTTCTGACTGGTTCGTCCCCTCTTTCCGTGAAACGGGCGCGGAATTACTGCGGGGAAGATCCATGGAAAGCGTGATTCTTTCATTTGCCGGCTATGCCGAGGGAGCTTCCCTCGGGAACGAGGGCGGGGAAGCAGAGGAAGAGCCTGTGAACAACCTGCCGGTCGCGATACCGGTTGCGAGTCAGCTTCCCCATGCGGTCGGGCTCGGCTGGGGCATGAAATACAGGAAAAAAGACGGCGTGGTCATGGTCTTCTTCGGAGACGGCGCCACGTCCGAGGGGGACTTCCATGAGGCCATGAACTTTGCCGGAGTCTATCAGTGCCCGGTCGTATTTGTGTGCCAGAACAATCAATGGGCCATCTCGGTTCCCCGGGAAAAACAGACCCGATCCAAGACTCTGGCCCAGAAGGCCCTGGCCTACGAGGTCCCGGGCGTTCAAGTAGACGGAAACGATGTGCTGGCCGTTTATGCGGCCTCCATGGAGGCGGTCGAACGGGCAAGGGCGGGAGAAGGTCCCACCATGATCGAGTGCGTGACCTACAGGATGCAGATGCACACCACGGCCGACGATCCGAAGAGGTACCGGAAAGAAGAAGAGGTCGAAAAGTGGAAGAGTCATGACCCCATTGTGCGATTCCAAAAATACCTCAAGGCCAAGGATCTGCTTACGGATGAAAAGATCGGGGAACTGGAAAACGAAATCCAGGAAGAGATCAAGGCGGCCGTGAAAAAGGCCGAGGATCTGATGAAGGATTTCAGGGATCCTCTCCAGATGTTCGACCATTTGTACAAAGAACGGCCCGTGGCCCTGGAAGAGCAGAGGGAGGAACTGGCCGAAGAAACCGAGGCCGTAAAGAACAGAGAAGAAGAGAAAGAAGGGGAGTGAAAAATGGCCAAGATGACGATGGTCCAGGCCATCAACCTGGCCCTCCGGCAGGAGATGGAGAAGGACGACCGGGTGATAGTCCTGGGGGAAGACGTGGGACGGGACGGCGGCGTATTCCGTGTGACCGACGAATTGATAGACAAGTTCGGAGAGGACAGGTCTGTGGATACGCCTCTTGCGGAATCGGCCATCGTGGGGGTGTCCATCGGCATGGCCGTCTACGGGTTGAGACCGGTGTGCGAAATACAGTTCTCGGGTTTCAGCTATCTGGCCTTTCATCAGATAGAGTGTCACGCGGCAAGACTGCGGATGCGCTCTCAGGGCCGGTGTGAGGTCCCCATGGTGATGCGTGCGCCCTACGGAGGCGGCGTGCGGGCCCTCGAACATCATTCGGAGAGTCGCGAGGCCTACTATGCCCACACCCCGGGCCTCAAGATGGTGATCCCCTCGGGACCGAGGAATGCCAGGGCCCTGCTGGTGAGCGCCATCCGGGATCCGGACCCGGTGGTCTTTTTTGAAGGCAAGGCGATTTACCGCGCCTTTCGTGAAGAGGTGCCCGAAGAGGAAGAAACACTGCCCCTGGGCAAGTCGGTGAAGATCCGAGAGGGCAAGGATCTGACACTGATATCCTACGGGGCCATGATGCGACCCACGCTGGAGGCGGCCGATACCCTGGACAAGGAGGACGGTGTGGAAGCGGAGGTCATCGACCTGCTGACGATCTCACCCCTGGACCATGAACTCTTCACGGAATCGGTCAGGAACACAGGCAGAGCCGTAATCGTGCATGAGGCGCCGCGAAGTTTCGGGCCGGGCGCGGAAATCGCCGCCAGGATCATGGAAAAATCTTTTTACTACCTGGAGGCACCTATCGCGCGGGTCACCGGTTTCGATGTCCATATTCCGCTTTTCAGCCGAGAGATGGCCTACCTGCCCGGCAGGGACCGCATCGTCCGTGCCGCGCGAAATGTTATGAACGCTTGAGAGGAGGGAGACATGGGCAGGTCGTTTAAATTACCGGATCTGGGGGAAGGAATCCATGAAGCGGAAGTATTGAACGTCCTCGTATCTCCAGGAGATCATGTGGAGGAAGGGGATCCGATCATCGAAGTGGAGACGGACAAGGCCAGTGTCGAGATCCCATCCCCTTTTACGGGCGGCATAGAGGAAATCAAGGTCGGAGCGGGAGACACGGTCCAGGTGGGCGATGTGCTCATGATTTTCGGGGAAATCGAAGAAGCCGAACCGTCCGGAAAAACCCCTCCGGAACGAGAAGAGAAAGAAAAAGAGGCAGGAAAGAGCGAAGAAAAGGCGAAAGAGAGACCGGAACCGGAGCCGGAGAAGGTGGAAGAGGAAAAGACATCTGAAGAGGCCGCTCAAAAGGAGAAAGCTCCGGAAAAGAGAAAAGAAGGGCCCGTTCCGGCCTCCCCGGCTACGAGACGGCTGGCCCGTGAACTGAACGTGGACCTGCATGAGGTCCAGCCCGGCGGACCCGGAGGCCGGGTCACCTCGGAGGACGTCCGGGCCTTTGCAGACAGGGGAGAAAGGGAAAAACCGGAGGAAAAGGCACCACCCGAGCGGGAAGAACGGCCCTCGGCACGTCCCATCGAGGGGCAGGCACCCGAGCTACCCGATTTCACCAGATGGGGCGAAGTGGAGCGTGTGCCCGTGCGCTCCATTCGGAGGGCCACGGCGAAGAAGATGGCGCTTGCCTGGTCCCAGATTCCCCATGTGTTCAACCAGGACATGGTGGATATGACCAGCCTGGAAGAATTTCGGCAAAAGCGCAAAGAAGAGGTGGAGAGGCGGGGAGGCCGGCTCAGTATAACCGTGTTTGCCCTGAAGGCGGCGGTAACCGCCCTCAAGAAACACGAACGGTTCAATGCCAGCCTCGACACGGCGGCCGGAGAGATGGTGATCAAGCACTATTATCACATCGGCGTGGCCGTGAGCACCGAGGAAGGCCTGGTGGTTCCGGTGATCCGCGATGTGGATCGCAAGAGCATCGTCGATCTCTCGATAGAGCTCAACGATCTGGTCAGGCGCGCGCGGGAGAGGGAGGTCAAATTGGAAGAAATGCAGGGAGCTACCTTTACCATCACCAATGTGGGTCCCATGGGAGGGGGGTATTTTGCACCCATCATCAATTTTCCGGAGGTGTCCATCCTGGGGATGGGTGCGGCGAGGATGCAGCCGATGGTTCAGGAAAAAGAGGCCGGATACGAAATCGTACCCCGTCTCATGATGCCGGTTGTCCTTTCGATAGACCACCGTATCCTGGACGGGGCCGATGCCCTGAAGTTCATGAAGACCCTTGTGGATTCCCTGGAAGATCCCGAAGAGATGTTCATCACAATGAGCTGAGGAAGACGGCTATGGTTATGGGAGAGTTAAGTCAGGATACGGAGGTGCTGGTCATCGGGGCCGGCCCCGGGGGGTATGCGGCTGCGTTCCGGGCGGCCGATCTCGGTATGGATGTGACCTTGGTGGACGTGGAGGAGCGTCCCGGAGGAGAGTGCGTGTTTCGCGGATGCATTCCGTCCAAGGCCCTGCTCTTCCTCGCAGACCTGCTCTACGAGGCCCGCCGCGTGAAGAACATGGGCATCACATTCGGGAAACCCGAACTGGACCTGGATCGCATCAGGGAATGGAAAAACGAGGTCATTGATCAACTTGCGGGAGGCTTGGTGACCCTCAGTGAGAAACGCGGCATCCAACGTATCAAGGGAAAGGCCGTCTTTGAAAGTTCAAAGGAGATACGGCTCCAGGAATCCGACGTGGGAAGAATCAAGTTCCGGCATGCGGTTATTGCGACCGGTTCATACCCCAGACCTCTTCCGGACGTTTCCTTTGAACCGGGCGGTCGAATCATGGATTCGGCCGGGGCACTGGAACTGCCGGATATTCCCGAAAGGCTGCTGATCCTGGGCGGCGGCTATGTCTCCCTGGAGATGGGAACGATCTATGCGGCGCTGGGAAGCCGGGTTACTGTGGCCGTCCGGAGCGAGAGACTCCTCAGGGGGGCGGACCCGGACCTTGTGGAACCTCTGATCAGGAAGCTTCGGGAGCGTTTTGAGAACATCCACTTCAACACCAACGCGGTTTCGATGAAAGAAACGCAAAACGAGGTGAAGGTCAAACTGGAAGGGGATGTGGACGAGGCCGAACAAGACTTCGACCGGGTGCTGGTCGCTGTGGGCAGGAAGCCGCGTTCAGAAGATCTCGGACTTGAAAATACGAGGGTCAAGGTAAACGAAAGGGGATACCTGGAGGTGGACGAGGAGAGGAGGAGCGCCGATAAGAACATCTTCGCCATAGGGGACGTGGTCGGAGGACCCCTGCTTGCCCACAAGGCCTTCAGAGAAGGGAAGGTGGCCGCCGAGGTGATCAAAGGCCTTCCTTCCGCCTTTGATGTGCGCGCCGTTCCGGCGGTGGTCTACACGGATCCCCAGGTGGCGTGGTGCGGGCTGAGAGAGGAAACGGCCCGGAAAGAAAAGCGGAATATAGAAGTGGTGCGATATCCCTGGAAGTTTTCGGGACGTGCCGCAACAGTAGGATTGCAGGAAGGAATCACCAAAGTCCTTCTGGACCCGGACTCGGGCCGGGTCTTGGGAGTCGGCATTGCGGGCCGGGATACGGAGGGTCTGATTTCAGAAGGCGTGCTGGCTATGGAGATGGGAGCCGTCGCGGAGGACGTGGGCTTCAGCATCCATCCTCACCCCACCCTGTCGGAGACCCTGGCTGAGGCCGCGGAGATCTTTGTAGGCAGTGTCACCCATCACCTCCCCAGGAAGAAGGGCAAGTGATTGACGGATGGGGGCAAAATAAGCCCGGCTTTCATTCGACACTCTGCGCACTGATCCGGTCCAGGTGATACGGCAGGCCGGGAGATATACTTCGACCCTGCCTCTTCGGCTCCCCTCCGATGCGGACAAGGGCACGTACCTGGTCACAACGACCATTCAATCTCCGCGGACGAGCGACGTCAGGGAAAGCCGTTTCACCGTATATTGAGAGCGGGCGCGTGACTTATCAAGATCACGGAAGAATCAATCGGGATTCAAAGTTGTACCTTCTGCAAGAGAAAATGCCGGCCGTCGTCCTGGCCGGGGACCGGAACACCATTCCCCTGTATCCGGGGTACAGGCCCGGCCCCAAGGCCCTTCTCCGTTACGCGGGGAAGACTTCCCTGGAATACGTTCTTGACGCACTGGTCAATGTCGCCTCGATCAAAGAGATCTGTGTCGTCGGATCCGGGAGGGATCTCAGGGGTGCGCTCCAAGCCGTGGAGGGCGGCGTGCTCATCCCCGGAGAGGGTACGATGGCGGAAGGCATCCTGAAGGGCCTCGATCATTTCAGGGATTCCCAGTCGGTTCTATTCGTCACAGCGGACCTGCCCTTGCTTACCCACGGGGCCGTAAACCATTTCCTGAAGAAAGTGTCTTCGACGCCCGTCAAGACGGATCGCGCCTTCTTCTTCTCCTTCGTCCCCAGACCTTTCTTCAGGGGCCCTTACAGGGAGACCTCGAAGGGTTTTATCCGATTTAAAGACGTTTCGGTCTGCTTCGGGAACCTGATGGTGCTTTTGCCCGGACTTCTCAAAAACCCAAAGCTCCGGATCACCCTGAAAAAAATGTATCGGACCCGGAAGAGCGCCGCAAAGGCGGCGATGGCCATGGATCCTTTACTGGGAACGGTCTTTTTCTTTTGTGTCTATTTGTTTCACGGCTTTACCCTGTCCCGAGGGGCACGGTTGGCCTCCCGGCGGCTGGATGTGGAGGTGGTCCCCATACCGGTGGAAGAACCGGAAATATGCCTGGATGTAGATGAACCGGAGGATCACCTTTTGGTCAAGAGAATCCTTGAAGAGCGGGCCGGGGTCCTTGGAGGGCCTTGAGGTCTATTCCGGTCGTCGCAGCGTCAAGTGGGTTCTTTGCATGATTTCAGCCCGCTGTCAGTCCAGGAAAGAGAAAATTTCTTCCCGGATCTGCCTGTCGGCGACTCCGAGGTCCCTGAGGGCCCTTGTGACGGCCTTCAGCATGGGACGAGGACCACAGATGTAAAATGTCTTTGTGTGCAGATTCCTCCCGCAGAATCGCTTGATCTTCTCCCGGTCCACATGACCCCTCTCTCCGCTCCAGTCCTCCCCCGGGCGGCTCAGTACGTGCACCACCTTCAGTAAAGGATGCCCACCCTTTTCAATCTCCATGAGCTCTTGGTGAAAAACGATCCGATCCTCGTCGGGGTTGGCGTAAAAAAGCAGAACCGCACGGCTGTCCCGGGTGTCGCGCATATGACGCAGCATGCTCATCAGGGGGGTTATTCCGATCCCTCCCGCAATGAACACCAGGTCCTGTTGTTCGGGGTGAAGAGCGTAGGAAAAACGTCCGAACGCGCCGTGAATAGCGGCCCTATCCCCGACGGCCGTACGGCCGATGGTGGAGGTGAAATCCCCGAGTGCCTTGATAGTGGAGCTGACGTATGCCTTTTCGGCGGGAGAGGAGGAGATGGTCCAGTGGTGTTCTTCCACGGGAAGATCCTCTTTTCTATAGAAGGTGACGAAATGAAACTGACCCGGCAGATAAGGGTAGAGTGTGTCCCCTTCGGGCGGTGCCATCTTGACGGTCCAGACGTCTTCTGTTTCGGGAACCACATCGATGACACGGAAAGGATGGTCCCTCAGCCTTCGCGGTCTCAGGATCCTGTGGTAGACGTAAATCAGGGCGGTCAGAATGAGGGCAAGGAGCCAGAGGGCCTTCATGGAAGGCAGCGCGAGGTCGTCTCCGGCAAACCAGCTGTGGACAAAGGCCAGGGCAAGGAGCACCGGGCCGAGGACATCGTGGAAAAGTCGCCAGTGCTCGAATTTGAGTTTGAGCGACCTCTGGTAAAGGCTGAGCAGGACATTGAAGATCAGGATGATCAGGGCGGCTTTCCCCGTCCAGATGTACCACGGCAGGTCCAGGCCGAGTATGAGGCGCCACCCCGAACCCCCGATCGCCAGAAGGACGGGATGGGACAGGAGGAGAAGGGCGGCAAAGACAGCCATGTGTTTGTGATAGCGAATGAGGATGTCGAGCCCGAAGGGGCGTTCGATACGTTTGAGCCGGGCCGCCAGGAAGAACTGAAGAGAGAGGATCATGAAACCGGACAGAGCCATACACTTGGCGATTTCTGAAATCGTTCCGTTAAAATCTTGAGCCCACAGAGTAGTTACTACAACGGGCACCATAAGGATCCCGAAATAGACGACGAGCCACAGCCACGACCACCTCATTTCATATCCTCCCGTCGCTCCGGTGAACCCCCGCACACCGGTTTCCCGCACGGCCTGGATTCACGGGAGACAAAAGTTGAATGCCGTTCATTTTTTTTGGAGCCCTCCAGGAGCGGTTTGACTCCGTAAATTTGTATGTGTTTCGGGATAAGTGCCGCATGCTCCGGTTACGATACCTCCAAGGACTTTTTACCTGCTTTCCATTTCCATTTTACAGGTAGAGAAGGACCGGGAAATGGGGTTGATCCTTTATATCGCAAGACCGATGACGGTAAAGATCGAGAGACGAATCCGGGAACCGGGAAGAGTCATCATCCCGCCGCAGGCCTTCCCGGAGTCCCGATACTGCGCCCGAAACCGGGAAATACATGATTGGATGCATTTACCGGATGGGTTTTCTAATGCAAAATAGGGTGAAATAAAAAATGAAAGGAGAGATACGATGGATAAATCGGAATCATTGGTCTGGGTCAAGGACAATGCCGGTAACCGCTTTCTGTGTCCTATGAACGCGCTGTTGGATCCGAATTCCGTGACGGAAGAAGAAAAATCGAACTGCATCGACGATGCCTCACGCCTGCTGGATCCGAAGAGTGTGCCCGGCGAAGGTAAGCTTCATTTCAGCAAATCAAAGAGCCCTGCATAAAGCGAAACCAATCGTTTGGAAGCCTGGTGGGACCCGGTTTGGGCCGGGTTCCTTTCGCAAGAGATTTCAACGGCGTTTCCCCAGGGTCAAGCGCACAAGGAGGATCATTATGCCCCGGAACATGGGTACACCCACCCATTGCCCCAGGTTCCAGGAACTGAGAGCAGATGATCGCGCCCGGTGCGGAGTATCACGAATGGGTGTGCAACCACAGAAATGAAACTGTACGAACAGATCGAAGAGATTATCGCCATGGCCGCCGATTTTCACGGCAGGTTGGGCAGATTCTATGAACGACTGACGGACGAGGTGGAGAAGGAGCGCGTCGCTATGCTACTGGAGTACCTCAGCCGTCATGAAAAACGTCTTCACGAAGGACTCAGGCGTTACGCCATGGAGGAAGGGCAAAAAAACAGCGAGACATGGAAGCAGTTTGTGATCGGGGAGGAAGGCCTTTCCTTGAAAGGGCTGGAACCGTCAGCGGACATGACGGTGGATGAACTGGTCGAAATGGTAATGGAAGTGAATGACCGTCTCCTGAGCTTCTACCGGGAGACGGCCGACAGTGCCTCCATGACTCCCAGAGTGAGGGAGATGTTCCTGCAATTGGCCGAACAGCAGGAGCACGAAAAGGAGAAACTGGTACAAAGCGCGGAACAAATCAAGAAGATATGAGACTCGATATCAAAGCAACCGCATTGGCCATGGGCCTATTGTGGGGTGTCGCGGTGCTCCTAACAGGGCTGGTGAATATTCTGCGTCCGGGCTATGGAAGCGCATTTCTTCAAATGCTGGCCTCTATTTACCCGGGCTACGACGCGACCGGATCCCTTGGGGATGTTGTCACCGGTGTGTTGTACGCACTGGTGGACGGTCTGCTGTTCGGTTTGATTTTTGCCTGGCTCTACAACCGATTTCAGGGACCGCCGCAGGCGATTTCCGGTGACGACAAGAAGGCGTCCGGTGTCCGTTATCGACCCGTGGAACCCGGAGCCTGATGTTCACGGAGCGGATCCCTTGAGCGTTTCGAGATTTCCCACGATACTGGCGATGCATTTTTGCGGATGGAGAAAATCGCGTGCGGACTGAAGGACCCCTTGCCGGGTAACCCTCCGCACAAGATCCGGATAACGGCTCGCATAGTCCCGTCCCAGAGCGTAATATTCGACGGCGGAATAAAAACGGGCAAGGCCGTCAAGGGAGTCAAGCCTCAGGGGAAGACTTCCCGCCAGCTGACCCTTGGCCGTCTCCAGTTCCTGAAGACCGACGGGCTCCCGTTTCATGCGGTTCATCTCCTCGATACACAGGGACACGGCCCGCCGGGCTGCGCCGGCTCTGGTCTGAAAGACGACCTGGAAGGAACCGGCCTCCCGGTAAGACACCAGCCGACTGGATACGCCGTAGGTCAGCCCCCGTTTCGAGCGCACGCTCTTCATGAGGCGGGAGGACAATCCCCCCGCCCAGGATGTTGTTCATGACCGAAAGTGCGACCTAATCCGGATGTGATCTTCTTATGCCGGTGTGCCCGAGCACCACGTTGGCCTGGGAAATGGGGTGATCCGTCAGAAACTCTTCCGGACCTTTCGTAAACCGGCTCCGGAAACCGCGTTCGGAAACAGGGCTTTCTTGCCATTGTCCAAGACCGGTCGAAAGCAGCTTTTCGATCTCTTCGAGAGAGACATCGCCAGCCACGGTCAGGATGGAGACCCCGGGGGGGTAAAAGCGACGATGAAAGCCCTTGAGGTCTTCGAGGCGGATGCGGGCGAGATCTTCCATCCATCCGGTGCGTTCTTTCCTCTGCCAGGGGAGCCGGTCGATGCGAAGCGGGTCGTCGACCTCCACCACCCCCAGGACGTCCTGGATGAGGTGCAGTAGGACTTGGCGGGAGGCCTCGCTCGGCAGCACGCCTTTGAGAGTCAGCCGACCCTTGAGGTAATCGATCCTGAGTTCTTCGGTTTCCACCCGGCCCCGCAGATCAACGATCCCGTTTTTTACGGTTACGACAATATCCCGGCCTTCCAGTACCGGATTGCCGGAAAAGACGCACTCAGGGATGAGCCTCGAAGTATCTGATCACAATCGCCACGATCAGAAGAAGGACCAGTACCCAGAAAAATACCCCCAGAGCAGGGGGCCGAAAGGGGCCGGCCAGAGACCGCCTGCCCAGGATGCGAGGAAGATGACGAAGGAGGAGACGAGAAGATTGGCCCAAGGGCCTCGGGATCTGAATCCGGCCACAAATCCCGCGGTGGGGATGAGGACGAAAAAAAGCGCGGACATATTGTGAACAAGAATCATTGTAACACTTTAGCCCTTTGAAAAATTCGAAAGGAAATCATGCACCCTTTCTTGCGTTGCGAAGCTCCCGGGCTGGTCACTTCAGAAAGGGAGCATGATTTCCACACAGTTGTTGGAAAGGGCTAAATTCATACCAAAAATCGAGGATGCTGCAGATCCAAGGCATCGAAAGTGAGGCTGTAGTAGACTACCGCGAACGCGAGATAACGCCGGAGATGCGGTATCCTCGGCTTTCCCGGAGGGTAAAAATATACGAATCTTCCATGATCGAGTGGAACAACATCTATATCGGCACATCCGGATGGGCCTATCCCCACTGGCAGGGGCCCTTCTATCCTGCGGGGAGGAAAAAAAAGGACTTCCTGGCGTATTACGTCGATCACTTTCGCACCGTGGAGATCAACAATTCTTTCTACAAACTGCCCTCCGCCGAAACATTGAGCCGATGGAAGGGAACCGCCCCCTCGGGCTTTATCTTTGCGCTCAAGGCAAGCCGCTATATCACCCACATGAAGAAATTGAAGGATCCCGGCGACACCCTGCCGCGCCTCCTGGAAGCGGCGAAGGCCCTTGGGGACAAACTGGGACCTATCCTCTTTCAATTTCCTCCACGCTGGCACCTGAACATGGATCGCTTCATGGACTTTCTGGACGCCCTGCCCACGGACTTCCGCTACGCCTTTGAATTCCGTGATCCGGACTGGCAGGTGCCGTCCGTTTACGAGGCGCTGCGCGAAATGGGGGCGGCCTTCTGCATCTTTGAACTTTCGGGATTCCTAACCCCCAAAGAAATCACCGCGGATTTCGTTTACATTCGCCTTCACGGACCGGACGGCGCCTACCGCGGGGAGTACGATACGAGCACTCTGGCGGGGTGGGCCGGGGCCATGACCCACTGGGCGGGCGAAGGAAGGGAGGTGTTCTGTTTTTTTGACAACGACGAGGCCGGATATGCCGTTCAAAACGCCCTCCGCCTCCGTAAGATGCTCAATAAAGAAGTCTGAGACGGAAGAGACTTTTCCGGAAAATGAAGCATGCAATCTTTCCGGTGCTTTCTGTCCGGTTTTAGTGTCCTTCATGGAGGTATCCGATCGCCTGCTGTAATTTCTGCAGCACGCCTTGGTGCTGCTTCTCATCTTTTCGATCGCCTGGTTGATGGTTCGGCTCTTGAGCGTGGCCGAGGATTTTGTCCTTGCGCACTTCGCGACCGATGTGTCTGACAATCTGAGGGCAGGAGCATTCAGACACAGATCCGAATCCTGAAAAAGATAGCGGAACGCTTTCCATGGTTCTCACCCAATCGCTCCATAACGCCGTGGCGGCGTTGATCGGTCTTGCAGTGCCCTGGATCTGGCCGCTATAGCGGCCGGCCATCAACGTTCAGACAAGCGTTTTGTGCCGGTTATGGTTCGGAATTGCGGATTTCGTGCTCCCAGTCTCTCCTGAGGCAAACCCATGATGTCCGACCCCACCCAGAGGCTTACCGGCCGAAGGGAAAAGCGGGTTTTCGATCCGTACGCGTAATCCTCGCTCAGTCGGTCTTTTCCTTTATCTTGTCGCCCGCCTCTTCCATTTTCTCTCCGGCCTCTTCGATCGTCTCGTCGATCTTTTCACCTGCCTTCTCGGCGGGGCCTTCTTTTTCGCAGCCCGATATGCTCAATGCTGCGATGAACAGAGCAAAATATATCCATCTCTTCAACATGGCGATTCCTTTCCTCCCCTTTTTTTGACCGGTCGACTCGACGCCTGCCCCCGTTTCCCCGACTACCGCCTGTAGTATCTCATGGCCTCCGGGATCAGACTTCTGATGTTTTCGATCCGGCTTTTCCTGTCGGATGTGTGCGGAGGAATTCAGGAACCTATCATCCCCCTTTCTGGGCGGCCATTCTTTGCCGGAAACCCACGGCCGATTGAATTCTTCTCCCCACGCGGTTCACCTGATCGGCCTCGGCCGTCCCCCGTATCACCCCGTGTGTTTCAAAAGAAAATCGCGATACTGATCAAGACTCATGGCCTGGATCTGCTCCGACGAAACCAGGTTCAGCTGCCGCCGCCCTGTAATGGGGACGCTCTGGCAGGAAAGGAGCAGGAACCAGAAAAATATGCCCGACCATCTCAAACCACGAAATTTCATGGCTACCTCGTATCTTAATCTACTGTTTTCATCAAACATCAAACGCCGAAAAGGGGAAATACCGAGAAACCGGTATTCGGGCGAAAAAACACCCTCTGTCCCGCCCCCTGCACGGCGCGCCTGATACAGCCTGAAACCTGTCTATATACAGGATGCAACCCATTTCAAGTATAAGGCAACATACCTAAGATCTAACCGAGATGATATGAACAAGGAGGTCTGACCATGAAAATCGCAAGCCCGGAATTCGGTCACATTGAAAACATTCCCCTGAAGTTCACATGTGAGGGTATTGACGTCAATCCGACCCTGGAGATATCGAACGTCCCCGAGGGAACCCAGGCCCTCGCCTTGATCGTGGATGATCCGGACGCCCCCGCCGGGACATGGGTGCACTGGGTCGTCTATGACATGCCGGTACTTTCCAGGATCGAGGAGGATTCCGTTCCCGGTAGACAGGCCGTAAACGACTTCAGAACCACGGCATACGGCGGCCCGTGTCCTCCTTCCGGGACGCATCGATATTTTTTCAAACTCTATGCCCTGGACACGAAACTGGATCTTCCGGACGGATCCAGCAAAGCGGATGTGGAAAAGGCCATGGAGGGGCATGTATTGGAACGTGCCGAACTCATAGGACTCTACAAGAAGGGGGTGGCTCAATAGGACGGTCGCAATCCGGGAAGGAAATCCGCTACAACTGGAGTGTCGGGGAACCGTGGTGAACCGCCGGGGAAAAGGGTCCAGGGACTGGAAGCGGGCGTCTTCCTGTTTCTCATCCTTCCTTCCTTTCCTCTTCAGAAAGGGATGTATGCACAATACATTCCCTCGTATTTTCGCTTGTGACAGAGGCCCTCAGGGGGCGAGGGAAGGCGGTCCGTTTCTTACTTTCAAAAAGTTTCGCACCTCTCTTGCACCGCCTTCATAGGCATTCTCCGTGGCTATGCGGCGTTCTCGCAGATCCTCCACGACCCCGGTGAGGATCGCGATGCCGTCTTCAACCGTTACGGCTATGTGGTCGCTTTCCACGTAAGGGCTCCACCAAAGTTCCCCCTCGATGTCTTGCAGGATTTCCCAATCGCTTTTTCCCCGCCATTCCCGGCCGACCTGTATGTCATTGAAAATGTGTACCACCTGCCTCAGCCTGGATACCACATCCTCGGCCCGCCGCTTCTCGAATTCCGAGTCCACCATGCCGTCAAGGTAAACCGTTCCTCTGAACCTGGAGACGGCCGTCACGGAGATATCGGCCTGATCCACATAGGGATCGCGTGCCAAGGCGGCGCGAATTTTTTCAAGCATGACACCGGGCGTGCCGTACGGCAAAGAGGCGGGAAATTGAGAGGAGCCGAGATCGGAACGCACTTTGATAAAATTCTTGACCCGCCAGACGCCCGCCGTGTTCATGGCATCCTCTTCGGCCGACATTCTCGCTTTGAGATTGTCCGTAATGCCCGTCAAGGTGACGATCCCGGCCGTGACATCCACTCCGATATCAAAGGGAGCAACCCGAGGATCGTACTCGAATGCGTCTTTCACTGCTTGCGCTACGCGATCATCCGAGATTCCGGCGTACTTTCCGCTCCGCAGCCGGTCTCCGGTGAGGTTGGGGTCTACCCTGAGCTGATCGTGGTCCACGGAGACCACCCCGCCCACCCAGGCATCTCCGTGAGCACGTCGCTTTTCGGCCGCAGAGCCCACAACCCCTGCCAGCGTCACCTGCCCCATTTCTACATCAATATCGATCATATCGTGGGATAAACGCGTATCCCACCTGAATCGGCTCTTGATGTCGGCCTCGATTTCCTCGTCGATACGGACAGCCTTTTGTTTCAAAGTAAGGTTGTTGTTGAGCCCTTTTATGCCCTTTACGCCTTTGGTTACTTGGCTGCAGATTTGTTTTTCCGCCCACGAATCAACTTCACCCGTCAAGGTGACCAGCCCGCCTTGCACCATTATGGAGACCTCGTACACGTCGGTTGCCGGATCGTCCTGGAGTGCCTGTCTCAAGTCGGCGAGGATCTGCTGATCACTACGCGGCGGGGGTGAAACGGCCAGATGGTCGATCACGGCCCGGACGCCTTTGACGCCCTGAGCTATTTCCACCGCCCTTTCCCCGGCCAGCAGACTGCCCACGTTACCTGAAAGGCTGACCACCCCCTCCCGCGTGCTCACGTCTATGCGATGGGCCGCAACGCCTTCTCCATGCGCGAGTTCGGTCTCTACGAAAAGCGTGATATTCTTGTCCGTTATTTCTTGGGCAAAAATTGATTGTGACGCCAACCCACAAAGAGCCACCGATAAAAGAAGGACGGCAGCCGTTTTCAAGGGTTGATTCCTCGGCCTTTTGTCGTGTCGGTCCATCTCAAAGAGGTCTCCTTTCAAATCCCGGTATCATTGATATGCCCGATCACCGGGGCATGATCAGGTTTCTTTCCTCACTCCACGGCCGGGACGGCACCTCTTGACCCGGCCTTTTCATTCCTCTTCGGACGAGCGGTCTGCGTCCGGCAGGGCATCGATGATCTTTTTTCCCACGGTCAGCCGGACCGAATCCTCAAGCAGGTCCTTTATCCATGCCGAGGGTATCAGCTTTCTCTTCTTGGAGAGGA
>JBMNCO010000050.1:9288-22427 GCA_049366815.1 Desulfatiglandales bacterium | reverse complement strand
GTAAGAAAGGGTGCATGATTTCCTTTCGAATTTTTCAAAGGGCTAAAATGTTACCTGCGCTTAAAATCGCCGAACGGAACTTGTGAATTTTTTAACCACCCTTAAGGGATAGACAGGTCTTCATTTTTAGTTATTCAGTTTGAACTCTATTGGAATATCAACCAATACCTTTACCTTTTCCCCTGCCTCCTCAGCAGGATAAAAGGTCCAACGCCACACAGCATCCATTGCAGCACGTTCAAAATAGCCCTCTGGCTCAGACGAGATGACCCGCACCTTCTGGGGAAGCCCATTCGGCAAAACCAGTGCCCGAATCATCACCTTACCTTCGACTCTTTGTCCCCTGGCCTTGGGAGGATACAAAGGAGGGAAATATTTTTTAATGCGCGGGGGAACATCCACGTCTCCGGCATTGAAAACCAGCCCCGTATTAGCCTTTCCACCAACATTACCTATTTGGCCCGAATCTTTGAACTCAGTTATGGGTGCCTTCAGATCTGCGGTCACCTTGGGAGAAAAATCAAGCTCAAGCTGGGCCGGGGATATCGATAAGGGGATCTTAGGCTCAGTGGATGCCCTAACTTTTGATCGAGACAATTTTAATATCTTGGGTGGCTCTTTTTCTTTGCGGATAAGGGGTCTCTTCTTTTCCGGAGTTTCAACTGTCCGGACGGCAATGGGCTCTTGCATGCTGATGGTGGGGAAAATTTCCTTTGTCGTTCGTTCGAACGGGGTAAAGCAGAGCAACAAAGTCACAAAAATCGCCGCCACTAATGTTATGAAGTATTTTGCCACAAGTCATTATTCCTTTGGTAGGTTTGTGGCAACACTGACATCCTTTATCCCTGCATTACGGCAGGCATCCAGCACTTGAACGGTTATGCCTGTGGGGCAGGAGGTATCCGCTACAATCACAACACTTCCGGGTGGGTTATCTGCCAGAAATCGCTCCATACGAGGCTTGACATTGCGGATATCAAGTTCCTTCCCTTCAAGATACACTCTGCCTTCCGGGCTGATTCCGATAAAAAGCGATGCGTTCTGTTTAGAGGTTGCGGATGAGGCAACAGGACGTTTAACTTCAATTCCTGTTTCACGAACGAAGCTGGTCGTAACAATGAAAAATATAAGCAATATGAAAACCATATCAATAAGAGGCGTCATCTCCGCCCTGAAATCATCATCCCTTGAATAGCGAGAATTATAATCCATGGTTATTGCCCTTGTGTAAAATTTGCAGTCCGGCTTGTTCAAGGAAACGGCGACGCCTCGTTAACTTGCGTTTTATGAAATGGGCCACAAGCAAACCCGGAATGGCGATAATAAGCCCTGTCCGAGTTGTGATCATTGCCTCGGATATCCCCTCAGCCATTGCCCGCGCATTACCTAGGCCAAATTCTGAAACCGCTTCAAAGGTCGTAATCATACCCATAATGGTGCCCAGAAGTCCCAAGAGGGGCGCAATGGTGCCAAGCACAACAACCGTCGAAAGGCCGGCGCTTTGGCGTTTTTGAACCGCCTTGATAATGGTTGCCAGGGCCTTTCTATCGATATTTTTATTTCCGGTATGAAGGGATTGCATCCGCTGTTTAACAAAAGCAAGATCCCGGATCTTAGATGCTGCAGGCCATTCCATTTGTAGCAAGATAAGCCACCACATCCAAATGCAGCAAATAACCAGGGGATACATGATGACCCCGCCTGACTGGAAATAGGCAGCGATATGGGACAGCATCAAGTTCACGGCTTTACCATACCCTTTTGGCTGTGTTGGTACTCTGCGATCAGGGCTGCAAAGCGCGCACTGGCCTCTTCAATATCATCCAAAAAGAAATTCACGCGCCTTTTTAACAGATGATGAATCAGCATAAAAGGTATGGTAATACCAAGCCCGGCCTGAGTGGTAATGAGCGCCTCACTGATCCCGGTTGATAGAATCCGGGGGTCCCCGGTGCCAAAGGTGGTGATGGTTTGGAATGTGGTAATCATGCCGGTCACTGTGCCCAGGAGACCCAAAAGAGGAGCCATGGCCGCAAAGACGTTCAAAAGAGGCAGCATCCTTTCAAGTCTAGACAGGACATTGAGTCTAGCCTCCTGGAGACCGTTGTCAAGGGCATCAAGGCCTGTATTATAAAATCTGATCCCACTGCTAAGGACCCTAGCAGCGGGTATGCGTTGGAGCCTGGACAGTAATTCTTTTATTCTATTCCATTCATATTCCTTCATATACTGTTCAATTTTTGAAAAAGTATCTTTAGAAAGTCGTCGTCGAGTAAACAAATAACAGACTTTATAAAGCGAGACAAAAAGACCAGCCACTGCGATGGCCAGAATGGGCCACAGAAGCAATCCACCTGCCTCAAACCACTGGGTGAAACTCCTCTTGCTCGCCTGGGCCTCAAGCGCAGCACCACGGGTGATATCCATGCAAAGCGTAGCCATATCCCCCTTGAGCCATGCGGTGATTTTTTTTGAGAAGGTCAAAGGCAGTCCCTGTTTACCTATGGGAAGAGGGTCTACAGGTGTCAAAAATCCCCCATTTTTTCCATCATGGAATCCGAGAAAAAATCCACCTGCCTGCACTATGGTGCCACTTTGCTCCGTACCGGAAAGGCCGATGAAATCGCCTTGTACACATGTGGCCACACCTGTCTGCGCGATCTCTTCAAAAAGAATCCGGCTGATCGCAGAAATATCCCCTATGGAAGGAAAGGATTTCCCAGAGAGAAAAATCTCAAGTGGCCGCAACCTATTGTTAAGCGTGGCAGTGACCGGGCTCGATTTCAACTGTTCTACACACTGGCGGGCGGCGGTTCTTACTGTTCCTTCGAGGGTCTTCATATCAGAAGAAGCCTCCTGGAACCTCAATTCAAGCTCTTCGTGAAGGCCCTGTTTGGCATCTAGCTCTTTACGCAATCCCTCCAGGGTATTGCTATTTGCTTTTAGTGCATTTTTCAGCCTATTTATGTGTGCCTCGAGGGCCTGTTCATCATCCTTGATATATTTCTCAAGGAATTTTGCGCTGTCATGCATTGACTGCCTGAGCCGCTGCGCTGAAAGGGCTCCGGCCTCCCATTTCGCACGTTCGCTCGGTGTAGAGTCAATTTCTTCAGCAAGACAATGACTTGCACATGATACTAGAATGAGAACAAACAACACATGAATATCTAAATTTTTGAATGTTTTCCTCACTGTTCACCATGCATTTCACTATTTTCATCCAACTCCTGGACTGGCAAAAGAGACGAGATCGTACCAATAGGGAGTTCAACGACAGAGGTTACCCGCTTTTTACTTGCGATATCAACAGCCTTACGCAGTTCCCTTGAGCTGGCTTCAGGAATCGTAATCCATGTTTTATCCTTTTTATCAAAACGTTGCACAATCTGGTTATCCTGGGTGACACGAAAAAGGGCAAGTCTACCAAGACGAAAGGTTGTGACCTGACGCTGAAGCCCGTCTATTGTAGCAACAACTTCTTTAGCATCAACACTCTGGCCATACAACGCCTCTATCTGTAGAACTTCCAGCATCCGACCCAAGCGATGGCCCAGCCCGGCCTTGGAATTGTCAAGCTCCTGTCGCAGAAAAGAGAGTCTCCGGTTTCTCTCTTCCTCCAGAAAGGGTAAATCGTTTCTAATTACGGCCTCTAACCTCGCATAAAGAACCTCGATCAAGGGATCGAGGTCAACGCGGACCTCTTCAAGTTGAAGAAGTCTTTCCTGCAAAAGAGCAACGGCCTGGGTTTCATTTCTAATCCAGTTGTAGTGTCGTTCGATTTGGAACTTTGTCCATTCATTTTTGAGCTCGAGCTCGCGCAATTGATCAAGGAGATTTTGCTTTCTCTGAGACCACTTCCTCGCCTTCTGCCCGGCATCGGCGGAATGTGTTACTGCTTCCACCACATGATTCATGACGAGCCCTGGACGAGGATCCTCTGCAAAAGCGGGAAAAGAAAGGAAGAGAAAGATCCATAAACCCAGAATCAAACGTACCGAGCGCCTTGAGGCCTTGCCCGGTGTTTTCAGAAATGACCTTCGCATCGTATCAATCCAGTTTTTTTGTTTATCACGTCATTGTGTATTTTTTGCCGTCCTGATCTGAGGATATCGCAGCGTTGCAGCTGCAATGCGCGTGACCGAAAAAAGGTAGAAAATGGAAGGCAACATTCGCAGTCTAAGCAGCTGCCTTATTACCATGCTTTCCAATTAATCGGATCAAAACGTGCTTTTCGTATCTGGTTTTGATTGCCCCCTTCCTCATTCTGTCGGTGCGAGATGAGGAAGGGAGGATAACAGTCCAAAAAGCAACCTAAAGATGATAGTGATACGTGCTAAGTCCTAGAAGTAATAAGCAATACCTAACCTGAACGTACGGCCCTCGAGCGGCTGACCGGCCTCATATTCAATATTGTTGTCAAAAAGATTTTTTACCCTGGCGGTGACTTCTATGTTATTGGAGAAACGTTTGCTCAGACTGAGATCAACGTCAAATGTCTTGCGGTCTTCACGCACCAATCTTGAACTTCTTCCATAATCATCATAATTATCTATAGTATATCTTGCAAAACCGGTCAAAATCGCTTCGACATAAGGAATGCGATAATTTGCTCTGAATCCATAGAGCTGCCGACGAAGCTTGTCCCCGAATTCAGATGGCCTCACGACGGACCCCTTACCACTGCTCAGGGAATAATCTATTCCTGCGGTTAGACGGTTACTGAAGGCGTATGACACTATCGTCTCGAACCCCGAAATTTCGAGATCTCCGGCATTTATTGGGATGTCATCAGGGTCTAAGGCAATTTTATCTGTAATGTCATGACGAAAAACGGCCAGACTCACATCAAGCTTTTTCAGAAAGGTGCGGTTTGCTCCCAGGGTAAAAACCACGTCCTTTTCGGGGTCAAGGTCATACACCGTCGCGCTTGACGTATCCCATGTTGAACTGATGGCTGGATAGGTGGTTTTTTGTGCTAAAGAGCTGAAGACCCTTGTGCCATCTGAAAAGGTGTAGGAAATTCCGATCATGGGGTCCACGCTGTCTTTCCATTCCCCGCCCCCTGTGGTCCCGTCGCTTGCCTTCACATCATATAATTTTCGCTTGTTGTAAGATATGCCCGCAACACCGGTGAAGGAGCCAAAGCGAAGGGTATCTTCCAGGGCGAAGCTCATGGTATAGGCCTTGGCTTCCTTGCTCGTGAAAACGCCTCCAACCGGTTCCGTGTCTTCGGTGATGTCTTCGGACTTCACATGTGCACCAAAAGACAGGGTGTTCCAATCAGCCGGTTTAATGTCACTGAAAAAGTCCAACCCATAGATATAACTCTCATCGGGTAATTTCTGTTTCAAGTCAGTCAAGTCAATGTCATTATATTCTTCAATGGTTTGAGAACGTTTCTGGGCAAATGCCACGCTCCTCAGTGTAAGCCAATCGTCTATATTCTTTTTCCCGGCTATTGAAGCACAAAGGACCTGGTAATCGTCGACCTTGCGTTTAAATGGATTGGTTGTTTCCGTGTTGGGGGGGACTTCCCTGTCGACATTAAAAGAAAAACCATTTAAAAACAATTCAGTGTCTTTGTCGAATTTATATCCCATGCGCGCCAGCAAATTAAATGACTCGAACTTGGAGTTTTGCCTTTTACCGCCGTCTTCAACGGCTTCAAATTGAGGTTCTTTGACCTCAAACTCATTGGAGAGCTCGTAGCTGTCACGGCCGGTATGATCGGCTTGAATTATACCTGAAAACTTTTCTCCTCCATGACTGATACCGCCTGATTCGTGATTAAAGCCGTGTTCCCCTAATTCGGCCCTAATATTTCCATGGGTACCCTGTGCCCCCTGTTTTGTGACGATATTGATGACGCCACCCAGTGTATTCGGGCCATATAAAACCGAAGAAGCTCCTTTGATAAGATCGATTCTGCTGATAATAGAGGCGGGGATGGAATTGAGATCGAGTTCTCCTCCGCCGGGAACAACCGGAAGCCCGTCGATTAACAGCAATATCTGGTCTTGACCGATACCCTGCATAATGACAGGCTGATACCCACGGTTTTTATAGGAAAAATGAACCCCCGGCGTAAACTTCAATGCCTCTGCCACATTGTTTGCACCCATGGCCTGAATTTCTTCTGCTGTGACGGTGTTGGTTATGGCAATATCTTTTACACCAGAAGTTTCTTCGACCACCACCGTCCCCAGCTTGTAAACCGTTTCATCTTCGGAGAAACATGGCGATACAGCAATCAAACTTACAAGAATGAACAAAGTATAGAGCTTCAAGAATTTCATTTGATTCTCCTTTAAGGTGTTAGTTTAAGTAGATTACGGTCCTTTGAATAACGATCTGACAATCTTGTCTGAATCAGCAAACCCCTGCAGCACCGGTATTATTGGGAGGTGCCCCTCTGGGGAGCATTATTTAAATAAAGACCCGTTTTATTTCTTGAGACCAGGCTTTTCTAAAAGACGGTAAGCCTATCAGATAAGTCAGAATTGATATATGGCGTGCTTTATATACTCCGGAGAATTTCCCTGTCAAGTCATTTATGCATCATAGACAGGCACAAATGTTTCCATTTTTCGTCCATTGTTCTGGAAGGTTAGGCGTTTTAGGTCTACGCCATATAGAGATCGGAGGTGGCCCTCCGTCATCACCTGAGCTGTGGGGCCCGAGAGGAATTCGCGTTCACCAAGCATGAGCAGTGTTGTGTCCGCCGCTGCAAAGGCATGGTGCGGATGGTGTGTAGTGAATACGACCGCCAGCCCCTCCTCATGGGCGAGACGTGAAATCCAATTCAGGATTACCCTTTGGTTCCTGAGATCCAGGGCGGCTGTCGGTTCGTCAAGGATCAGGGTACCTGCCTCCGTGGCCAGGGCGCGGGCAAAGATCACGAGTTGCCTCTGCCCCCCGGAAAGTTGGTCAAATGGGCGTTCCGCCAGGTCTGCCAGTCCCATTTTCTCTAAGGCAGAAAAGGCTGCTCTCTCATCGGTTGCGGAGGGTGTCGAAAAAAGACCCACGCGCCGCACTCGCCCCATGAGCACCATGTCGAATACCGTATACGCAAAGCTCACCTGAAACAACTGGGGAACAAAGGCGATCCGCCCCATGTTGCGGACCCGTCCTTCCTGTGGACGAAGGAGGCCTATGAGCAGCTTAAGGAGAGTGGTCTTTCCACAGCCATTTGGTCCTAAGATCGCGAAGACCTTGCTGTGCTCAACCTTGCCTCCATATCCCCGCAGAACCCATTGGCCGGGCTCATAGGAAAAGCCCAGTTCCTCAAAAGAAAGGTCTTTTTCAATCACGGAGCCACCCCCTTGCCTGCGTCTTCCAGAAGACAAACCCGAACACCGGCGTGCCAACCAGGGCTGTGAGCAATCCTATGGGAATCTCCAGTGTGGTGAGATTTCTTGCCAGAGAGTCCATAATCAGGAGATACAGACCTCCCAGAAGCGCCGAACCGGGAAGGAGTGTCCTGTGGTCAGGCCCTACGAGCATACGGGCGAAATGAGGGATGACCAGGCCGACCCACCCCACTCCCCCACTCACAGCTACCTGTGCGGCAATAATAAGAGAGACCAGGGACAGTATCCCCCATCGGAGAACGCCCACTTTTATCCCCAGGGCCGTTGCGTCCGTGTCCCCGATGGAGAGGAGGTTGATACGCCAACGCAGGAGCAAGAGTATTGTCCCTGCAACCAATGTAGGGAAGCCGATAATGGAGGCCTTATTCCAATTCGCCCCTGCAAAGCTCCCCATAAGCCAGTAGACCATACTGGGGAGGTTCTGTTCCGGGTCGGCCAGGTATTGGATGATCCCCACCATAGCGCTGAAAAAGGCGCTCATGATCACACCGGCCAGGACCAGGGAGAGGATACCTGCACTTCCGGCCAGCCGGGAGAGGCCGAACACCATCACCAGGGCGAGGAGGCCGAAGGCAAAGGCAAGCCCTACGATGCCGGAAGAAGGCAGGGTCAACAGGATAGCCAGCACCCCGCCAAAGGAAGCAGCGCTGGAGACCCCCACGATCTGGGGTCCCACCAAGGGATTGCGAAAAAGTCCCTGCAGGGCAGCGCCGGACAGGGCAAGCCCCATACCGGCTATAACGACGACAATAATCCGTGGTAGTCTCACGATCCTGACTACCAGCCACTCTTTCTCCTGCCAAGAAGGATTTCCCGGCATTGCACCCGGCACTGCCGATGCCAGGAGAATCCGTGCCACGGTCCCTCCGGGCACATGGAAGCGACCCAAAGCAAGTGAAACGCTCACCGCAAGCAAAAGGAGGATGAAAAGGACAAGAAGTGCGAGACGTGCCCGTATCCGGGACATTTTATATTTAGTCATTTTTTGTGTGATTCAATTCGTTTGTTTTGCCTTTTCACGGCCTCACGTCTCTTTCTTCCACCAAATGATAACGGTCTTTGTTTCTCTCAAAAGGCGCAATCCCTGATTATCCGGAAACAAATAGCGATCCAGATTTTCCCTGAATCTACCCTCTTTTTCAGGTGGCACACCTAGCCAGTCAAAGTCATCATAAGCCGCCTCCCGGTTCTCATACCAGCGTGTGAATCCATCCTTCACATATTGTACGCTGGCATCGATTCCCATGTCACACAGCCTATTAAAGGTAATGGCATGATGAGACATACTGCCCTTCGGTATTTTTATTTTGGGTGTCTCCATGATGCCCTCAAGCAGCTCATCATGAAAGTCCTTCAGGCTGGAACCAATAAAAGTCATGATATAGACGAATTTTTGCGCTGCGGCGTCAAGTTTCCTCAGATCCTTGATACCTGGAGAGCGGGAGGCCACAACCACATCGTGTACAGGAACGTTTCCTCCGATCACAGCCTCTTCCCAGGGTATGTTGAGACAAGTTATGTTTGAAAATCCCCCCCTTTTTGCATTTTCCATCAAGACCGCCTGCATGTCTTTGGATGCATCCAGAGCGGTGACACCCTTTACCCTTCCGGCAACCGGGATGGAAATACGGCCCGGCCCGGCGCCCACATCAAGGACCGTATCCGCGGGTTCGAGCTGCATGGCTTCTATTTGCCGGGCCGTATATTCCTGTTCCAGGCCTGCAAAACCGTTATACTTCACGGCGAATTTATCCCACATGTCTGTTTTGGGCGGGAATTTCGGCATGGTAAGTTCCATGAGCGCTTCCCAGTTGATAAGGCCTGCCATTACTTGTTTCTCCTATTCAGGATTCAAGAAAAGTTGGACATCGTCATCACTAAGTTCATAGCCATAGAAGGTTTTATAAAAATGCCTAGTCTCTTTGGACATGTCTATTTCGGGAAAGAGGTGCGGGTACACTGTCTTAGCCAGCCAGAGAAACTGTAAGGCCTCTTCGGATGTCTCACGACACCACAGAAACATACCTCTTGGATTGACATATACCTTGCCGTCCTTCACAGCCTGTATGCTGCTCCAGCCGGGATCCGTTCTTATCGTGTCGGCATCTGCCGCGCCCATACAGATAATCACTTCGGGGTCAGCGTCGATGATCTGCTCCAGGTTCGCATTACCATGGCCGCTCATCCCCGGCCTTATGACGTTCCAGTTCTTTGCGATATTTATTACCCCGGCCAGGTCCATCCAGTCCTGCACCAGGCTGGAATCCCCACTCGTCACAAGGGGATTTCCCATACTGTGATAGACTCTAATCCTCTTTTCTTTCGGAATTTGGGATGTCTTCTCGACTACTCTTTTCACATTGTGGTCGTAATAGTCGACATATTGAAGGGCACGCTGATAGGCATCAGGCCCGAGAATCCGACCGGTAATGACAGTGCGTTCGACCATGTTCTTCAAAGAGTTCGCTTTTAAACATGCCACCGGTATACCCATTTGATCGAGCTGTTCAAACCGCTGTTCTCCAAAGCCTGCCGGGATGAAGGCCACCTCGGGTTTGGCTTGCAGCAATCCTTCTATGTTAAGTTCCCCCGAAGCGACGAAACAAATCACCGCATCTTTGATACTCGGCACGAATTTTCTAAAGATGGGACTTGCCTTGATCATGTTTGTGGTGGCGACAATCCTATCCCCGTAACCAAGCATTGCAATAATCGAATTTTGGGCATTCCAGCCGCTTGCGACCTTGGTTATCACCTGAGGGACAGTGATGGATTTGTCTCCATAAAAGGCAATCGTCCTGGACTCATGGCCGATGGACAATGATTCATGGGCATTTTTTTGTTCCTGCTGCTCCTTCTGGCAACCCAATGATATGCAAAGTGCAATCAGGAATGATAACGATAGGGTTATTTTGTATTTCATGCGCCTGGCTTTCATCAAAGACTGGACCCATTTTTCTATCATATCTGACATATGGTGAAACTTATACATTCCCCCAAATTCCCTTGTCAAGGCATTATATGGCCTCTGAGGAGCATCGCGACCAAACAAAGGAAAGTCGCCTCTGGGCCGGGGGGCAAGAGGGGGCTTTCTTTTACAGTCAAGTGCGCAAGTTCCGGTTTAGAAATGGGGTGTTAAGGGAATACAGGAGGATGAATGAAGAGTTCATCTGGCGAGACAGTGGGATGAAAGATCGGGATGTGGCATGCCGCAAGTGGGTTGCGCGGGAAATTCGGAGAAGTTTTCTGACGAGATAAAGGCTACAAGGTTTGGTGGCATCAGTTGAGGAGGTCCCGGTCACTCAGGCCCTTGATCTCCGCATCCGAATACCCCAATGCTTTCAATAGCTCGGAGGTGTGCTCACCAAAGGCAGGTGCTGTGCTGCCTTTTCCGGCTGCGGCTGCGCCGCATTGCACCGGGTATCACGGTATCCGGGCCGGGCCGAAAAGGAGCCCGTGTTCGCGGAGGAGCTCGAGCCACTCACCACTGGGCCTTGTGGCAAAGACCTCGTCTCAAGAGGTGGAAGTCAGGAGACAGGGCAAGGTCCGCCTGCATTTCGGACAACGGCTGTTTCAAGCCGGCCCTCGAAGGCAAAGGCATCATGTGCACAGTCGCCGCCCAAAAGGAGGGCGAACACATCAGGCAAGGGATCAAAAGGGGTCCTAATCAGACTGCAGACCAGACGGGTGGATGAACTATTCATAGACCCCGTATTCCCTGGTGAAGTCAAACATGGCCTTCACATTTTCCGGTTTTGCATCATCGATCGTTGTCGAGGCATCCATGATGAAGCCCCCACCCTTGCCGACAACATCAATCAGTTTTTTGCAGTACGCTTTGATATCCTCGGGAGAGCCGGTCATGAGAAGGGAGAGGGGCACATTACCCTTCAGGCAGACCTGATTCCCCAGGACCTCCTTGGCCCTGAACATATCCGTCTGTTCAAAACAGTACACCGCCTTTGCCCGGGGTATATCCCCGATGATTTCCAGCCGGGAGGCCGCATTCCCTTCCCAGAACACAAAAGGCGTGCAGCCGCCTTCGATTAAACCTTCGATAAGTCTTTTCAGGGTGGGCCAGTAAAAGGTCTTGAACTGATCATCCGACATAAATCCATCCAGCCCCTTGTGAAGCGGGATGAAAACCCTGGGGACATCCCTGGCTTTTGCGGACAAACCCAGGGACAACATCATGGGGAACAACTTCTCCGTCATTTCAAGAACTTTTTCAGGTCGCCGGTAAATATCCAGTATAGCGCCCCGTGTGCCCCTCAAAAAGTCCGAAAGGGTGTCAAAGGGGGCCTGCGTAAGGGACCCTGCCTGGGCCGGAAATCCCAATTCCCTGCATCTCACACCCCAGACCATGGCCCCCTCAGTCATCTTTCGGGCCCTCTTCGCCGCTTCCGTCAAGACCTCCAGGGTCTTGACCATCTCCGGTGCGTCAAAGGCGCCGAATTTTCCCAGATTGATGCAATAGGCCATAATATCGTGGACAGGGGGAAGGGCCTCAAGGGGCTTTAGGGCGCCGAAAATCCTCGGCCAGTAGGTCCGAACTATAAAATCCGTGGGGTCATCGAGGAATTGATCGTACTCATCTCCCTTCATGTACTCGTCTTCCCAGAACTGATAGGGCGCATTCATTTTCAGGCCGTGGCCCGCCCACTTGAGCTGTTTGTAGTCCAAGGTATCGAGCACTGAACCGAGGAATCGCGTCGTGAAGGGGTTATCCGCCATATCCGGTTCAAATTCCATGAGGAATGCTGTCCAGGCCGACATGACCTTGTCCGCGTCATACATGGCCTCCCGGCAGGTCATACCACTATAAGTGGCCGGAAAGAAACCGGTCATGGCCATCACAGGCACCCTGTCGGGCTCTTTCAATTGAACAGCGTCGTGAACTCTTTTTTCTCTTTCTTGGAAGAGAACTTCAGGCGTCTTTTCCATTCGAAGTCACCAAGCCGCTGAAAACCGGTTTCATGCATTCTTGATCTTGCTGCTGGAGCCTTCCATGCCTAGACGCAATTTTTCATCATCCCCGGGAATCGTCATCTCAAAGATAGACTCTATGCTCGAATAGTCGTAATAACCCAGTCGCGCAATGGGTCTTATCTTGAGGACATCCAACTTGCCGTCCGCGCCTATAAATTCGTCTTTGATGTGAACCCCTATGACCTTCCCGATCACCACGTCCACCGTGCCCATGACGCTGTTTCCAGGCAACCTCAGGGTCTGGTGGTAAAGGCATTCGAACTGGACGGGCGACTCTGCCACCCGGGGCGCCCGAACAAGCTTTGAGGGTGCCTTCGTGAGCCCGGCCAGCTCAAATTCGTCCACTTCCGCCGGAACCTGTTGCGCGGATAGATTCACCGCTTCCCGCAGTGCATAGGTGGCCATATTATACACAAATTCACCGGTCTGCTCGGCGTTGACCGTCGAATCCTTCCGCCGCCCGTCCGTTGTCTGATTCGCGGCGAACATCACGTAGGGTGGATCAAATGTGAGATTTTGAAACTGACTGTACGGGGCGAGATTAGCCGTCCCATCGGGTCCAAGGGTTGATATCCAGCCGATGGGGCGCGGCACGACACAAGACTTGAAAGGATCATAGGGCAGCCCGTGGTCGGCCTTTATCGGTTCGTAGAACATGACGAATCCTCCTCCTGGTCTTATAAGTTATAGTAATATTTTCTGACATCGGCGGACTTTTCGGTCCCGTCATTTTCCGAGATATCTTCTCCGCACTTCGTCATTGCCCTGCAAATCGGCTGC
>JBMNCO010000050.1:0-9188 GCA_049366815.1 Desulfatiglandales bacterium | reverse complement strand
GTCATTTTCCGAGATATCTTCTCCGCACTTCGTCATTGCCCTGCAAATCGGCTGCTTTCCCATGGGTTGCCGTTTTTCCGATTTCCATGATATAGCCTCGATCGGCGATGTTAAGCGCCCCGGTCACATTCTGTTCGACCAGAAATATCGAGATGCCTCGAGAACGCAGGTCCTGTATCACCCTGAATATACCCGCCACAATCATAGGAGCCAACCCAAGCGAGGGCTCATCAAGGAGCAAAAGCTCAGGCCTGGACATCAGCGCTCTTGAAATAGCAAGCATTTGTTGCTCGCCTCCACTCAAGGTGCCCGCTTTTTGTTTCAATCTCTCTTTTAATACAGGAAAGAGGTTGTAGACAAAATCCAAGACTTTCTGGGCCTCGGCCCTTTTTCCCCTTTGAGTATATCCCCCCAAGAGAAGATTTTGCATGACTGTAAGCTTTGAAAAAATCTGTCGTCCCTCAGGAACATGGCTGATACCCAATCGCACGATCTCACTGGGGCTGAGGCGAGTGATGTCCCGTCCCTGAAAAGAGACCGTGCCCGCGGAAGGACGAAGAATACCTGAGACGACTCTAAGCAGCGTGGATTTACCGGCTCCGTTCGCCCCCAGTAAACAAACAATTTCACCCTCACTGATTTCAAGTGTGACGCCTTTGAGAACTTTAATATCCCCGTACGCAGCATTTATGTCAACGATATGGAGCATCATTCCGGAGAACTCCCGATTGCATTGGTGTAATCAGGGCCCAGATAGGCTTCGATAACCTTCTGATCGCAGCAGATCTCGTCACAATTACCCTCGGCCAGTTTCTGACCGAATTCGAGAACGATGATTTCATCGGCCACATCCATGACCAGTTTCATATTGTGCTCAACCAGCAGAATGGTGGTGCCCTTTTCTTTTATATCGAGTAATCGTTGTTTAAAATCATCCACTTCAGACTCATTCAGTCCGGATGCGGGTTCGTCGAGCAGAAGGATTTCAGGCGCCGACATCAAGGCGCGGGCGATTTCCAGCAGCCGCTGATTTCCAAAAGACAGGGCCGAAGGCAAATAGTCGGCTGCCCATTCCAGTCCTACGAATTTGAGCATATCCCAGGCCCTTTCCCGCATCTCCCTCTCCTGCCTGTTTATTGTCGTCCGTAAAAAAAGCGATTTAATCACCGAGGGCTTCAATTTCAGATGGGCGCCCATCATCAGGTTATCCAAGACATTCGCGTTGTTGGTCGTAAACAGGCGAATCAACTGGAAGGTCCGAGAAAGACCCAGTCCTGCGATCTCATTTGGTCTAAGTCTTGCGAGGTCCTTCCCCTTATAAAGCACCTGTCCTCTATCCGGAGAGAGAAGGCCGCTGATCACATTGAGAAGCGTTGTCTTGCCCGCGCCGTTCGGCCCGATCAGTGCCTTTATATGGCCCCGCTTAATGCCGAAACTGACATCGAGGAGCGCAGTGAGGCCCGCGAACTTTTTGGTTATCTCCTCCACTTGCAGCAAGTGTATCTCTGATATTGGACTACTGTATTCCGCCGAATCGTTCATTCATGCTCCCAAATCCGTTCCTCGGACCTGTTACCCTTGAATTTGAAAAAAGGCCGACTCCTGAATTGGAGACTGAGAAGGCCGAACAAATTCATTTTCTCTCTTAGATTGTTATGCCATTTTCGCCATATCGTCTGTCAACCCAGGATTTAGCCTTCCCCTTCCTATGAGGACCAGGCCTTCAACCGGCTCTTTGATCTTATCAACAGGTGATTCAAATCCAGCAGTACACCCAGGATTCCCTTCGGCAGAAAAATCAGGACTAAAATCAAGATCATTCCATAGGCGAACAGCTCGTAATCCTGAAATGTATAGGTGATCTCAGGGAGAAGTTTAAGAAAGACAGCGCCAAGGGCGGCTCCATAAATCGTCCCCACACCGCCAAGGAAAAGCATGACCAACAAAAGGATTGAGGTAAAGATATCGAAATCGGTTGGAGCGACGAAGCCCATGTAATGGGAAAACAGAGATCCCGCCAGTCCTGCAATCAGACTGGATATTATGAAGGTATGCAACTTGTACCGTGGGCAGTCTATGCCGAGCGTACTCGCAGCCTCTTCATCACCGTGGATTGCCGTCAGGGCGCGCCCGAACGGGGATTTAATCAGCGCCAGGCAAGAGACCACAACCAGGATCACAACGCCCCACACAAAGTAGTAATAATAAAAATGATCTTCAAAGCTGATTCCAAAGATACGAAAAGGGGGGATACCAAGAAGACCCGAAGCGCCACCTGTGATAGAAGAAAAACCGGTTATGAGTTTTACGATGACGGCGTTTAGACCCAGGGTAGCCATGGCCAAATAATATCCTTTGAGTCTCAGCACCGCCCCGCCTATCGCCCATGCGACCAGACCGCTTGTGATCAGGCCGCAAATAAGAGCCATGAAGGGAGAAACATCGTGCCGCGCCGTCAAGATACCGGAAGTATAGGCGCCTATGGCAAAGAATGCGGCGTGGCCTACGGATATCTGGCCCGCAAAACCCACAAGCAGGTCAAGGCTCACAGCCAGAATGACATAGATGCCTACAAGTATCAAAACGGTATTGTAGTATGAGCTGATTTTTCCCAGCGTCACAGGGCAAAGGGCGATCAGGAGTAGGACAAAACACAAAAAAAGGCCTTTTTTCACTTTCACATGCCCCCGTCTTCCAACCTGCCCAGTATGCCATAGGAGCGGGCGAGCAATACAAGAATCAGGATTGAAAAAACGATCGCGTCCGCAAACTCGGATGATACCAGCCCAATCGTATAGGATTCCAATACCCCCAACAGGAGACCGGCAATAACTGATCCAACTGTGGTCAGACCGCCGATGGCCATCGCCGTAAATCCCTTCAGCATGGGCATGGTCCCGCTCACGTATTGCACAAATATCAATGGGGCTATGACCACGCCGGCCAAGGCGCCGAGCGCAGCTCCCCAGGCCCATGCAAAGAGCGTCGCCCTCCAGGTGCTGATGCCCACAAGGCTGGCACCGAGACGATTTTCGGCACAGGCCCTCAAAGAAAGGCCGTATATCGTTTTTTCAAAGAAAAACCAGATAATGAACAAGACAAAGGCTGCGGCCCCGGTGATCCAAATGACCTGCAAAGGAAGGTAGGCACCGAACATGCGTATGGCATCACCTTTCGTAAAGGCGGGTAATGTGTGTGCCTCCCGCCCCCATATGAGCAATCCCAGGCCACGCAGGCAGAGCGAAATGGCTATTGTCATCGTGATAAGTGTTCCCACCGAGGCATTGTGGAGGGGTCTGATCAGAAGTCTCTCAATGCCCATTCCGAGTCCGGCGACAAGGACGATGGTCAGAATAAATCCGATCGGCATCGGGATGCCAAAGGCGGTCAGGGTGATCATGGTCAGTGCACCGAACACGAAAAACTCACCCTGAGCAAAACAGAGGACGCGGGAGACGTTGTAGACAATGACCAGGCTGACTGCTATGAGGGCATAAACGCTGCCCATGGTGATGCCGCTGAAAAGAAATTGCAGGAGGACAGATAAGTCAGACAAGGCCTTGACCTCTCTTCACTACTGAATTGATAGAACCATGTATGCATGAAACGGATCAAAAAGAGATCCGTGACGCAATCGAATGAGGATCCGCGGCCCCGCCCTGCGGGAATGCGGACCCTCGAATACATTTTTCCGCGGCGCCTTGGAATTTGTCCACAACTGAATCACTGGAGCAGGTGCCATTTTCCGTCCTTGATGGTTACGCAGACCATATCCTCCAGGGAAGTGCCATGGTGATCCGTTGGGGATAGATTGAAGACACCGTTTTTACCATGAAAATTCTTGACTGTCTCCAAGGCGTCACGCACTCTGACCGGATCGGATGTTCCTGCAATCTTCATCGCCTCTGCAAGAAGGGCGACCCCGTCCGCCGACTGACCGGCATAATAGGTTGCAGGGGCCTTGTAACGGGCGATATACTTCTCATTAAATTCCTGCAAGGTCTTTTTAACGGGGTCGCTGTCGGCAAGTTTATCCAAAACGGTAATTTTCCCTGAAGGCACAATCACCATCGTTGACACCCCCCCAACCATTTTGAGGAATCCGGGCGTGGCATTGCCATGACTGACCAGAAGCGGCATATCCATGTTCAGCTGAGCCATGTTGCGGGCGACCATGGCTGGAGGTTCCCCGGTTGAAAAGGCGAAGATCGCATCTGGATCCAGTTTCCTGATTTTTGTCAGTTGAGGCGTAACATCAGCGGCATGGGTTTCAAATTTCTCTTCTCCTACCACTGTGAGACCAAACTCATCCGCCACCTCTCTCCCGATCCTGCTTCCCAATTCCCCCAATGGCCCCACAGTCATCAAAAAAGCAATCTTGGTCATTCCTTTTTCCTTGAAATACTTAAATGGTCGCTGTACGGCGAATTCCGTCGGGTGTGCGGCGTTAAAAGAAAAGGGTTCTTTTTGAGGATTGACTGCATAACCGCAAGCAAAAAAGACAGGGATTTTTTTCTGATTCCCCAAAGCAAAGACCGGGGCGGCAATAGGAACTGAACCATCTCCGACGATGGCCTGGACCCCGTCCCGACTGATCAACCTGTGAGCGGCCCTCGTGGCCTCTTCAGGTTTGGACTGGGAGTCATAGGTTACAAACTCAATAGGATGGCCATTGACCCCACCGGCCTTGTTTATCATTTCCGCCTGGAGGGCGGTGCCCTCCTCAGCCAAGACGCCAACCCAGGAGGCGTACCCGGTCAGGGGAAGGATGCGTCCAATTTTAAAGGGTGCCTTACCCGCTGCCTGTGAGACGGAGGCCCCAAGATTCAAAGTGAGTCCCAAAGCCAATGAAAGCCCAATGACAATAATTTTTTTCATGTCTCATCCCCCTCTTTTATCCGGCGTTGTGCGAACAACACCCGCTAAATGTTTAGATGAATTTTCCGACTCCTCCCATCCACTCTCTTTGGTCTATTTTTCCTTCCACTATGAACCACACACTGCAATATCAATGAAACATGTATGATTGAAAAAATTTTTCTTATACCTATAAATTTATATGTATAACTATGTCAAGGAAAAATTGCCTTTAAAACTGCGTCCCTCTCCCGGTCTAATCTAACAACTATCTGTTTTAAAAACAAATTAAACACTTTTCATAATCTAATTCTGATAATTGACAACTCATTGATAGGTTAATTTTATGCCATTGACAAGATATGAACATATAATATATACGTATAAATTAAGCCTTTTAGATCATCTGACGCAAGATAATCGCCATGCATAACAGCACAAAAATAGACCGTCAGGCACTGGAGCCGGCTTATGTTCAGCTTGCCAATATTTTAAAAGGGCAGATTCAGAAAGGGGACTATCTTCCAGGGAATCGACTGCCGCCCGAATCGGAGCTGTGTAGGCGCTATCAGGTCAGCCCTATGACGGTTCGCCGTTCCATAAGTGCCCTTTTGGACGAGGGGCTTGTGAGCACCATTCAGGGAAGCGGGACCTACGTAAAGTTTCCTGAATTGGTGGGCGTGACATTCAATTTGAAGGAATTTCACAATTTATTCAGAGATAAGGAGCGGACCAAGGTCAGAATCCTCGAAGCACGCATCATCAAGGCCCGTGAAAGCACGGCATCCAGACTGGCCATAAGGGTGGGGGAAAGGGCCATCCTTATAAGACGCGTACTCACCCGTGACGGTGATCCCATTCTTTACCACGAGGAACAACTGATTTACGACCCCGAGCGCCCCATTGTGGAGTCTGAACTGGGTGTCACGTCCTTGCAGGGTCTTTTCGTCGGAAATGGGCAGACAAAACTCAAATGGGGTGAACTAACGATTGAAACGGCCATCCTCACGAAGGAGGAGGCGGATGTACTCAGCACCTTTCCAATGCAGCCGGCATTCCGTCTGGAACACCTATTCTATGATTTCGATGACAAACCCATCAGTTGGGGGCGATTCATATGCAGGGGCGACCGTCTAAGATTTTCCACAACTGTCGGGATCAGAAATACCACATAATGGCAAACGTGGAGGAGATTGCGGGCATATGACTGCAACATTCGACCCGATGGAATTGAGCACCCTGATGGCTGAACTTCAAGAGGAACCTACGCTCGACCTGGTCCGGCAATGTCTCGCCCATGGTTTTGATCCGCTTGATATCATTGGTCTCTGTCACAAAGGAATGATCCAAGTAGGAGAACATTATGAAAGGGGGCGCTATTTTATTTCAGGTCTCATTATGGCCGGCGAAATTATGCGCCAGGTGGGCCAACAGGTTCTCCCCCTTCTGAGGAACAGGATCACAAACGGGGATTCGGGCAGCATTATCCTGGGAACGGTTGAAGGAGATATTCACTTTATCGGGAAGGATATCTTTAAGGTACTGGTGCGGGGATATGGATTTACCGTACATGACCTGGGGGTGGATATTCCTCCGAGTAAATTCGTCTCGGCTGTTCACGAATATAAGCCCGACATCGTCGGCCTTTCCTGCTTGATAAGCTCTGCCTTCAAGACCCTGAAGGAAACCATCGCGCTCCTGAGGGAAATCACCCCCGGGGAGCTTGCTCCACGCGCCTATATTATCGGCGGCAGGATCGATGACCTTGTATGCAAGGACGTGGGAGCGGATTACTGGACTGCGGATGCCATGAATGGGGTTCGCATATGCCAAAAAGTGATGAGCGAACGTTGAGCTGATCCGCAAGAATCGGCCGGTGATCAGGATTCCGAGAAAGCTTTTTCCGTAGTGCGCTGTTCCCACCGAATGAAAGATATGGAGCTTGATTGTGAGGATTCACAAGCCCTTCACCTCAGCCCCATACGGAAACCCAGCCTGGGGTCTCCTTAAGACAAGGTCTTGTTGCATCAGCCGAGGAGGTCCCGGTCCCTCAGGCCCTTGATCTCGTCATCCGAATATCCCAGCTCCTTCAGCACCTCGGAGGTGTGCTCGCCCAGAGCGGGTGCTGCGCTGCGTGTTCCGGCTTCCGCTGCGCTGAACTGCGCCGGGTATCCCGGTATCCGGACCGGGCCGAGGAGCGGGTGTACGAAATCATCGACATAATGGTTTGCCAGGGCCTGGGGGTCGTCGAGCACGTCCGAGATCCGCTGGACAGGCCCGAACAGAAGCCCGTGTCCGCGCAGGACCTCGAGCCACTCACCACGGGGCCTTGTGGCAAAGACCTCGTCAAAATGGTCAACCACGGCCGCCACGTTTTTCTTCATGGCCTCCACATCCCTGAAGCGGGGATCCAGCAAAAGATGCGACTGACCGGTCGCTTCGAGAAGTCTGACCCAGTACTTTTCCTCAGGATGGTGCGTGCCGATGATCCATTCTTTGTCCGCGCATCTGAAAAAGTTCCGCAGGGGAGAAAACCTGCGGCGCTCTCCGGGAATGGGTTCGAGACCGATGCAACCGACCGTCATGAGATTGGCATACTGGAGCCAGAGGGCCGTGCTGTAGAGGGAGATCTGTATTTCCTGACCCACGGATCTCCGCTCCCGGTCAAAGAGGGCCGTCAGGATGGCATGACTCAAGGCAATGGAAGCGGACTGGTCCAGAATGGCCAGGTGCAGGAGTTTCGGCTCCTCGCCGCCCGTAATGAACATCATGCCCGACCTGGCCTGCCCCATGGGATCGAAGGCTCCGTGGTCATTCAGTGGACCCTCGGGGCCGAATCCGGAAACGCAGGCATAGATAATTCGGGGATTTATTGCTGAAATAGCATGATAGTCAATGGCCATTGCGATCCTTGTGCTTTTGCGCAGGTTGGTTAAGAAGACGTCCGCGCCCTCGATGAGCCGGTCAAATATCTTCCGCCCCTCTTCCTGATGAATATCCAGACATATGCTCCGCTTATTGCGGTTGGTGAACTGGAAAAGAAGCCCCTCCCCGTTCGGGACCTCCAGAGGCAGGCCTGCCAACTCGGACCACGTCCGCATGGGATCACCCGTCGCCTCCTCCACCTTTATGATTTCCGCTCCCAGGTCGCCGAGAATGGCCGTGGCCCCCGGTCCGGCATGAAAGCCGGCGTATTCGATGATCCGCACGCCCTCCAGGGGCATGGGTCGATGTTCTTTTTGATTTTCACGATCCATCATACAGAGAAGTCTCCCTTGTGTTCTGTCTGCCCTCACCCTTGTCCAAAATAGGATCGGCCTCGCTACATTCAAAGGAATGACCATACACCGGGTACCACATCCCTGGGTCACCTCAGCGTGCATTCCCCACATGATGCACAGTGCCGGAGGGAATCGACGACTCCATCCCCCGCTGTAACAGAGGGCCTTTCTCACCGGCAAACGAATAGTGTCTGCTTCCTTAATAGGGCTGAGACGAAAACACGAAACCGGTCTTTCACGGTTACCTTTGCACGTAGGCTTCTTCTAAGGAATTGACAGTACAGGGTATTTTTTCCGCTTGAATTCCCTACAAAGACAAGCGTGTCCACTTTTTCTGTGGAAAATTCATAGTGAATGAGTTGCTAAAAAGGCAACGAATCTTGACCATAACGCTTTCCAATCAGTTGGATCCACCTCGTCTCATATAAAACTCTTGAAATTATCGTTACGAACTCAAATTAATGCAGATCCGGCCAAGTACTTCTTCCTTTTCATAAAGGGCCAAATCGTTGTTTATATTCCCATCCCCATCAATGGAATGGTTTTTTATAGCGGAAGGCTCGGAAGCTCAATACACAGATTTCAAAAACCCTTCTGATCATCCTCTTAAGACCTTCAGTCCCTTTCCCTTGAGTAATTGTTTGGCTATGAATAATTTTTGGACATCCTTTACACCCTCAGATATCTCTAGGATTTTGGCATCCCTGTAAAATCGACTGATGTCATATTCATCCAGACATCCATAACCTCCGTGCAGTTGAAGGGACTCATCCACCACCTTTACCCCGACCTCAGCGGCGAACCATTTTGCCATGGAAATCAACATGGGTTGAACATCTCCCTCGTCAAGCTTGGAAGCGGCCTTGTATACAAGATTCCTGGCTGCTTCTGTCAATGTAGCCATTTCCGCCAGTCTGGTTTGCACAATCTGAAACGAACTCAAGGTTGCACCGAATTGTTTTCGACCCTTCACATGGTTAATGGCCATCTCAAGGGCCCCTTGTGCTATCCCTACGCCCTGCGCTGCAACATAAGCCCTTGATCGATTAA
>JBMNCO010000049.1:0-2810 GCA_049366815.1 Desulfatiglandales bacterium | reverse complement strand
TGACTAACGTCAACTATATTTTCCCTCCAGCGACAATTAAAATTCCCGGTTTCCCTGTATGTTGATGAGTCCATCCTTGGGGTGTTCGGGATGTGAAACGCAGGGAGCCCGTAGGGCGACCGGAGTTTCACATCCCATCATGGGATATGCGCCGCCGACCCTTTAAATCTTATTCGTATAACACTGTTAGTTCCTTTGCCTTTCTTTGGTCATAAGCGATATCAGCTCTGGACACATTGCAAAGCCTGATCGGATAGTTATAACCATATTCACTGATTAGAAGGTCACCCTCAAAATCCGTTATCCCATAAATGTCATGAGGATCGATGCAGTTATCGAACCATGTAGTGTTATCTTCCGTTAATACAGTCTTTATCGTCTCAAGGCGCCCTTTTTGTGGATTGTATACTGTCATTTCCATTTGTTCGTTTCTCCTCTTCGCTATTTCACCGCTCTTTGATCTCTATTCGCTTTTGGTATTTGCCTTTGAGTGCTCCAATCGATAGCTGGAAAGGTTTAGTTCCAGAATGATGCTGTGATGCACGAGACGGTCAATGGCCGCCGCCGTGGTCATTGGATCCTTGAAGATGCGCTCCCACTTGGAAAAGGGCAGATTGCTGGTAATCATGACACTGCCCCGTTCATATCGCTCAGCCAGCAACACAAAGAGCACTTCCATCTCTTGGCGGTTGTGTTGAACATAGCCGATATCATCGATGATCAGGGCATCATACTTTGAAAGGCGTTTGAGCATGCGGGGCAGCTTGAGTTCCTGCTTTGCCACCAGCAACTCCTGAACCAGGAGGTTGCAGGCTGCAAATAACACCCGGCGTCCCTCTCTGATCAGTTCCTGCCCGATGGCACAAAGGAGATGGGTTTTCCCGCTGCCGGGGTTCCCGAAGGCCAGGATGTTCTCCGTTCGATCAAGGAAAGATCCGTCCAGGAGCCCTCTGACCTGTGCCGCCACCTTCCGGGGTAGCCGACTCAGATCAAACCCCTCAAGGGTCTTTTCTAACGGCAGTTTGGATTCCCGCAACAATCGATCGATCCGGTTATGAAAGCGAACTTCCCTTTCCCGTTCCATCAACTCAGCCAGGTACTGTTCGTAACTTAGAGACTCGCCTCGGGCGCGGTCTGCCTCCTCTTCGTAACAAGCCCGAACCGTCGGTAAATGCAGCTCCTTGAGGCACTGGGACAGGATGGTGTTCAGCTCGGCTCCGCCTAACATATCCCCACCTCCTCTACCCCGCTCAGCAGGGCATCATACAGGCTAAGATCCACCTCTCTGATCGTGATCACTGTAGAAGGATTGATAGGTCCCGAGGAAAGAATTGCCTCTTGCACACCCTCAAGGGTAAGCGGGCGTTCCTGATCCAACAGGGTTCGCAGGGCATCGTCAACCGCCGTCTCCGACTCCTTGGCCGCCAGATGCAAAATCTCCAGATATCCCTTATTGGCTCTGGAAGGCTTGTGTCTTTTCAGCCAGTCATAGACCATGCGGAAGCGGTGAGTAGGGAAAAGATCGTCCCGGTAGCGGTAGTTCTCAAAGGCGCCGGGCTTGCGTACCAACCAGTCAATGATGTGCCGGTACTCAATGTGATGTTTGCCCTCTCCCCGAAGACGCGGCAACGTATCAACGCACTTTTGGGCATACCATACTTCCAAGTGCTCCGCATACAAGCGGATCTGCACACTCTCTGCAATCAGGCGGCTGTCCACGGAGTACACGTTGTGATTGACCCGGATCGTGCTGCTCGGTCCTACCCGTAAACTCAGTTTCTTGCAGGCATCAAGACGCTGGTACGGAAGCCCTCTGAGCACTTTCAGTTCCTCCCGAAGACGATCCTGACGGCCGCCATTGAGTTGGTCAAAAAGTTTCCGCACAAAGGAACTATACTCAGCACGGCTTACAAAGTCCCTGCTGCCCCTCAACATAAGGGCCTGGTCCATCGCTTTTTTGAATCGGTAATGGCGCTGTTCCACATCACCGTTTTCATTGGGGCTCGCTGCCTGTGTCCTCTGACCCTCTAATCCGTAATGCCTCAATAGCCCCATGTAGCGCTGTGTAAAAACCTCCGGGTTATCGGTCTTATTGACCGCCGTAGTCAGCCGATCCGTGCGGTGATATCTCGGTACACCCCCCAGTTCCCACAGGGCGTTTTGTAATCCCTCGCTCAGGCTCTCAAAGCTCTCGGAAAAACAAATCGTACCCGTCTCCCAGTTTGAATAGGAAAGAACAAAATGGTACATCAGATGGTCAAAGGGTTGCCCCTGAATCCTCACCCCCAAGTCTTCCATATGGGTGAAGTCGGACTGGCACAGTTCTCCCGGCCTGTGGACCTGGGGGAAAAACACTTCTTTGCACGGTCCTTTCAGGGCTCGCCAGGCTTTCACTCGCCGCTGCAGCGTCCGTAACTGACCGTCACTGAATCGGCCCGGATGTCGACGCTGAAGGTCTTCAAACAGCGTCTTCGCTTCTAGCCCGGGGTTGATCTCCAGCAACCCTTCTAATTCCTCCCAAACCTCCGAAAAATGATCCCTTCTCGTCTGCCAATTGTGTTCACTCTTCACTTCACTGGGAAGTTTGCCCAATCGCCGGTATTTTCGGGCTGTCTTCTCATCCATTCCCGCCCTGGCTGCTGCCGAGGCCAGGCTCTTCTCGCACCCTATTAGCTCCATTAGTCTCCTCACCTGTCTGTCTGTAACCATCCAAGCCACTCCTTTCAGAAAAGCTCGGATAGGTTATCCTTTCCATCCTAATCCGGGAATTTTAATTGTCGTCAGGCGGGAATTCTAATTGTCGCTGATCA
>JBMNCO010000048.1:0-20704 GCA_049366815.1 Desulfatiglandales bacterium | reverse complement strand
CCTTCCGTCCAACTGCTTCGGAACGTAAGAAAGGGTGCGTGATTTCCTTTCGAATTTTTCAAAGGGCTAAAGTGTTACGAGAAAGGCAAATAATATGATCCCATTGCCGGCCGGACTTCTGAAGTTGCTTGGTGGTGCAGCAGCCCTTGTAGGGGTCAGCCTCACGCCTTCATGGGCCGACGACATCCGTGTGGGCACCTGGAAAACGCCTCAGACCATCCAGCCCTTTTTCTATGAACAATTCCTTTCCCAAAACCAGAAGGTGAAGGTCCATTCCTTCACCAATCCCGCCGACCAAAAGACGGCCCTCCTGGCCGGGAGCCTCGACATGTGCGGCACGACCCTCGCACACGCCATTCATTCGGCCTCGATGGGGCAACCCGTGGTTATTGTGGCGGCCCTGTGCAACAAGTGCTCGGCCCTGGTGGTCAAGAAAGGAGGATCGATCAACAAGGCGGCTGACCTTAGGGGAAAGAAAATCGGTTATGTCCCGGGGACCATGCACGAAATCCTGCTGAGAGAGACCCTGACCCGCAACGGGCTTTCTCCTGAAAGAGACGTCTTCCTGACCCGGGTGGATTTTTTCGATATGGGCATCGCCCTGGCAAGGGGCGGTATTGATGCCTTTCTATCCGGCGAACCTTTTCCAAGCCTTGCCGTGGATCAGGGATACGGTGAGATCCTCGCCTACCCCTACTATGGCGAATCCATCGGGACCATCAATGCCGGCATGCTCGTCCGGCGGGATACCCTTGAAAAGGATGCGGAACGGGTTTTCAGTCTCGTTACGGCCCATGCCCGGGCCACAAAATACCTACAGTCCCATCCCGAGATATGGCTTCAACGGGCCTCTTCGTTCGGTACGCAACTGCATGTTCTGGAAAGGGCCGCGGCCAATATGGAGCTGGCCTGGGACATGGACGCCCATTTCGTTCGAAAGGCTCAAGCCCTGGGTGAACGGATGGCGGCCCTCGGGACCATCCGAGAGCAACCGGATTACAGGCAGCTTTTCGATCTGTCATTCGTGAAACGGATAGGAAAATAACGGTGCCCACTGACAAGAAAAGCTTCAACAATGCCTGGTGGTTTCTGCCGTGGGTGATCCCCTCCCTCCTCTTTTTTCTCTGGTGGGCGGTGAGCGCCACAGGCCTGATGCCCACCTATCTCCTCCCCTCCCCCGTCGATATCGTCCGGACCGGCTATACTTACATTTTCGGTCAACCGGAAGGGGGCCCCTATGCGGGCCGTTTCCTCGGCGATGCCCTGGCAAGCCTCCGGCGGGTGGCCTGCGGCTTCGCACTTGCTGTGGCCGTGGGTCTCCCCCTGGGCATCCTTTCCGGACGTCTGTGGATCGTTCAAAGGCTCACAGGTACGACCATCAATGCCCTGCGTGCGGTCCCCGGCATCACCTGGCTCCCCCTGGCCCTGGTCTGGTTTGGCATCGGAATGAAGGCCACCCTCTTTCTGGTGGCCCTGGCCGCCTTTTTCCCTGTTTTCCTGAATGCCGACGCCGGGGCGAGACAGGTCAATCCGCTACTGCTTCAGGCCGGGGCCATGATGGGCGTCAAACGGCTCCGGGGCACCTTTGCCATCCTCCTTCCAGGGGCCATGCCACACCTCGTAACCGGTCTGCGTTTGGGTTTAGGGATCTCCTGGGCCTATCTGGTCCTGGGGGAACTGACCGGGGTCCCCAACGGTCTGGGCGCCGTGATCATGGATGCCCGTATGCTGGGCCGTATTGATATGATTGTGGTGGGGATCATTGTCATCGCCATGATCGGACGGGTCACGGATCAGTTGCTTCAGGGGGGATTGCGCATCTTTTTCAAAAGCGCCAGGAGGATGACATGACAACCCACCACAAGGCGGTGCCGATCAAGCGCGTGCGTGCAAGGGAGAAGGTCCTTTGCATTGAGCGTCTCTCAAAAGGTTTCCACACGGCCGGCGGGTATCTACAGGTCCTGGACGATGTGAGCTTTCAGTCCGAAAGCGGGGAGCTGATCGCCATTCTGGGGAGGAGCGGCTGCGGCAAATCGACCCTGCTCAAAATCCTGGCAGGCTTCATTCCGCCAAGCTCCGGCAAGGTGGTGCTGAACCGACGGTTGGTGACAGGACCCGGACCGGACCGGTGCGTCATTTTTCAGGAGGATGCCCTGTTCCCCTGGTTGACGGTAGGAGAAAATATCGCATTTGGTCTGAGGGGACACGGACTGGCACGAAAATCAAAGACCGCAGAGGTGGACCGCTTCCTGAGGCTGGTGGGGTTGAGCGATTTCAAGGATTATCTGCCCGGAGAGATCTCCGGGGGCATGAAACAACGGGTGGCCCTGGCCCGGGTGCTGATCCTGAAACCCGAAGTCCTGTTCATGGACGAGCCCTTTGCCTCTCTGGACGCCCAGAGCCGTGAAGAGATGCAGGATCTTCTCTTGACGCTCTGGCGGGAACTGGGCCACACGATTCTTTTCGTCACCCATGACGTGAACGAGGCCGTGATTCTGGCGGATCGCATTCTTCTTATGGACAAGAATCCCGGCCGAATCCGTGAAGAGATTCGGGTGAGTCTGCCGAGGCCCCGGGAAAGGGAAAGCAGCGCCTTCATGAATGTCAGCCGAAGGCTTCATGAGGTGCTGCGGGATTAGGCGGTCACCATGCATTTCAGCATGATTTGAGTGCAGACTTTTTCCTCGTTCGTTTCGCTTTAAGTGCGGGTTCAGCCGCACAGTTCCGCCCGCATTTTTTTGACAGGAGGAAGAAGAATGGATGATGCGCCCCATTCAGATCCCGCAAGACACGGAAAAGCGTTTATTAAGGCCGCTATATTGCTCGGTTTTATCCTCCTCGCTGCTTCTATGGTCCGGTTCACTCCGATCAAGGACTATCTGACCGCCCAGGAACTGGGGCGGTTGATGAACAGCGCAGGGATATGGGCGCCCATCGTCTATATGGTGCTCTATGCCGTCGGTGTGTGTCTGTTTCTACCCGGTACCCTCCTCACCGGCCTGGGGGCGGCCGTCTTCGGACCCTACCGGGGATTTTTGTACGTGTGGATCGGGGCCATGCTGGGGGCGAGCGCGGCCTTTATCATCGGCCGAACCCTGGGCCGGGAGTTTGCCGCCTCCCTCATCGGAGACCGGCTGAAGAAATACGACGACGCCATTGAGCGAAACGGCTTTGCCACCGTGCTCTACCTCCGGCTCGTCTATTTCCCCTTTACCCCGATGAATTTCGGCATGGGGCTCACCAAGGTACGGTTTCGGGACTATCTCGCCGGCACAGGCCTCGGGATCATCGTGGGGACCTTCATCTTCACATTTTTCATCGGAACGGTAAAAGAGGTCTGGGCCTCCGGCAACTGGGGAGAACTCATCTCATTCAAGGTAATCTTCTCTGTCGGTCTCTTTGTTTTCTCATTCTTCATCCCCAAGATCATCAAGAAAATCCGGGGAGAGCCGAAACCTCAAACGTGATCCTGTTTGCTCGGCTTAGCGCCCCTCTTGCCGATGGCATAACTTCCGGGCTTCCCGATAAAAGGCATGGCGATCATCCAGGGAAAAGTAAGGCGCGACGGGTCCCTGAACTGGTTGAGACCGATGGTCATCTGTTCATGACCCTTGGTGGGCTGGGGCTTGTAGGTGCCGCACAAACGGTCCCACCAGGCAAGGTTGAAACCGAAGTTGGTGTTGGTCTCATTGGGAAAGACGGAGTGATGGACCCGGTGCATGTCCGGAGTGACCACCAGGAACCGCAGGACCCGGTCGATCCTCAGTGGAATAAAGAAATTCCCATGATTGAACATGGACGTTCCATTGAGCAGAATTTCAAAGATGATGACGCCCACCGGAGCGGCCCCCAGCACGGTGATGGCGCTCGCCTTGATTCCCAGGGAAATGATGATTTCGAGAGGGTGAAACCGGGTGCCGGTGGTAAGGTCATAGTCCAGGTCCGCGTGATGCATCATGTGCAGACGCCATAGCACCGGAACCGCATGAAACATAACGTGTTGCATGTAGATGACAAAATCCAGAATCAGGACGGTCAGGACCACTTCCAGCCAGAAGGGCCACTGAATGTGATTGAAGATGCCCCACCCGTTACGTCCAATCCATACGGAGATCCCAACGGCGCCCGCAGGAAAGAGGATCCGCAACAAGACGGTATTGAGGAACACGATACCGATATTTCCTATCCAACGGCTTGTCTTGGAAGTGGTCGGCACCCGGCGTGGGAAGATAAGTTCCGCCAGTGCGACGGCCAGAAAAATGCCGACAAAAAAGGCTATCCGGATGATCGGCTCATGGGCCGTCACGAATTCCGTCATACATCCTGCTCCTTGTCAATCCTGACTCTTTCCCCTCTTTACACAGGCATATGGATAGGGCCGGGCTAAGGGCTTTCATGGATTGTCCATTATAGTCCTTTCATCTTGAGGGCATACCTGAAAACCCAATCGGTCCTGGTCCCTCTTCTATTATCAAAAGAAGCCAATGATATCAATTAGGGATCTGCTTTGCCGATCTCCGTCTGCTCAACAACTGGTTGATCCGAATATGTTGCGGATGAAACCATTTCGACTTGCCATCCCTATATATGCTGCTTGAGGTCTTCAGAAGAAACATGCTAAAAGTCCAGGCATGTGCCCTGCACACATAACGCCGACAAAAGGTCTCTTTTCTATACGGGCAACAGGCTCTGGCACACGCATTCTTGAATCAGCAAGACCGCCGGATCGCGATACCTAGGCCTATTTTTTTCGACGTCCCCGTGAACCACTATAACGCAGCTGTGTCATGAAGCATGAAATCCCCCATATTCTGATATTTTCACGATACCCCGAGCCGGGGAGTGTCAAGACGCGGCTCATTCCTGCACTCACGCCACGGGTCGCAGCCCGACTGCACCGGCGGATGACCGAACATGTCCTGGAGACGGTTCGCACGACACAAAGATTGCATGGCTCCCGGGCCGATCTGAAGATAACGATCTGCTATACAGGTGCACGCCGCAGGGATTTCCGTGCCTGGCTGGGAACGGACCTCAGTTTCGTGAAACAGGCCCCGGGTGATCTGGGCACCCGTATGCTTGATGCCTTCAAAAAAGCGCTCCATAATGACTCCGGTGCTGTGATCGGGATCGGCGCCGATGTGCCGGGCATCACCGCGGATATTCTCAAAAAGGCCGTTGAAGGCCTTCGACAAAAGGATATGGTCCTGGGTCGGGCCCATGATGGAGGGTATTACCTCATCGGCATGAAGTCCCTGCATCCTTCGGTTTTCGAGGGAATCGATTGGGGAACCGACCGGGCATACGAGCAGACGCGTGAGAAGATCCGTCGTCTGGGTCTGGCCGTGGCGGACATGCCGCCCCTCAGCGACGTGGATCGCCCCGAGGACCTGGCTGCCGTCCGAGATGATCCCGCCTTTTCGGATATATTTTCGGGTAGGTCGTTGATCTCCATCATTATTCCCACCCTCAACGAATCCGGAACCATCGGATGTCTGCTCAATTTTCTCGGGCGATCGGAGGAGGCGATCGAACGGATTGTGGTCGACGGAGGGAGCCGCGATCGGACCTGCGACATTGCAGCGCGGGAAGGGGCCAGGGTGCTGAGGGCCTCCGGCGGTCGTGCCCTGCAGCAGAACGGCGGTGCTGCTGTTGCCCGGGGAAGGTTCCTCCTCTTCCTCCATGCCGACACCTTGCCTCCTGGAGGATATGCCGAAAGGATATATGCGGCCCTGGATTGTCCCACGACAGTGGCTGGAGCGTTTCGCTTCAAGGTCGACGACCCCAGGGGCGTCATGCGTCTGGTGGAACGGGTGACGAATATTCGATCCACGATTTTCGAGATGCCCTATGGTGACCAGGGGATTTTCATGGAAAAACGGATTTTCCTGGAGCTCGGCGGTTTTCAACCCTTACGGATCATGGAAGATTTTGAGCTGGTCCGGCGCCTCCGCAGGCGGGGCAGGATCGTGACGCTCACTGAGGCGGCCCTCACATCAGGGCGTCGCTGGCGGCGTCTCGGGGTCATACGCACGACCCTCATAAACCAGATCATGATTGTGGGATTCCTTGCCGGCATCCCGATCCAAAGACTGCACCGTTTTTATAATCGATCGCGGGAACCCCACTGAGTCAAAGCCCACTGATGCGGATGAAACCACCCGTTTCTGTCAGAAGAGCCACCCTTGCCAATGAGTATTAAAAATGAGCTTGCCAACCGCAATATCCGCGCTGACGCCATCCTGAAAAAATGCCATTATGCCATTGGAATTGCCGACCAGAATGGCAAGAATGATGATTTTTACAGACCTTTCCAAAAGGATGCCAAGGCAGAGGGGACGCCACCTTTTTACAGCATGCGGCTTTGGCCGAAAACTCACCACACTATGGGCGGCGTTCAGATCAACACACCAACGACCACTTTATCGATTTGCAGCACAGCCCCATCAAGGCCTTTTATTCGGCTGGTGAGGTCTCCAGCGCTATCCGCGGGCCGGTTCATCCAGGCAGTAATGCCACCCGTGACTGTCTGGTCTTTGGACGCGTAGCGGCAGCAAGGGGCCCGGCGAGGGACCATGGGGTTAGCCCGACAGGATCATGGACCACTCTTATATATTTTGTGGGGCGATGGAGGCGTCGCCCCTTTTTGGCCGGGAAATACCCCACACCACCGGCCCCGTCATATTGTTCTGCTCATCTTGCAGTTGCAGCTCATGCACATAACATCAGGGTTTACAGCTGAATAGCTCACACTCAAAAACCCGCATTTTCCCTTTTGACAAGCTCCTTTCCGATGAGACTTTCCCGAAACATACTTTGATTTGCCCCCATTTCAGAGCAGGGCCTGATAGATCTTCATGTGCCTGTAAGGATCGAACAGATCGGAATGGCGCACAATATGGGCATCCCTACCCCACGTCGTTTGTCGGCAATTGAGAAATTTCGTAACACTTCAGCCCTTTGAAAAATTCGAAAGGAAATCATGCACCCTTCCTTACGTTCCGAAGCTCCCGGATGCCCATGGCAAACAAGTCCTCCGGTCCAAGCTCGGTCCCGCACCTGGCATTGAGTGCCTTAAGAAAGGCCTCGCCCCCTTCCGGCGACGTGAGGCCTGCAGCCGCCATAAAGCACATTCCCGTGCTGTCAGATGCAGCCATGGCAATCTGCATTTCTCTCGAAGCCCCAACCTGTCCCTCCTCTTTCAAGGGATCAAGCTGCTGGGTCAGATAGGCCCCCACCAGATTCCCTGCCGTGTGGTCGGCTCCCATGGGGGACGTGGCAAAGGTTACACCGTTACCCTGCATGGCCCTTGGATCGTAGGCCGCAAGGCTCTGCCCCTTGACCACCGGGAATCGGGGGTTGTTGAAATGCCCTCATACTTCGGCCGGGCCGTTTCCAAGTATCCTGCCAAATGCCGTACCCCGCGCCACTTCCTCCACCATCGCTATGGCTGCCTCCCCATCCCCAAAGGCCTTGTACCCGGCATCCATGGCTACAACAACGGCCACACCCGTATTCATGGTGTCCAGGCCGATGTCATCACATAGAAAATCAAGGCGGGCAACGTGTCCAAATCATCGATGCCCGTCATTCCGCCCATGGCCCAGATCGTCTCATACTCCAGGGAACCGGTGACATGCTTTCCATCCTTATCCACAAATTCATTGGAGCAATGGACGATACACTGCGCACAGCCCATGTGGGTCATTTTCCCGCCCCGTTCCCCGAGAAGCCGGGCCATGGCCTCACCGCTGATCTTCTCCCAGCCGTCGAACATCCCGTTCCTGGCGTTATAGCTGGGAAAGCCCCCCAGGGAGTTGACAGGTGCCACGAGACCCCGGGTGCCGAGGGCGGGCATCATCCCGCCCCACTCATGGGGTCCTCTTTTATGGTCTTGGCCACAACCTTGGCCGCAGCCTCGAAGGCCTCGGGATCGGCGATGGGATCGGGACTCTGCCCTCTCTGATCGACAATGAGGGTCTTGAGACCCTTGGCGCCCATCACTGCGCCCAGACCTCCCCGCCCTGCCGCCCGGCAGGGGCGCCCGTCAATGTCAGAGCTCTGTATGGAAGCCGAGGCGAGTCTGTAATCACCCGCCGGCCCGATGCAGAGTACCGAGGTCTTCTCTCCGTAAGTCTCAAGGATCTCTTCCACGAGACCATAGGTCCGCATGGCCTTGTAGTCCGAGGCCGGGATGAGAGTTGCTTCCCCCTTTTCATCTATCCTAAGAAAGCTCATTTCTTCTTCCGGGGCCTGACCCTCCATGATGACCGCCCTAATCCCCAAACGGCCAAGGGCGGCAGATACGGTTCCTCCAGCATTGCTCTCTTTGATGCCCCCGGTGAGCGGGCTTTTGGCTCCTATGGAGATTCGGTTGGTGTTGACCAGGGGGGGTGCCGCTTAACAGACCGGGGGCAAAAATGAGCTTATTTTCAGGTCCAACAGGGGTGACATCTCGGAGGGACCTCTTTGTTGATCATGACGGATGTCAGCCCTCTGCCACCCAGTATCCTGTATTCCGGTGGCACGTCTTCAACCTTAACGGTCTTCTCGCTCATGTTTACTCGTATAAACTTCATCTATGCCTCCTTTCCTTGGCTTATTTTTGTCAAAAACCGTCCATATGCAACAGATTGAAAATGGTCTTGAGGGTTTTCGATATATGAAACCGTAGTTGTCGATCACCCAGCCAATTCAGAAGGTACCACGATTAAAGTCCCAAATAGGCCTTGCGAATATGGTCTTCCGAGAGGAGTTTTTCACTGTCCCCTTTCAGGATGATCTCTCCGTTTTCCATCACATAAGCGCGATCGGCAATTTCCAGCGTACGTCGCACGTTTTGTTCCACCAAAAAAATCGCGACACCCCGCTCCCGCAAGTCAACAATGATCCGAAAGATCTCATCCACTATGACAGGCGCAAGGGCGGAAGAAGGCTCATCGATCATACACAGTTTGGGCTGTGACATCAGGCCACGTCCCATTGCGACCATCTGCTGTTCGCCGCCGCTCAAGGTCCCGGCCATCTGTCCTTTTCTTGCTCTCAGCACAGGAAGGATGCGGTAGACCTCCTCCAGGGCACTTCGCCTTTGTCTCCAGGTCCGCTGTGGATAGGCCCCCATTTCAAGGTTCTCCTGGACCGACATATCTTGAAACAGCCTTCTCCCTTCCGGTATGTGAGAAATTCCTTTATCCACTACCGTGTAAGAAGGCCACCCCTCAATCCGCCGTCCCAAGAATTCAATCTGACCGGAAGACGGGCGAAGCATGCCGGATATGGTCTTGAGAAGCGTGGTCTTTCCCGCACCGTTTGACCCTATCAGAGCGACAATTTCGGATTTTTCAACCTTTACGGATACATCAAATAAAGCCTGGGACTTACCATAAAAGGCCTGAATATTATGTGTTTCTAGCATCCGAGCGATCTCCGAAGTAGACCTCAATCACTTTACGTTTGGCACAAATTTCTTCGGGGGTGCCTTCGGCAATCTTAGCCCCGTGATGGAGAACAATGATCCGATCACATATGGACATGATGGCCCGCATCACATGTTCAATCATGATCACCGTAACCCCTCGATCCCGAATCTCTTTGACAAGTGAAATCGCTCGGGCGACCTCACTGGGGTTCAGCCCTTCCATCATTTCATCCAGGAGCAACACCTCCGGCTGGGTGGCTAATGCACGCGCCACTTCAAGTCGTTTCTGGTTGGCCAATGTCAGATCTTTTGCTACAGTTTCCGCCGACTCAGCCAGTTCTACAAATTTCAGTAAAGCATGCGCCTTATCTGCGGCGTCTGTGGTAGTCATGCGATTTTCAAGCCCAAAACAGGTTCCAAGCAGTACGTTCTTAAATGCAGACATATTGCTGAAGACCTTTACTGTCTGAAAAGTCCTGGCAATTCCCATTCTGCAGATCTGGTGAGGTTTGAGGCCTATAATTTCTTTTCCCCTGAACGTTATGCTGCCTGATCGGGGTGGAAGTGCGGCGGAAATCAAATTGAAAAGGGTGGTCTTTCCTGCGCCATTGGGGCCGATCAGACCCAGGATCTCGCCCTCCATCAGCTCGAAATCCACATTGGAAACCGCAGCCAACCCCCCGAAATGCCGGGTCACACTTTTGGCCTCAAGTATCGGCATGGATCCTCCTCGAACGTCCCTTCCATATTTGCTCGGCCAGTCCCACCAGCCCGTTCGGCATATACAGAATGGCAACCAACATGATAATTCCAAAAATAAGCATATAGTGATAAGGGAAGCGGGTGATGAGAAATTCCTCGAGATAGGTAAAAATGGCCGCTCCGATGATAGGGCCGTACAAGGGACGGATACCACCAAAAATGGCCATGAGCACCGGCATAAAGGAAATCAGCGGATTAAAAGCAATTTTAGGATCGATATAGGTCCACCGTGTGGCGATCAAAGCCCCTGTCGCCCCCATAAAAAACCCACTGACCGCATAAATGATGACTTTTAATGCGGTCACGTTGACCCCTGTATGGGCCGTGGCTTCCTGGTTTTCACCGATGCATTCCAGGGCCAGCCCGAATCTGGAGCGTCTGATGAAAAAAGCGGTCAGAACCAGAGTAACCAAAATTAAGAGCATCACGTAATAAACTGTCGTGTTCGACATGGGGGGAACCACTCTTCCGGTGGTTTTCGTGATGGCGAACTCCCACCACAAGATGAAATTAAGGAGGAGTTCCACCAGGCCGAAGGTGAACATTACAAAATAGATGCCTTTCAGCCTCAAAGTCAACATGCCTACCAGAAGGGCAAGACAGCCGCTGAACAGCGCACCCAGCGCAATGACCAACGGAAACGGCAATAGCATTCCCAATACGGCCGAGGTGTAGATCCCCGCACCGAAAAAAGCGGCCGAGGCCAGTGAAATGTAACCGGTGGGGCCGGAGAAAAGGGTCCAACTGACACTGATGGTCATGTACATGAGAATGCTGGTGAGAAGAATCGTCGTATATACCGGCGCAATAAAAGGTGTGACCGCCAGCAGAATCAGTATGAGCAAAACGAAAGCCGTGCCGAGAGCCTTTTTGTTTTTTCTCTTCGAAATTTCCATTTGTCTATTTTCCCAGAATGCCCGTTGGCTTTGCCAGAAGCAGAACCATGAAGATGACGTAATAGGCGACCAATGCCAAACCCGGCTCGACACGAGTCACGATGCTTCCCACCAGGCCCAGGATGAGGCCACCAACAAGGCTCCCGGGGATGCTGCCCAGTCCACCCAAAACAATTACGATAAGGGCGATCATGGTGTATTCAAACCCCATGGTAGGCTGAACATTGTAAGACATGCTGATGAGGGCACCGCCCAGGCCGGCCATCAGGGCGCCAAACCCAAAGCACAGGGCCAACACCTGGTTGATTTTGACCCCCATAAGCCCTGCAATATCCGGATCCTGGGCCGCCGCCCGGATGGCTTTTCCCATTCTGGTACGAGACAAAAAGAGGTAGAAAACCAGACAGATCACCAGTGCAAATGCCAAGGTGACGAGCCGATTGGCGGCAAACTTGGCTCCCCAGATATTCACCGGGAATGCCAAATAAGAGTATCCTTTGATGTCGGCTCCCCAGATCAAAATGGCCCCGTTCTGAATGATAAAAAGAAGACCAAAACAGGCCAGCATGGAGTTTCCTTCAAAGGCTCCCGCTGTGGGCGAAATCTTACGCAAGCGGATAATTAGGGTTCTATAAAGGAAAATGCCCACCACGAATACCGCCGGCCCGCTGAGAATCAAGGAAACCAAAGGATTGATCCCGTAGGCGGTGTACAAGGACCAGGTGGTAAAAGCCCCCAGCATGATAAACTCGCCATGGGCGACATTCAGCACACGGGCCACACCGTATTGCAGACTGAGCCCTACCGCGGTTACTGCATAAATTCCGCCCAGTAACAAGCCGGAAATCACGATGTCCAGAATGGTTGTTATCATAGAGATTGATTCCCTGAATCCAAAGCTTGCCGATTACCTAATGCTCATCAGGTAATAAGCATCCCCGGATTCACGCTAAAAGCCTTCAGCGGTCAGGTGTCAGCAAAAGCCATGCAAAGCCAAGGGGCATTAGGCTGAGTGCTGAATGCTGATAGCAGACCGCTTATTTTTTTCCTACTTCTTTTCAGGTATGGGCCAGGGCGGTTTTGGATATTCCGGTGGCGCCGTGCGTTTGGGCCCTGGATCGATGACCTCAAACACGCCCTTTTGCCACTGACCAATCTCGCCGGGATGATTTACGAAAAATCGGTTCTTGTCATACCAGTAGGGTCCCAGGGAAGTGTCAAATCTCTCTGTGGCCATGATATCCCGTATCTTTTTCTGGTCCAGGGTTCCGGCCTTCTCGATTGCTTTCTGGAAATGCTCAAGCGATGACCAGTAAAACAATCCGCCCCAGTAGTCAGGTTCTTCACCATGAAATGCCACAAATTTATCAACAAACTCTTTGGCGCCGGGAGAGCTTTTGGCATTCCAGGCCCCACCGCCCATCACACCTTCAATAGTCTTTTCCCCGAAAGTCCCTTTAAAAAGGGGAGGAGAAAAAGGAAGGACGGTCATGAAAAATGCGTTGAAATTGATCCCGAGCTCAATTGACTGGCTGCTGAGGAGCATACCGCCACCCGGATAACAGGCAGCCACAAAGGCATCCACATCGAGAGATTCGGCTTCTTTCAAAAGCGAAGACATGTCCTTAATATCAGGCGGATACCCCTTTTTCACCTTGACATCGATTCCCTTCTCTTTGAAATAGGGGATAAAGGCATCACCATACTCGATGCCGTGAAGGTCTGAACGATATACCACTGCAACCGATTTAACGCCCACCTCCTTAAAGATCTCAGCCAGGGCTGGGGCCTGCGTGTCAGCGCAATTCAAGACCTGAAAAAAGTATGGCAGGGAGAGTTCTTTCAACTTCAATGCGCCGCCGGGGCCGCCAATGAGAATGTACCCGTATTTGTTGGCGATCGGTGCCGCTGCGAACAGCCAGGCCGTTCCCCATGGAGGAAAAATGAAGTCAACTTTGTCCTCTAGGATGAGCTTTTCCAGGAGGGTCGTCATGGTGCCGATATCACTCTTGTCGTCATATCGTTTAAGCTCAACCGGCAATTTTCTCCCATATTCTTTTACATATATCCCGCCGTTCTTGTTGACCTCGTTGACCCACAGTTCATAGATTTTGCCGCCTGATATGGCAACCCCCGCTGCCAAGGGGCCTGAAAGAGCGATCGCCTGGCCGATGACGATTTTATCTTTAGGTGGCGGGTTCTTGGCATCGGCAATACCTGCAAGGAAAACCACCGCCAAAATAAAAACGAAGATCCCGTACAACCCCTTGCTTTTTCTTTTCATGCTTGTCTCCTTTCTTATTCGACCCCCCAGTTAACACCCGCACTACTGAGAGCGGCTCCCGACACGTCCACTATGGCCGCGCCGCCGTCTATCAGAAGAACGGACCCCGTCATGAATGAAGAATCATCACTTGCCAAATAACTGCAAATTCCTGATATCTCATCGGGACTCGCAACCCGGTGGAGCGGAACGTTGGATGATATACAGTCAAAAACGCCATCCACATCTGTTTTGAGGACTTCTGTGAGGGGGCTGAGTGCTTCCTCCAGCATTTCCGTTCGGGTCGCTCCAGGGCAGACGGCATTACAACGAACCTTAAATCGACCATAATCCAAAGCGGCCTGCCTCGTGAGCATATTGATAGCGGCTTTTGTGGTACAATAAGCCGCCATTCCCGGCAGACAACGCAGTCCGCCCAATGAAGAAATATTGATAATAGACCCGCCGCCCTTTTCAATCATGTGAGGTATTGATGCTTTCATGGCCAGAAAAGAACCGGTCAGGTTAATATCTATTACCTTTTTCCAGAGTTTTACGTCCAAATCGGTCACCGTCCCACCTGGATCGATTCCCGCATTATTCACCAAGACATCCAGCCTGCCCCCAAACTTCAATGCCGTCTCAACCATATGTTCAACATCCTCGTACTTTGAAACGTCCCCTGAACATGTGGCGGCCATACCCTCGGGCAGAGATTGCGCTACCTTTTCAAGCATTTCCTCGCGCCGCCCGGTAATACATATCTTGGCTCCGTCCGCGACAAAACGCTTGGCAATCGCAGCACCAATGCCAGTGCCGCCTCCTGTTATAAGAGCTGTTTTCCCTTTCAGATTCATCTTCTTGCCTCCTTGATTATGTTTCCTAATTTTCGGCGAGCTGTATCACCTCGTTCCAACAATCGTGTATTTTCTCGCGGTGCAGACCCTTTTGGGGGCGTTTCTGATGATTAAAGCGGATGTTTCTCTTCCGGATAGAATGTAACCGAGAGTTTCCGGATCAAGGCACCCGCAGGGGTATTGGCGATGGCTCCGTCTTCACCTATGGCAAAGAATTTCCCTGTTTCTTTCATCTGATCCCAGTTATGGAAAAATACGGTGGACACCGGCAAACCGAACTCGCGCCATGAAAAGATATATTGGTTCACATCGAATTTATAAGTGATGTGCAATTCAACATCGGATTCCCCCTTCAGCGGCCCTACCACGCAGTGCCATGCATAACGCTCCCCGTTCAGATAAATATGCTCAAAACATTGATTCGGGTTGTATGTGTAAAGGGCCCGGAGCCCGATCAAGTCGCGTGTCGGAGCAGGTTTTATCCCAGTCGGGGGGACGTTCGGATCCCCGAGTACACCCGGCTGAAAATCCTGAACCGCGCGGGGTTCTTTACCGACATCTCCTTCTCTCATAACGGTGTGGACAGAGAGAACGCGACGAGTCTCAGTGTTTATGAAAAATGTGCGGCATTCTCTCGGCGCTTGAGCAAACGTCATATCGATAAAGTAGGTATTCGGCGCAACCTCTATCGCCTCGTACCAATCCGTCCCACTCTCAGAGCCGCTCTGCCAGTTCACCTCATCGGGCTTGGTGAATTCGAGATGGAAGGCCTCACCCGTATCAAGGGTCAGTTTCATCTTCCGTTTCACCAAGGCGTCCGTGGTCGGCAGCCGATGATAGGCCATATCTGCAGCATAATCCTCATACTTATAATTGGTTTCACCTTCTTTTTGTGGCATGGTGCACCCCCGTAATTATTATTTAAATTCATTCGGCCGTTATCGGGGCCGTTTTTCAGAAAAGGTATGCCTTATTTTTCCTTATAGGCTGATTCTAACGCGATCTTTGGGATTGATTCTCGCACCGCCATTAAAACGGTAGCTGCCGTTTTGTCTTCTGTATTGTAAGCCACTTCACCTCAGTAAGTTCCTCAACCGAGTACCTCCCTCCTTCCCGGCCAATTCCACTTTCTTTGCACCCGCCAAAGGGACAGCATGCATCGGCATCGATGGAGCCGTCATTCACGTGGACCATACCTGCGTCCAGCCCCTCACAAAGAAAAATCGCCTTTTTCAGATCCTGGGTGATCACACCGGCTGAAAGTCCGTAAGTTGTATCGTTGGCGACCTCGAGTGCCTCCTTTTCGTCCTTGACGGAAATAATGGAGGCGACAGGGCCAAAGGTCTCTTCGTAATAAATTTTCATCTCGGGCGTAATATTTGCCAATAATGTAGGCTGATATAACCTGTCTTCGTAGGTACCTCCCGCAAGGAGCTTTGCCCCTTTGTCAACGGCGTCCTTTACATGTCCGTCAATTTTTCTTACCTGCTCATCATTGATAATCGGGCCAATAAACGTAGTGGGAAGACTGGGATCGCCTACAGGAAGATGACTTACCAAACCGGCCATTGCTTCGGTAAAAGGCCCTACAATGGATTCCTCTACAATGATCCTGTCCGCAGACATGCATATCTCACCTTGATGCAGATAGGCACTGAGAGCAGTGGACTTTACAGCGTATTCAATATCTGCATCAGCAAGCACGATAACAGGGTTTTTACCACCAAGTTCCAGCGTGTAAGGCTTCAACTTTGCGGCAGCCCTTTGGGCCACATGGCGCCCAGTCACCGTCTCGCCGGTAATAGCGACAAATGAACAGCGATCATCATCAATCAGCGCGTCACCGAGAGCGCTCCCTGGACCGGTCACAACATTGAGCACCCCGGCCGGAAGGCCTGCCCGATCGAAAATTTCCGCGATTTTAAGCCCAGCAACGGGAGATTCACTGGCCGGCTTTAGGACCACTGTATTGCCTGTTGCTATGCCGTAGGCGACCTTGTACATGGAGAGAACAAGAGGGAAATTCCACGGAGAAATTGCCACTATTGTCCCTCTTGGTCTGCGAATCGTCATGGAAAGCTTAGCCGGATCATTATTGAAAGTCTCACCCAGGATACGTTTGCCGTCCGCGGCAGCCGTTTCCATGAGATCTACAGTCTGGGAGATCTCAAACATCACTTTCCCAACAGTGCCGCCTCCCTCCTTAATCAATATGTCTGCAACTTCATCTCTGCTTGTTTCCAACAGTTGGGCCGCCTTGTTTAGGATCTGCGCCCGAGCAATCGCAGGCGTCTCCGACCACTCTTTGCGGGCTGTAAAGGCGGCGGCCATTGCGCGATTTGCATCCCGAGCATCTCCCTTTGCTACCTGTCCATAAAGTTCCCCTGAGTATGGATTAAAATCATCGAAAGTTGCTCCGGATATGGCATCAACCCATTGACCTCCAATAAACATTTGATAATTTTTCATATAGGTCCCTTTCATTTCAATGATTTGCAGTTAAGGAATTCCCTGAGGTGTTAAACATTTTCAATTCTTGAAATCCCTGCCGAGCCCATTGCTCTCGCGGTAATGCATTTCATTATAAATCTAAATTACAAGTTCCCTGGCCCTTTTTATGGTCGCATTTTCTTTGCACTGTTTGTCGCAATGACTGGGAAGCAGTAAATATGTGCTCAGTCGGGAGAATATCCGGCCTACCAATCCATACTGGCTTTTGGAAATCAGAGCATACACTTTGGGTGTCGTTTCCACCCGCCAAAGAATTGTTCATATCCCATATGGGCTTATAAATAACAGCGATTTGCTCTGCTTATAAGGCATTAACGGTTTGTGGCAACCAAGTTCTTGGTGTTATCTGCGGTATATCCCGCCATTCTGAGATGACCTGAAGGAGCTCTTGGACAGGAGCAAATTCCTCCAGGGGAAAAGAGATGAGCATTTTGGGCTGGTCTTCAAAAGTCATTTTTATGGGTCTATTTCCCCGCGGTTCCAATGTGAGGATATTGATCATGACATTATCATTAATTGGCTTTCCCTGGATAGACAAGCCTTCAAATCTTGAAAGCCTTTTCATAAAATAAGCATAAAGAATCGCCTTTTTTTGAAATAATACATCAAACATTTTACAATTTTAGTACCGGTTTGATCACAAGACCCTTTTCCATCTCTTCTACTGCTTTATTGATTTCTTCAAAAGGGTAGAAAGTGATCATACGATCAAATGGAAACCGGCCTTGTTTGTAGAGTTCGATCAATTTGGGAATAAAAAGGTCCGGAATGGCATCCCCTTCAATAATTCCTCGGACCGTACGACCGTTCATTATCAGATCCATGTTGAGGTTCACTTCTGTGCCAGGGGGGACGACACCAGCCAGACCGCACACGCCCAGCAGCGGCAACACATCCACGGCCTGCCGAAACACAGCAGGGTTTCCAACACATTCCAGGCTGTAATTGGGTCCTCCATCTGTCAGAGCCAGAATCCCCTGCACGGGATCCACTTCGCCGGCGTTGAGGGTATGGGTGGCGCCCAACTCCTTGGCCATCTTGAGGCGGTCGGGACTGATGTCCACGGCGATGATGGTGGTACATCCGCAAACCACCGCCCCCAGCACTGCGCTCATGCCCACAGGACCCACGCCGAATATGGCGATGGACGTCCCCGGACGGACCTGGAGGGAATTCATCACTGCTCCGGCCCCGGTCTGAATACCGCAACCCATGGGCCCTACGATTTCCAGTGGAACATCTTTGGGTACCTTTACGGCGTTTCGCACATCGACCAGCGCATAATCGGCAAAGGAGGACTGACCAAAAAACGACCCGTGGATAATCTGATCTCCCTTTCGAAGGGTGGTGCTCCCGTCCGGCCGCGCTCCGCTGAAATTGAGCGCCAGAAAATTTTCGCAATAGGGATCGCGCCCGGATCTGCACGAAGGACAGGCCCCGCAGCACATCCAGCTCAGAGCCACATGATCCCCGGGCTCGACTTTGGTCACGCGGGCTCCCACTTTTTCCACAACGCCGGCCCCTTCATGGCCTAAGACAGAAGGGAGTGGGATGGGCAGGTGCTGATCACGGGCTGCTAGATCAGTGTGACAGATGCCGGTTGCAGTGATCCGCACTAATATTTCATCCTCTCTGGGATCACTGAGTTGCAACGGCACAATTTGGAATTCTGTCGATCTCTCAAACGTAACGGCTGCTTTGATTTCCACGTTTTCCTCCTCTCTGTTGTTGGGTTGATCTTCGGTTAAGGAACTACTACAGCACAGGATGGACAAAACTTATGATGCCGCCATAAGAGGTCGATTCACCCCTTTTTTTTACAATAGCGTATCCTCCTAACGACCAATGCAAATGCCAAATAGAGAAAAACGGCGCACTTTAGAAAGATACTTATCAAGCAAAGCGGGGTTTGTCTATTATACGAAAGTATACTTTTGGGGTTTATAGGCCGATGATGGTGTGGATGGTCTGAAAATTCGGTCGGCGCGTCAAGCGTAGCGTATTGCTGGCTGCAATGGACGGGATAGCGCTAGGCAATAAACATCCTGTTGATAAGTGTGGTTCTATTGCTGACACCAACTTTATCATATATGCTCTGAAGATGTTTTTTGATGGTGACTTCACTGACAAACAGCTCTCCCGCAATTTGTGCATTTTTCAATCCCAAGAAAAGAAGAGTAACCACATCCGTTTCTCTTTTGCTTAGATGAAAGGTGTCCATTAAATACTGCAGATCAATTTTTGCGGGCGAGTGTTTTTGAATGGAAACCATGAACATTTCCGAGTCTTCACAACTCAAGTCCTGATCAAGGGCTTTTGATATGAGCAAAAAACGGGTGCGATTCGGGCCTTTGACTACACTATACCTCGGAACCACCATTCCTCCTTCGGGACAGCTCTTTAAATCGGCTCTAATTTCCCGACAGTCATTCAAAAACTGAAAAGAAATTAGATCAGTGTAGCCAGCAGTGGTCCCCGTCCCGTTAAATTTGCCACATATCTCCTCCGCTTTCGGGTTTCTGTAAATAATGTTAAAGCTTCCATCCAGCAAAATCACCCCGATTGATGATTGTTCCTCAATATGATTCAGAAGGCTGCCTTTCAGTTTTATCTTTCTTCTAAGATCGTTATGAGCCAGAGCATGTGCTAAATATGGAGAAACGGTTTTTGCCGTCCTGATTTCCTTTTTGGTAAAGGGACGGGATTTTTGGGGTCGCGTCAATACAATTCTACCATAAAGTTCTTTTTCGGCAACCATGTTGATGATAAGTTTGTGATGAATCTTTTGAGGTTTGAGAAAATCGTTGTAGTACTCCGTGGATTGGAACGTATCATAGCTAATTGTCTTTTCCAAGTAAGTCAGTCCATTTTCAATATCCAAGCCACGGGTTAGTTGCAGAGGATCGAATTGATAATAATAGGTTTTGAAATAATTACAGTATGCCTTTTCCAGGTCTTTGAGAAGGATAGAGGTAAGTTGTCCACTTGCGTCTGGCAGAAAAAAAATGGCTCCTTTTGAAAAGATGGAATGAAAGAAGGCATGGAGCGCTTTCTGTCTAACCAGCTTGTTATCCAGAGATTCATTTGCGGCACTGATGACTTCCAGTACGTTGGTCAGCACGTGGGATGGCAGTTTATCCATAATCATCCTCACTCTAACTCGCGGCAGACGACCGCCGGACAGATTGTGAAACCGACAATTAAGTGCAGATATGACGCATAAGATGGACTATCCGATGTTTATATGATTTTAGATTATTTTTGGAGTGTTACGTTCGATGCTTTGATTTCTGTTTTGCCTAAAAAATCCGCTGACTTTTTATTATAAAATTCCAGAAATCTTGTCAAGAGATTCGATTTTTAACTGGAGATAAATATAAAATTGCAGTCTTCCAACCTTGCCGATGGTTGAGCCTATTTTAACCGGATTTTTTATCGATTAGAATGGTTGGAATCCCCTGTAACCTACTGTGCATGGCAAGATAGCCCACCTCATGCGCGATGATTAAGGCGGAGGTCAGACAGGTCTTTTATAGGGCCATGACTTCCCTTTTTTTCAGTCTGGGATGGTAAGAAAAGTCATAGCCTTTTTGTGTTATCGGGCTACACAATAACACAAATACGATTGCGTCCCGTTAGGCTGCCGCAGCTGCGGGAAGCGGAGCCGTAAGTGCCACGTTTTCAAGGAATTCACCCATGACCGCATCCAAAAACAGTTCGTCATTGATATGAGCATCAATTTTCTTGATCTTGATCTCACCGTCGAAGGCGGAAATTCCCTGGATGAAACCCTCATCGGCCTCCGGATTGTAGAGTAGGCCGCCTTCACAGTCGTGGACGCTGAACCCTCGCATCGGTATCACAACGGTAACGGGGCCCCTGCTTCTGGCCAGCTTCTCACCTATTTCTCTTCCGACCCTCTCGAGCTCCTCCCTGGTAGTGCGGTAAAGCTGGACGGCCGCGTTGTGGGGTGTATTTATCCGGCCCGGAAATTTCT
>JBMNCO010000047.1:0-78140 GCA_049366815.1 Desulfatiglandales bacterium | reverse complement strand
CTTATATATTTTCTTGACGAAAAAAGCAAACACTATCTTTACAAAGTCAAACTATGCATCCCGGAGGACCTCTTCAAGGGCCTGGACTACGCTATCGATCTCTTCCCGGGTTATGACCAGGGGCGGGAGGAGCCTGATGACCGTGGCCCCGGCCAGAAGCGCGATGATGCCCCTGTCCATGAGTTGCTGGACATATTGCCCGGCCTTTTCCTTGAGTTCAATGCCGATCATCAGGCCGAGACCTCTGACCTCCCGTATCTTGTCGCTCTTTATGGCCCGCAGTCCTTCTTGAAAATGGATGCCCAGGGTCCGGGCCCGTTCCACCAGACCCTCTGACTCGATAACTTCAAGGGTTGCCAGGGCGGCCGCGCAGGCCGTGGGGTTGCCTCCGAAGGTGGAACTGTGGCTCTTAACCGGGACCGTGATCCTGTCGGAACACAGCACCGCGCCCATGGGGATACCTCCGGCCAGGGATTTGGCCAGGCAGAGGAGGTCAGGCGTCACAAATTGTTCACAGGCAAACAAGGTGCCGGTTCGTCCAAAACCCGTCTGGACCTCATCCATGATCAGCAAAATGCCGTTCCTTGTGCAGAGATCGCGCGTCTTTTGAAAGAACCCGTAATCTCCGATTCTTACTCCGCCTTCGCCCTGGACCGGTTCAAGGAGAACCGCGGCCGTATCCTCTGAGACGGCGGCCTGCAGTTTTTCGAAGTTATTGAAGGGGGCGTGTCTCATTCCGGCCAGCATCGGGACAAAGGGCTTCTGATATTCGGGTCCCCAGGTTGCGGCCAGGGCGCCCATGGTCTTTCCGTGAAATCCCCGCATGGCCGCGATGATTTCCTCTTTGCCCGTCGTGGCCCGGGCGAATTTTATAGCCCCCTCCACGGCCTCCGCACCGGAATTACAGAAAAAGGCCTTGGTGAGATTGGGCGGTGTCAGACTGACCAGTCTTTCCGCCAGCCGGGCACGAACGGGATTGTAAAACATGCTGTAGCAGTTTCCGAGGCTGAGGTACTGGTCGCAGATGGCCCTGGCGACCTTTTCGTTCCCATGCCCGATATTGGACACACCGACGTTTGCGGCGCAGTCGATATATTCTCTGCCTTGATCGTCATAGAGCTTGGCGCCTTTTCCCCGCACCAGCACGATGTCCCGTCTGGGATAGACCGGCAGTTCATAGGTCTCTTCCAGTTCTTTGGTGTTCATGCGATCACCGTTCCTTTCCCGGCCAGGGCGTCGGATACCGGATGATCCCTGCGACCGTCGGCAATGACTACACGGGTTGCCCCGTGCTCGAAAAGTTTTTTGACGGCCAGCATCTTTCTCTTCATCCTGCCTTCAACTTGCTGTTCCCGTGCCTCGAGTTCCGACGGAGAGATCTTGCTGATCACCGATGTCTCGTCGTCCTTGTCTTGGAGGAACCCGGGTGCCTCAATGAGATTGATCACCGTGTCCGCCTTGAGGGCCTTCTGAAGCACCCGGACCACGTCATCGTTCTCCGTATTGATGGCCCTGTTCTGCTCATCAATGATGGGTACCGTGAGAACAGGGACGTAACCGTTTTCCAGGAGCAGGGATAACAGGGCCGCGTTGACCGTCTCAGGTTTGCCCGAGAAGTCCCGGACGATCTTCAGCTTTCCGTCACGGTAGACCCGAACGCCCTTGTTGCGTCTTCCCTGGACCGCCTTTCCGTCGAGGCCGCTGAGACCTACCGCGTTGATCCCTTTCTGGTGGCACATTTCCACGATCCGTTTGTTCTTCAGGCCTGCATAGGCCATCATCATGACATCCAGAAGATTTTCATCGGAATAAACGCTGGTGTACCCCATGACCGAGGTGAGAACCTCCTTGGGCCGTCCCAGCTCCTCCGCCAGCCTGTCACGCAAGGCATTGGCGCCGTGAACAATAACAAATTTTTCTTCCAGGGTAGCAAGGTCTTCGACAATCCCCTGGATGTTGATGCCGTCTCCTCCGCCGATTTTGACTATGATCATCTACCACACCCCTATCCAATCATTGGCTATGCTTCGCCAGCCCTTTTCTGAAGGAAAGGGGTCGGAGCAGACGATCAACCCGTCTCCTTCCTTGTAATGCATTGTGAAATATTCCTCATCCTCATTAAAGAAACTGGAGACATGGATCCCCTCATCATTCACCATGATGATGTTCATGCCCCGGATGTGTTTGGTCCTCTTTTTTATAATTTCAGTGCCCTGTTTCAGGGCCGCCAGGGTGTTTCCCATGTCAAAGCGTTTGATGTAATTGAATATCTTCTCAGCCCCGATTCGTCCCTCTGAACGGACCATGACACCCCGAAGTTCACCGTTGAAGACGAAGACCGTTCTGCCGTCAAAGAAGGGCATGTTGTTCTCAACGACGATGTCCCGGTCCTCGAAGGCGCTTCGGGCATGGGCGACCAAAAGGGTCGTTGAGGGGAATTGCGTCAGGTCATCATCCCAGATGGGTTTGATGTTTTTGTAGATTTGCCACCGTGCGTCGGGGGCTATATAGGCACAGCCCCACCCGTGCCCCTGGAATTCCTTGCTGTGCCTGGAAATATAGGCGAAGTTCTCCAGATAGGGTTGAATTTCAAAGGGCTGTCGGCCGCGCACTGCAAGAAGCCTGCACATGAATCCTGGTTCCTATTAGACTCTATGATGCATGGAAAATAGATACATCTTATTATTGGTGACCACCGGTCTTTTACAAAGTAGAATTTGCCGCTCCCAGAAAATGGCTGCGTGAAAATACGTCACCGAACTTTCGGTCCAGACAACTAAGGTGGTAACCTCAATTTATCAAATGGGATGCAGCCCGGCAAAGCCGAGGCCTGCTGTCTCCTCAAAGCCGCACATGACATTCATGGCGTGTACGGCCTGCCCTGCGGCACCTTTCATGAGATTGTCAATGGCGGAAACCACCACGAGCCTTTTCCCTTCCAGTTCAAACCCGATGTCGCAGTAGTTGGTGCCTGCCAGGAGTTTGGGCTCCGGAAAACGGAAGATGCCCTGCTTTTCCTTTACGATCCTGATAAAGGGCTCCCGGCCGTATACCTCGCGATAGCCCTTCCAGATCTCCTTTTCGGTTATGCCCTCTTTGACAAACAGATGGGCCGTAAGCAGGATGCCACGGACCATCTCGATGGAGGTGGCGGAGAAGTGAACGGGATTGCCCAGCTCCTGTTCCATCTCGGCGATGTGACGGTGTCCCGTGGGTTTATAGGACCGGACGCAGCCGCTTCGCTCCGGGTGATGACTGCCTTCGTTCACGCTGTTGCCGCCCTCCGAGGAGCCGCACTTGGCCTCGGCCACGACCGGCATGGCGGTATCCACCACGCCCGACATGAAGAGGGGCCACAGGGGAAGTATGGCGGCCGTGGCGTTGCAGCCCGCGCCGCTGATGTATCGGGCCTTTTTCATCTCTTCGCGGTGGAGTTCGACATTGCCGTAAACGAATTCCGAGAGGATGTCCGGCCGAGCATGTTCTATGGCGTACCATTTCCTGTAGGCCCCAGGGTCCTTCAGTCTGAAGTCCGCGGAGAGGTCGATGATCCTGTCCGCGAGCCCTACGAATTCGCCGAATCTTTTCATGCATTGGGTGTGCGGGAGGGCAACAAAAAGGAGATCAACCTGGTCCAGTTCCGCAACGCTGGAGAATTTGAGGGCCGTCTGTTTCCGCAGGTTCGGGTGCATGCGGGTCACGGGTTTGCCCACAAAACGTTCGGATGTACACTGATGCACCTCAACCTGGGGGTGCTGCAGGAGCAGCCTCAACAACTCACCACCACCATATCCGGATGCCCCGATTATACTGACTTTCATCTTTTCGCCACCTCCAATACATAGTCCACCACTTTGCCGGGGATATTCACCCCTGTCACGTCGATGCTGTTTCTGAATTCCATGGTGTAGTTTACTTCGTTGACCGCGTAGCCCTCTTTCGTCTCAAAGACATCAATGGCGACAACGCCTCCACCACACGCCTTGGCCGCCTGAACCGAGATATCGTGCAGCTCGGAATCGATGGGACAGTTCATGGTGGCGCCCCCTCTGGCGGTGTTGGTTATCCAGTGTTCTGAAGACCGATAGATAGCCGCGATGCAGTGATCGCCCACGACGAAACTGCGGATGTCTTTACCGTGCTTTTCTACATATTCCTGAATATAGAAAATGGAATGGTGGTAGCTCCCAAGGATCTGTTTGTGTTCCAAAATGGCCTCGGCCGCATCCCGGTCGTTTATCTTGGATATGAGCCTGCCCCAGGAACCTGTCGTCGGCTTGATGACACAGGGATAGCCGAGTTCGTCCATGGCCGCCATGGCCGATTCCGGGGTGAAGGCCAGATAGCATCTCGGGGTGTGCACTCCGGACTTTATGAGGGCCTGGGTGGTGAGGAATTTACTGCCGCAGATCTCCGCAACTTCCGGGGTGTTCACTGTGGGGATACCGTGATCGCTGAAAATCTTGAGGGCGTGGACAGCCCTGGAATGGTTGACGCAGCGTTCGATCACGACATCCAGATCAAAGGCATTTTTGTGAAGGTCGAAAAAGTGCTCCCGGTCATCGATTTTTATCAGTTCAACGTCCTGCCGTTTCTTGAACTCGTCCAGGAGGAGCTTTTCTTCTTTTCTGATGATAGAATGCAAAAATCCTACTCTCATTCTCTACTCCATGTGAAGGGGAAGGGATGGTTCCTCCCCCCTGTTCGTCGTTAGACCATCGCCTCATTGCGGGTCGATGGAAAAATTGTATAGGGGAACAAGCTGTATCACTCTTGCCCAAAATAGAATGTGCCGCCCCAAGCAGGGATCGGCATGTTCTCTCCGCTAGGCTCCCTCCGCCATCCATAAATACGGTCGCTGCGGGATTTTGGCGCTTCATCCGTCCTCTTTTCAGCACACAGAAGGGTATCGTGGAAACGACCGGGCACGGTTCGGTTTCTTTAAGCCTCGTGGCTGATATTGATCCTGTGGGTTACGCAGAGGCGGGGCCGAAAGAGGAGTGATTCTATGTGTCCCTATCAAGGATTCCCGTTCGGCACAACAGGTCGGTGCCGAATGGGAATGAACTGACGGATGGGATCTGCCCCCTCCGTCCGGCGGATCCACACACCAGACAGGGAAAAGGGTTTGGAGACGATATCAGAGGCCGTCATGGGCGCAAGAGGATTCTCCACATTTTCCCACGGGTTCATCCCCATTTTCCGGGAGATTACTCGCCCCAGTCTTCCTCTTCTTGTGGAGCTTCCTGAACGCTGTCTTTGCCGGTTACTTCCAGTTCGGATCCACAATCATCGCAGGTAATGATTTCACCTTTCTCAGCGTCTTCGGGGAGATCAAATTCCGCACCGCATACGGGACATTCCGCCATATTTTGTACCTCCATGTTTTTTTGTCATTATGACACTCTGTCACGGGAAGATATCATAGGGAAAATGGGAGGCTTTGTCAAAGGGCAAAGTCGTCTCGAATCATTGAGGCGGCATGATCTTTTCCACTTGGTCGGGGGCGAATGTGATCGCCCTCTCCGGTCCGCAAACCCTGGTGGCGGTGGACACTTTTGGCTCAAGTGTCCTGGAGGGTATGGTCGGCATGTTAGAACGCATATCCCTGGGCCTGACTCAGGACATATCCCGGTTGTCAAAGATCCGTTTACTCTTGCGCTCACTCCTTGGGAGTCGGCCGTAATCCACGATTTCAATGTCTGCGCTGACCAGGATCTGCTTCTTGATCGCTTCGGCGATCTGTTGGGCCAGGGCCGTATCCTTGCCGCTTTCCGCACCCTGGGCCCGTTCAACCTTCAGGGTCATATAGTCTTTACCGTCGTCCCTGCGTTCCAGGATGATCTGAAACTCACTCCCGATTCCCCGAAGGCCCGAGAGGATGTGATCGATTTGACCGGGATAGATGTTCACTGCTCTGAAGATGATCATATCGTCGGAACGGCCGAGGATCCGGTCGTGCCTGGGCAGTATGGATCCGCAGGGGCAAGTGCCCGGGATGAGGCGGGTCAGGTCCCTTGTGCGGTAGCGAATCAGCGGGACCGCTTGCTTCCGGAGGGTGGTCACCACCATCTCTCCGGTTTCACCCTCCGGCACCGGTTTGAGGGTGTCAGGATCGAGAATTTCCAGGATATAATAATCGGCCCAGTAATGAATACCCTGATGGTGGATACAGTCCAGCCCGGTCCCTGGACCATAGAGCTCGGTCATGCCCGGGATGTCAAAAATGTGTTCGATACCCAGGCGCTCCCGAATGTGTTTTCTCATGGCATCACCGGCCCGCTCGGAACCCAATATCATCTTTTTCAGGTTGAGTTGATCCCTGATGCCTCGCCTGTGGACCTCCTCCGCCAGAAGGAGACCCATGGAGGCCGTGCAACACATGACGGTTGTCTGCATGTCCACAAGAAACTGACACTGCATATCCATATTCCCCGGACCGGTCGGGATGGCCATGGCTCCAAAGGCCTCGCAGGCCGTCTGAAAGCCGATCCCTGCCGTCCAAACGCCGTATCCGACGGCAATCTGAACCCTGTCTTCCCGGTTCATATCGGCCATCTCAAGGCATCGGGCAAAGAAATGGGTCCAGTCATCGATGTCCTTTTTGGTGTAGCAGAGGACCTTTCTCTTTCCGGTTGTGCCCGAAGAGGCGTGAATCCTCACCACCTGATCAAGGGGCACGGAAAGGAGCGGGAAAGGGTATCCCTCCTGAAGATCGTTGGTCGTTGTAAAGGGAAGCATTTGCAGGTCGTCGAGTGTCTGGATGTCTTCGGGTCGAATACCCGACTGCTCGAATTTGTTCCTGTAGGTGGGGGATCCGTTGTAGGCATGACTGACAGTCCATTTAAGACCCTCAAGCTGAAGGTCCAGCAGTTCACTACGGATGGTTGCCGAGGGCAAAAATCGTTTCATCATGACTTGGGTTCCTTGGCCTTGTTGCCCCTGTCAGGGTAGGATAAAGACTTTCATCTGCAAAAACAATGAGTTGCACAAATTTAAACCGCATATTACTGCAAAAGAGAGTCATGGCTGCGATCAAGAGGTCTTTGGAGGGGCTTTCCCCCTCTTTCTCTGATAAAAATCCACAGCACGCCTGTGCTCGGAAAATGTCCTGGAGAAATGGTGGGAACCGTCGTTCTTGGACACGAAAAAGAGATATTTGGTCTCTGCGGGGAAGAGGACCGCTTTGATGGAGGCGAGGCCGGGGTTCGAGATGGGCCCGGGCGGCAGGCCCTGAATAAGATAGGTGTTATAGGGGGTGGGTGTTTGCAGGTCCTTCCGGGTGATGTTTCCGTTGAAATCCGAGAGGCCGTAAATCACAGTCGGGTCGCTCTCAAGGCGCATGCCCCGTTTCAGACGATTGAGAAATACGCTCGCGATCAGCGGGCGCTCATCCGCCTGTCCGGTTTCTTTTTCCACGATGGAGGCGAGGATGACCACCTGGTTCAGGTCCATCCCGGATTGATCAATGGCGGAATTGTAAGGTTCAACGACCTTTAGAAAACGTCGCACCATCACATCAATGAGGTTTTGCGGGGGTAGGCTGAGTGCGAACTGGTAGGTGTCGGGGTAGAGGTATCCTTCGAGGTTTTGGCCATAAATTCCATATTTTGCGATGATGTCAGGGTGTTGTGTCAGGGAGAGAAAAGACTGTCGCTCTGCCAGTCTCTTCTCTGCGAGGATGTCCGCGATCTGCATTCTCGTGAGCCCTTCCGGTATGGTGACGGCATGGGTCATGACCAGTCCCCGGGTCAATTTCTCATAGATGCGGAGGGGCGGCATGTCAGGACCCAGTTCGTATTCTCCCGCCTTGATTATACGACCGTAACCCAAGGCCTTGGCCCATAGCATGAAGAGGACCTTGCTGGTGATGATGTCACGGCTCTCCAGCTCTTGGGCCACCTGTCTCAAGGACAGCCCCTCTCTGATGAGCACGACCTCCCGCGCCGCTATTTTCTGAGCCGGTTTCAGGAGGAAAAGGCCCAGACCCAGGGCCAGGAGGATGGCCAGGAGCAGGACCAGAGTCAAAGCGTAAAGGATGATCCTCTTTGGTGAAAGATTCCACATGACTGACCGTAAAAAATGGCGGTTGCCTTATGATATTGCCGGCCTCCGATATACAATGGACCCAGCCGAAGGCATTCCTGTTTCGTAACGCTTTGGGCTCTTGAAAATTACCCCATCACGGAGGGCCCATGGGCCGAATTGCCGGGCTCTTTCAAGAAGCTAAACTCATGCCCTGTTTCAAACATATAGTGATCCAGGGGAGGAACACCCGAAGAATATACAGACAATCCTAGTATGATCCGTAGGTTAAGTCAATAATCCCTTGAACCCCCGCGTCAGACCCAAAGGCATGAAATCTGTCCCAATCTGTGGTTTAACGGGGTTTCCAGAGTGCCATTCGGGGTTTTCCCGCCATCTCCCCGGCCAGGTCTTCCACAGGGCCGTAGGTCAGGCATGCCGCCAGACAGTGCTTGACACAGGCCGGCTGCAGCCCCTTTTTGGTGCGGGGGCGGCAGAGGATGCAGAGCTCCGTGGGGAAGGGCAGGAAGACCAGATAGGCCTTGTCGTTAGGCAGTTCCTCCACCACTTCCATGACCTTGATGCCGGCCATGCCCGCAGGCCAATGATATTCCTGGGCGCAGGCGATTTCACAGGCGTGACATCCGGTGCAGTATTCGTAATTGATCAATAGACCGTATTCCGTTTTCTCGGTCATATCACGCCCCCCTTTCATCAAACTTGCAGATCTTGCACATGGAGTGCTTGATGGGTGCCCCGAGACCATCCTTCCCCTGTGCATTCATGGGAAGGAGCAGGTTGATATTGGACTCCCAAACGCCGTAGAGATCGGGCGCGGCCCCGTCTTTTTCCGGGAACCACCAGCCATGGGCGGCCATCACCATCCAGCGCGGCACGATGGGGGTGACCTTGGCCTTGAATTTGGCCCGTCCCTGCCAATTTTCGACCCAGACCCATTCTCCATTGCCGATACCCTTTTCAGCGGCGGTATCCGGATGAATTTCAACCACGGGGTCGGGATCGATCCGCCTGAGCCAGGGGATCATTCGATGTTCGGCATGGAAATAGACCGGAGAACGTCTCCCGGTGGACAGGATCAGGGGGTATTCCTTGGCCAGATCCGGACGACTGACCGGGGTGAAGGGCGGTTCCTCGTGGTGCGGCAGGGGTTCAAGACCCCACTCTTCACGCAAGGTCGCGTAGAGTTCGAACCGACCGGTAGGGGTTTGAAAGCCGGGTTTCCTGTCCGCCCTCAACAATCCCTTTTCATGTCGGTGATAGGGACAACTCGGGTGGCCTTCCGGCGGAAAAACCCACCCCTTTTCCTGGAGTTCCTTAAAGCTCAGGCCGGAGGGTTTGATGATCTCGTCGAAGAGGTCGTTGATGGTTTCCCATTTGAAGTCCGGGTCGAACCGTTTGGCCAGTTCGAAATTGATTTCTATGTCAGGACGGCAGTCATCCACCCTGATGGCCTTGTTGATGGACTGGAGCGGTACCCACCAGGTGCGTACACCGTCTTTTTCCAGAAAGGTCGCCGCCGGCAAAACCACATCCGCATACTGGGCGGTGGGTGTCATAAAAAGATCGACCGCCACCACGAAATCCAGTTTCTTGATCGCCTCCTCCCACCTTTTGGGGTCCATGCCACTCCCGGCCAGGGGATTGCAAGTCTGGATCCAGAGCCCTTTGATGGGATAGGGTTCTTCCGTGAAGATCTGATCAATGGCAAGGTCGGTCTGAGTGCGCCAAATAAAGCGGCCGAAGGGTCCGTAGCGGTCCGCCCCGATACGGGGTTTGTCCTGATCCTTGTTTCTGAGTCTGATGACGCCCTCGCTGCCCGGGAGGGCATAGGCCACGGCATCAAAGGCGAACCGCGAATAGACGTTCCCTCCGGGGACGTCAAGATTTCCAGTGAGGGCCCAGAGTGCTGCAATGGCCTGGCAGAGGGGGGTGATGCCCGGTGTCATGTCGATCGGCACGCCCCAGTGGATTGATGCCGGCTTGCTGGTCGCGTAGAAGCGGGCGGCCTTGGCGATGTCCTCGGCGGGTACGCGGGTGATGTCCGCTACCCTATCCAAGGGGTACTTCTGGACTTCCTTACAAAAGGCATCCCATACCGTGTGACAAGGGACACTTCGGCCGTCGGTGAGGGGCACCTCCCAACGGCCCGAGATGGCAGGGCATGCCCCGGCCGGATCAAAGGCGAGATCTGCCGTTTTCCATACGGCGACCCGCCCTGAGGCTGAATCCCATACCAGGAAATTGTCTTTCGATCCCTTGTCCTTCTTGACGTCCGTCTCTCGGAGGAGCTTCCCTGTATCCAACCGGATGAGATGGGCGCCATTGGTCCACTTTTCCAGAAATTCATGATCATAAAGGTCTTCATTGATAATGACGTTGAGAAAGCCCATGGCCAGGGCTGCGTCGGTCCCCGGTCTCAGCGGGAGCCAGTGTTTCGCACGAGAGGCGAACCAGGAGAGCCTTGGATCGATTGATATGATTTTGGTCCCCCGTTTCATCAGGTCAATGATCCAGTGGCCGAAAAGGTTGTCGGGACAGGAGGCGTTTATGTTGTACCCCCACACGACCATACATTGGGGGACCTCAAAGCGGGGATCTTTATACCGCTCCGGGAACCACTGACCGGCGTCGAAAACGCAATAATCCCCTTGGATGGTGTCCAGGGCGGCGATGCGCGGGCTGTAGCAGGCATTGCCGCTCAGGGCGAACATGACGTTCGGGCTTCCATATGCATAGGCGAGCAAGCAGATCCAGGGGCCGATGTCCCGGCCCGTGCCCATGGAAAAGATCACGCTTTCAGGACCGAATTCCTCTCGAATGGCCTTCATTTTTGTTTCAATAAGATCAAAGGCCTCGTCCCAGGAGATCTCCTCCCACCGGTCTTCCCCTCGCGCGCCCACACGTTTGAGGGGGCACCTCAGACGTTTGGGATTTTCCACGTACTGGGTCATGGCCAGTGCCCTGGCACAGAGCCTTCCGTGATTCCAGGGGTGGTCGGAATCCCCTTCAACCTTAACGAGTTTACCTCCTTCTATATGAGCCAATACGCCGCAACCTCCGTGACAACCCGGTCCGGCTGACCAGGTCGTGGTGCGCACGATGTGGCGATCTCCAGCTCCCATTTTTCAGGCCTCCACAAGAAAACAGGCACGGCGCAGATTCAGGTACAAGGTTTACCCTGCCTGTTATATAAAAAGTTAATAGTACATGTATTGTATGATTCCGCTGAACGGCACCTTCAGGAAGAGAAGGTGTGAGCGGAGAGGATTCACTTAAACTACTAAACATACAGGATTGCGGTGGGTATCTCAAGCTAAAAACATGTTGCCTTCTTGGCTAAAGCTGGTTATTGTTACGGGTATGGCCAGGGGCGGGGTAAACTGAATGGGTGAGAGGGGGCGATTCAATAAATGCATGGCCTTAATAGACGCATCAACGGCGATATTTCGTCATTTGCTCCCATCGACTAGGGTGTAGACCTTAACATTTTGATTTATGGCAATATTGTTTTTCTGTGGCGAGCTGTAAAATTGTAAAGATAATGTTATAGTATACAATGTGTTGATTCATTCGGCATGAAGTGTGAAAGAGAGGTGAAAAATATGGCCAGGGGCAATTATCCGAGCGATCCGAGCATAGATGAAAAGGTTCTGATGGCCATCGTAAGGGTCGGTGAGTATTTCAAGAGGGAGAGTTCTGCTATTTTCAGGAATTATGGGCTTACCTTCTCCCAATACAATGTCCTGCGGGCATTGTACGCCTCTGATAATGAACAAAACAGCATTTCCACGATCAGCAAGATCATGCTGGTTTCAGGCGCGAACATGACGGGGATCGCCAAGCGGTTAGAGAAAAATGGTTTTGTCATTCGAAAGCGGGACCCTCAGGACGAGCGTATCACCCTCCTGGAAATCACTCCAAAAGGAATGCAGACCCTCAAAAATATACAGGAACCCAAGGATCACTTTATAGACGAAATCCTTTCGGATTTTACCGATGAGGACAGAAGGCTGTTTCTTTCAAAGACCGGTCAGATTCTGAAGCGGGACGCGATCCCCTGAATCCGCCGACAGCAGGAATTGTGAGCTTTGTGCAAATCCCCGGGGACAAGATCGTCCGATAAAATGAAGGAGATCCCTGTTGAAAGCCCGATCTCTCAAGGCCTCAAAGAGATGTTCGAACTCCTTTTCGGGCATTTCGGCCCCCAACACTGGTGGCCGGGGGAAACGGCCTTTGAGGTCATGGTTGGGGCCGTGCTCACCCAAAATACCAACTGGAAAAACGTGGAAAAGGCCATCGAGAACCTGAAGGCAAGGGAACGGCTCACCCTGGAAGGCCTCCACAGGCTGTCTCTTACTGAGCTGGCGGAAGACATCCGGCCTGCCGGATATTTCAACATCAAGGCCAGGAGACTGAAAAATCTGATTGCATTCATTGCGGATAAATACGATAAGGACCTTGCCCTTCTCCTGAGTGAAAGTCCGGCCCGGCTCAGGGAGGGACTTTTGTCCGTTAAGGGCATCGGCCCTGAAACCGCAGACAGCATCCTGCTCTATGCGGCCGAAAGGCCTGTGTTCGTCATCGACGCCTATACTTACAGGATACTGAGACGCCATGGGATGGCGGAAGAAGAGATGACCTACGATGGGCTTCAAGCACTTTTCATGGATCACCTGCCCGACGATCCCCAATTCTATAACGAATTTCATGCCCTGATCGTCAGGACAGGCAAGGAATACTGCCGTAAGAAACCCCACTGTGAGCGTTGCCCACTTTATTCATGGGGGCCTGAAAGGCCCCTTTTTCCGGTAGATCCCTTACAAGGGAAAACGGACTGAAGGGGGGACAGGACCACCCCCTTCAGGTCTCACAAGAGGTTATTTGTATTCCTTGCTGTATTTTTCAACCATTTCCTGTGCTGCGTTGAAGACGGCGGCTCCGTCAATCCCCTTTTCATTGGTGATTTTGATGTATTCATCAAACACGGGCTTCACCGCGTCTTTAAACTTGGCGGATTCCTCGTCCGAGAGCGTAATGAATTCCTGACCCAGGCTCTCGGAAAATTTGCGTCCCGACTCATCGCTGTCGCCCCATGCCTGGGCCGTAATGTCTTCATATTCCCTGCTCACATCCGTAATGATCTTCTGAAGGTCCGGTGGCAGAGAATCCCATTTTTTGGGATTCATGGCGACAAAGAATCCCTGCGAATACGCACAACTGTATGTATACGTGGTGTATTTCAAGACCTCGGCCTGCTTGAAGCCTTCCAGGGCCTCGATGGGCACCAGGGTTCCATCGACGATGTTTTTCTTCAGGGCGTCATAGGTCTCTCCCTGGGACATGGCCACCGGGGCCGCCCCGAGGGCCCTGACGATCAACTGACTGGTCCCGGTCGATCGAATCTTCAGGCCCGCTACGTCTTCCAAGGTGCGGACGGGTTTTCTTGCCGTGTGGAGCAGGCCGGGCCCATGGGCAAAGAGGTAGCAGACATGGACGTCGTCCAGTTCCTTTGGTTTGAATTCCCTGTTGATCTCATTGATGACCCTCGTTGCGACAAAGGCATTGGGGTAACCTAATGGATTGTCAACGACCGACAACACGGGGAAGCGCCCGGGGGAATAGGCCAAAACGGACAGGCCGAAATCCGAGATTCCCTTGACGACGCCGTCATATATTTGTGGTGCGGGTGTGAGAGAGCCGGAGAAGAAAAATTTTATCTTTATTTGGCCGTTGGAACGTTTTTCGATCTCCTCCGCCCAGGCAACAGGCACCTTTGACTGGATGTGGGTGGGTGGGAAGAAGGTGCTATAGGTGAAGTTGTAAGTTTTGGCTTCAGCAGGCGTTACGGAGATCCCCGTGAACAGAAGAAAAGCCCCTGTTAACGCAAGACACAGACCGGTAAAAAATAACCCCTTTTTCATTTCAAATCCTCCTTCTTTGGTTAAGTGATTAGGATAATTTTGAAACAAAACCCTCCTTTCTGTTCTTTATGCGATTTGGCTCTGGACCATACAAAACCTCTTGCACCTACACTCGGCCCCCTTCCAAAGGCCGGCAAAGAACAGACCGTCAATAGGCCATAAAGCTCGGCAGGAACAGGGCGATTTGGGGGAAAAAGACCATGATGATCACATAGGCGAGCAAGGCCAGCACAAAGGGGATTGCGCCCTTGAAGATAACCTCAAGCGGCACGTCCCGGGCAATCCCGCTGACCACATAGACATTGATTCCAACGGGTGGGGTAATCACTCCCAGTTCTGTTACGAGGACGATGACCACACCGAACCATATGGGATCATAGCCCAGGGCAACGGCGACCGGAAAAAATATCGGGATAGTCAGCATGATCATCCCGAGGGAGTCCATAAAGCAGCCGCCGACAAGGAAAAAGAACATCACAACGATCATGACGGCCCAGGGGGGGAGGGGAAGACCTACAACCCAATTCGACAGTGTATCGGGGATGTTCGTGACCGCCAGGAAGTGGCCGAAGACCGTCGCTCCAGCGACAATCATCAAGATCATGCAGGTTGTTCGTGTCGAAGAATACAGGGCCATGATGAATCCCTGCCAGGAGAGCTGGCGTCTAACGAGCGGAATGATCAATCCTCCGAAGGCCCCTACGGCCCCCGCCTCGGTTGGGGTGAAGACACCGATAAAAAGTCCGCCCATGACCAGGACAAAGAGGATGATCACTTCGACAAGACCCAGAAGGGACTTTATTCGCACCTTCCAACTCTTTTTTTCTACCATAGGGGCGATTCCGGGTTTTATGGTGGCCCAGATGTAGATCGTGAGGACGAAGAGTGCGGAGAGAAGTATGCCGGGAAGGATCCCTGCGGCAAAGAGTTTCCCGATGGACTGTTCGGTCATGATCCCGTAAACAATAAAAATCACGCTGGGGGGGATGAGAATGCCCAGGCTTCCCCCGGCCGCGACCACCCCGGTAGCCAGTTCATCACGATATCTATATCTTTTCATCTCCGGGAGTGCAACCGTTGCCATGGTGGCCGCCGTCGCGTTGGTCGATCCGCAGATGGCTGAAAAGCTCGCACAGGCACCCACCGTGGCCATGGCAAGCCCCCCCTTGTAATGCCCCATCCATGTAAAGGCGGCATCATAAAGCTTAGAGCTGATACCCGAGTAGAAAAGGATCTGGCCCATAAAGACAAATAAGGGTACGACCGTCAGCGAATAGGAGCTGAACACTGAGTAGAAATCCTTGGCAATGATATTGAGCGCCGCCTCCGGTGAGACCAGGTAGCCGAAACCCAAGAGACCGACAAGGGCCATGCAAAAGGCGACGGGAAACCTGGTAAACAGGATGACAACGAGAAAGACAACGCCGATGATGCCAACATGAATAGGACTCATTCTTTTACCCTCTTCAGCCAAATTTGTAAGAGATTAGCCAGGATGGCAAGGCAGAGCACAAAAAAACAAAGGGCCATGCAGTAGACAATCGGGTAAAACGGGAGAAGCAGGGTGGGCGTGACTTCTCCTGCGGCCTTCATATCAACGGCAAGGACAACGCACTGCCAGCACACCAATAGAAAGAGCAGAATACCGGCCGTATGCGTCACCGTTTCAAAGACCAGTTGAGTTTTTCTCGAAAGACGCATGACAAGAAGCTCCACGGCCACATGTCCCTTTTCCAGCATGGTGTAGGGCATCGCAAATGCGGCGATAACGGCGCCCATAAGGCTGACCACGTCATAGGTCCCGGCAAGGGGTCGATTGAAGAAATAGCGCATAAACACGTCGATGCAGGTCAACAATATCATGGCAAAGAGAGAGGCCGAAGCCAGTATGTTAAACCCCGAACTCAAGCTCGTGACCGTTTTCTCAAAAAATGACGTTTTCATGACTTGACAAACCTCGCAGATAGTCTATCCAATTAAGTCCTGTAATGACCAGTGGGAGCTGATTGCACCCTGTGGGTTTTGACGTCTTATGGGCCCGACATCAGCGTTTCGTCTCTGTTTTTGCACCAGCTTGTCTTTTGGCCTCATATCCCGTCTCTGTCGGTAAAACAGGTTGTGCCCGGGGTAATGGTCTGGGCTCGTTGATGAGGGATGGGGGTTTTTACAGATTGTTGCTTGAACTGAAAGATCCTTGGAGAGTGCAATACTTGGGACCTGCGATCGGCGGCGGTCTCTGCCGGGTCTGGTTTTAATCCGGCTTGCACCGGCCGATGAGTCCACAAAGTGGGATGATGCGGGAGTCTATGGGATTCACTGTGTACGGAGGCCATCCTGTCGGGCCTTTTGACCCTCAAAATCCTCCGTCCAGCCGCGGATGATTGAAAGGGATGAGAAACGCTGCCAGGACCATGATGAACCCTTTCCCCAACAAGCTGAGCTATTTCAAACATAGTGTCTCCGCCGCGGTTATGAAGGCATTAACTGCAAGATCCAGATGGTTAGATCAATAATCTGTGGCTTCGGCATTCATCGCAGAATTAAAAGTCCAATGTTTTCCGCGTTCAGAAGGTGTAAACGCTGCGCCTGCGCAACTTCAAGGATGAATAAACTCAATATTAATTGTATCGGTAGGCCAGTAAGTCATATGAGCACTTCAAAATCCAGAGGATCTTGTTCTGTAATTTCCTCTCATGCCGCTGGGGCAGTCTCATGGGTTATGAGACCCTCGTATCCTGATAATGGCCGCTTTGCTCCCCAGGTAATGGGCTTGGATCACCTCCTTTTTCAGCACATCGATGATGGCCTACTCCATGTCATAATTATATCCAAAGAGCTACAACAGGCAGAAGGGTGCTGACAAAATACCTCATTATTTATGGATAAAAGTATGGTGAAATTTGATTTTTGTGTCAAGGAAAAAGTGGAATAAATTCCTGTGGGTTGGAGCGTTTGGGTGTTGTTGACGCATGTCGCCGGGCACCTTCATCGTTCAAGACTCATGTATCCGTAGTCGTTTGAACGGTGGTCACCGGTGCGATGTCTGGTCCCGGTTGTCCCTGTGAAACCTCATTTGTACCATTTTTGTCGCTCAATGGTCCGTGTCGGTGTAGAATCTCAACCGGACCGTTGTAAGACAAATCCAGAGCAAAAGTCCTTTCCCATTGAATCACCGGGAGACCTGAACAATCATACAGCGGGGACCGGCCTTCAGTATGACCACTTCAATCATGTGGAGGCCCCGGTAAAAAACCTCAGGACGATCGAAAGGATGCGGACAGACGAAATGGCGCCGTTAAAGAATATAATCAAAGCCGATGTGGTATGGGAGGTCTTCAAAAACCTTCTATTGATCACCGTGGGCAGCGTTTTGTGCGCAGCCGCCACAAACGGGATCATCATTCCCCAAAAATTCATCAGTGCGGGGTTCACGGGACTGGCGCTCAGTATCTTTTATTTCTTGCCGTCCCTTTCCGTCGGTTGGCTTTATTTTATTCTCAATATTCCACTGTTTGTTCTTGGATGGAGATTTGTGGGTCGCCGTTTTTTACTTTACAGCATCATCGGGATGCTCGTATTCTCCGCGGCCCTGTATTTCGTCCGCGTGCCCTTTTCCATCCAGGATAAACTCCTGAGTGCACTGCTGGCAGGCATCATTTCCGGGGCGGGTTCGGGCATCATCTTGAGATCAGCCGGCTCGGCGGGCGGGCTCGATATCCTGGCGGTGATCATGGCCAGGAGTTTCTCTCTCAGGTTGGGCTCCACAAGCCTTGCCTTTAACAGCATCCTCCTCTTTACGGCGGGTCTCATGTTTTCCCTTGAAAGCGCCCTGTATACGTTGATCTACATCTTTGTCACCTCTTACATGGTCAACCTCGTTGTGACGGGACTCAGCCAGAGAAAATCCGTCTTTATTATTTCGTCTCGATGGAAAGAGATTGCAGAGGGCATCAGGGAAGAGATCCAACGGGGATATACACTGATCAGCGGCCGGGGGGGGTATACGGGTCAGGATGAGCAGATCCTCTATACGGTCATCACCTTCAGGGAACTCCATCGCCTCAAGACCCTGATTCGTCAGGTCGACCCGAATGCCTTCATGGTTGTCCACGATACCCTGGAGGTCATGGGACACCGCATCGGTAATCAGCCCCACTGGTAAAGATGTTTTCTTTGAACCCGGGCTAGCCCCCCTTGATCCTCTCCATGTTTTCCTGCTTTCTCTTGCACTCAATGCAGAGTGTGGTCACGGGTCTGGCTTCCAGTCTTCCTTCGGAGATTTCCTCCTCACACTCCTCGCAAATGCCGTAGGAGCCGTTTTCAATTTTCTCCAGGGCCTCTTTGATCTTGACGATCAGCTTGCGCTCCCGGTCCCTGATCCTGAGGGTGAAGGACCTTTCCGATTCAGCCGTAGCACGATCGGAAGGGTCAGGGAACTTGTCCTCAGCCCCTGTCATGCCGTTAACCGTTTCATTGAAATCTCTCAGAAGCTGGTCAAGTCTCTTATTGAGAAGCGCCTTGAAATATTGTCTCTTTTCTTCGTCAAGCATGATTCTCTCCACAATGACGCAGAGCCCCAACAAAGTCCGGGATGCGATTATTCTTTAACTGCCCCCATCGGCATTTCAAAGCGGCATCATTAGCGGGATCGAAAAAACGGCCCAAGTGACCGTCGGATCTGCTCAAAAGACCGCGCATTATTTGTTGCCCCCTCCACGCTCTTTGAATAAGATGGCGTTTCAAAGCAGCATCCGCCGTGAACTCCGGATGGTTGAACAGGCTGTCCGGACCGCAAATAGTACCATACAGATGATATGTCGAATATAAGAAACATACAGGAAATTGAAGCCATGCTTCCCAGGGCCATGATCCATGAGGCGGATCGGGTGTCAAGGAAATTAGGACAAATTCGTCAAAGGATCCGGAGCGGGAAGGGCATCGCGAATCTCCAGATGCAACTGGACTCTCTTGAGCAGCGTTTAGATCGGTCTATCCGGGAAAGAGAGGACCGCAGGGTCGGGGTGCCGCAACCGACCTATCCCGAGGCTCTCCCCATTACGGCCGGGCGTCACCGGATCATCCAGGCCATCCGGGATCATCAGGTGGTTATCATATGCGGTGAGACCGGATCAGGTAAGAGCACCCAGATTCCCAAGATGTGCCTGGAGGCGGGAAGGGGTGTCGGGGGAAAGATCGGTTGCACCCAACCTCGCCGTATCGCCGCCGCCACCATTGCGCGCCGTATCGCCGAAGAACTGGGGGAGGATCTGGGGCATTCCGTGGGATACAAAATCCGCTTCAGGGACCAGACCCCTCGGACTGCCTATATCAAGATCATGACAGACGGGATGCTTCTGGCCGAGACACAGGGTGACCGGCGTCTTACCCAATACGATACCCTGATCATCGACGAGGCCCATGAGCGGAGCCTCAACATCGATTTTATTCTAGGAATCCTGAAGACCCTCCTTGCGGCAAGGCCGGGTTTGAAGGTGATTATCACTTCGGCCACCTTGGATATCCAAAAGTTTTCGGATGCCTTTGACAAGGCGCCGGTCATCGAAGTCAGTGGCCGCATGTACCCCGTTGAGGTGGAATACATGCCGCTGGACCCGGCGGAAGAGGAGGCCGGAGAGATCACCTATGTGGATATGGCGGTCAAGGCCGTGGACAGACTTCGGCGGCAGAGGCGTTTCGGGGACATCCTTATTTTCATGCCCACGGAACAGGACATACTTGAAACCTGTGATCGGTTGGAGGGAAGGGGATATCCGTCGGTTACGATCCTGCCCCTTTTCGCCAGGCTGACGGCCTCACAGCAGGGGCGGGTCTATTCCGTGAAGGGATCGAAGATTGTGGTCGCCACCAATGTGGCGGAGACCTCATTGACCATTCCAGGGATCAAGTACGTGATCGATACGGGGCTTGCCCGTATCGCCCGGTATCTTCCCAGGACCCGGACAAACAGCCTTCCCATAAGCTCCATCTCCAGGAGCAGCGCGGACCAGCGAAAGGGCCGATGCGGGCGGGTACAGAACGGTGTCTGCATCCGCCTGTACTCAGAAGAAAACTACCAATCCCGGCCGGCCTTCACCCCGGCGGAGATCCTGCGCTCAAACCTAGCAGAGGTTATCCTGCGCATGGTCCACCTGAAACTGGGTGATCCGGCCTCTTTTCCGTTCCTCGATCAACCGAGCCCAAAGAGCATCAAAGACGGCTTTGATCTCCTCGATGAGTTGGGCGCCGTTGTCCGGAAGGGCAGGGACTACAAGCTTACGGAAAAGGGTCGGGTCATGGCCCGGATGCCCCTGGACCCCCGAATTTCCAGGATGATGCTGGAGGCGGGCAAGGAAGGGTGTGTGGAGGAGGTTGCCGTGATTGCCGCCGCCCTCAGTATACAGGATCCAAGGGAAAGACCGACGGAAAAGGCCCTGCAGGCCGACCAAATGCATACCCCCTTCAGGGACCCGGATTCCGACTTCCTCACCCTGCTCAATATCTGGAACCGCTTTCACCGGGAGTGGGAGTCCCTCAAGACCCAGAACAAGATGAGAAAATTCTGCAAGGCCCACTTTCTTTCCTTTCCCCGCATGCGGGACTGGGTCTATACCTTTGATCAGATCATCAGCATCCTCAAGGAGCAGAAGATTCCTTGGGTGTCCCGGCCCGTTAAAGAGCCCCCTGAATCCCGCTATGCGAGGATTCATAAGTCTGTTTTGAGCGGCTATCTTTCCAACATCGCACTCAAGAAGGAAAAGAACATCTACCAGGCGGCCGGGGGCCGGGAGGCCATGATCTTTCCCGGGTCCACCCTCTTCAACAAAAACGCCCCCTGGATCGTGGCTGCGGAGATGGTCAAGACCTCCCGCCTTTTTGCCAGAACGGCCGCAAAGATCGATGTATCTTGGCTCGAGGCCCTGGGCGGTAAACTGTGCAGGTCCACCTATTCGGAACCTCATTGGGAAAAGAACCGGGGAGAGGTTCGGGCCTATGAACAGGTCAGCCTCTACGGCCTGGTGATTGTCTCACGAAGATCCCTGTCTTATGGGCCCATTGATCCGGATGAAGCCCACCGGATCTTTGTTCGGTCGGCCCTGGTCGAAGGTGATTTGAAGCCCCCGCTTCCCTTTCTTGTTCATAACCTGGCCCTGATCAGAAAACTGGAGGCCCTTGAGGACAAGCTCAGGCGCAGGGACATCCTGGCAGGAGACGATATCCTGGCGGAATTCTACACCCGGAGACTTGAAGGCGTTTATGACGTTCGTACCCTGAAGAAACGTATTCTGGAAGGTGGCGGGGACGAATTTTTGCGGATAAAAGAGGAGCAGATCCTGCTTTCATCGCCTGACGATGAGGAGTTAGCCCTCTTCCCCGACGAACTCAACGTAGGAGAGACACACCTGAGGGCCTCATACCGGTTCGCCCCGGGGGAGACCGAGGACGGTGTCACCGTGCAGATCCCCGCGGGCCTGGTATCCAGGCTCCCCACGGAGCCCCTGGAATGGGGGGTGCCGGGCCTCCTTCGTGAAAAAATCACCGCCCTGATCAAGGGATTGCCGAAATGCCTTCGCAAGCAACTGGTGCCCGTGTCCAGGACCGTGGACGTGATCATGGAGGAAATGGAGAGGTCTGATCGGCCCCTGCTTACGACTCTCGCACACTTTGTCTATCAGAGGTTCGGTGTGGACATCCCGGCCAATATGTGGGCCGAGGTCGAGATCCCGGAACACCTGCAGACCCGTGTGGCCATAACGGACCACAGAGGTAAAGAGCTGGAATCGGGGAGAGACATCCACCTGCTCATGCAGCATGCTGCGGCGGTGACCCCGGCACCTGACACCGGGGCCTGGGAAGAGGCACGGCGCAAATGGGAGAGAAAGAATATCGCCTCCTGGGATTTTGATACCCTGCCCGAGTACATCGCCCTTGGGCCTTGTCTGAGGGCCTATCCTGCACTGGAGCCTGACGAGGGGTGTGTCGGGATCAGACTCTTTCCCGGTTATGAAGAGGCCCGGGATTCCCACAAAAAGGGTGTCCAGGTCCTGCTGTCTCTGCGGCTGGTCAGAGACCTCAAGTTCCTGAGGCGGAACTGGCCCCTGCCCAAGGAGGCCGCTCTTGCCACGACCTATTTCGGGGGTGTCCGCAAGGTGGAGGAGGCCCTGTTCCGAAGCCTTGTAAACCGGCTTCTCCAGAAAGACCTGCGTTCCAAAAAAGATTTTGAAGCCTATGCCGATGCGGTTTCCAAGATGATGTTCGAAAAGGCACGGGAGCTCAGAGATCTGGCCTCAGGACTGATATGCGCTTATCACCAAACGCGGTCGACGCTCCACAGCGTCGAAACTCTGAACAGGGGCAATCCGTCTGTCCTTGCCCTCTGCGCCCGCGTCAGGAAGGACCTGGAGGGGCTCGTGCCACCGGATTTCCTCGATATTTACACCCCGGAACGCCTTGCTGAGATCCCGAGATACCTCCAGGCCATGGCGTTGCGTGCGACCCGGGGAGCCAACCATCCTGAAAAGGATCAGTCCAAGTCCCTTCAGGCCGAACCTTTTTTGAAGGCCTTTGAAGAGATGGGCAGGACCCTTTCCGCCCATTCCTCCCCGGAGAAAAGAGAGGCCGTTGAGTCATACCGATGGATGGTCGAGGAGTTTAAGGTCTCACTCTTTGCTCAGGAACTGAAGACGCCTTTCCCGGTCTCTCTCAAACGCCTTGAAGAGAAAAGAAGGGAGATCGAAAGAATGGTATAAGCAGGGAGCAAGATTTAAGACGCTATGCGTTGCTCGAATCTGTTTTTGATTGTATAAGACAATCGATAGGATAAAAGCTGGAAAGACGATTATGGAGGAAATTTCATGAAAAACTTGTCTATTTTAGGGGCTTTATTGTTTTTTATGTGTCTTGCCCTTTGCGCCAAACCGGAGCTGTCCAACGCGGGTGCAGGTCCCAAAATGGTCCTGAACCAAGAAGAAATAGAAGTCGGGGATGTCAAAGAGGGGAGGATTATTGAGCAGACCTTTGTTGTGAAAAACGAGGGAGATGCGACCCTCGAGATCAAGAATGTGAGACACGGCTGAGGCTGCTCGGTGGCCTCCCATGACGAGGCGATACTCCCCGGCGGGGAGGGAAAGATAACAATAAGAATCAATACCAAGGGTTACAGGGGCAACCGCTCCTGGGGCGCAACGATCCACACAAACGACCCGCACCGGGAGAAAACTTACGTAAGAATCAAGGCCAACGTAAAGGCCCCGATTTTTGTGTCTTCTTACCGTGTCTATCTGCGAGCGCTGGAAGGTGAAAGCACCACGGGGGAAATCCAGATAAGAGGTGACCTGCCGGAGCAATTGGTCATTGAGCCACTCTATTTCACCCTGGAAGGGATAGCGAATTACACGATTGAAGAGGTGGAAAAGGGCCGCCTTTTCAAGATCCTGTTTTCCAATGTGCCCGGAGCGCCGAAATCCCTGCGCGGAAGGCTGGATATTAAGACCAACTACCCTGAAAAGGCCCGCTTGAGCATTCAGGTTGCAGTCCAAATCATGAAAAAGGAATAAAGAGGAGAGGGACGAAGATTCGTCCCTTGGTCAAGACGTGGAAGCCCGCTACGGGCCGTGGCTGCCGGAGGGTTGCAAAAGCCGATGTCCCTTATGAAAAGTCACTAGGACGAATGGCTTGCCTTCCAGGCCCGGTACGGAATCAGATCCCGCTCCATGAGCAACATGCAGAGCCAGACGACCAGGAAATCATCGATTTGCCCCAGTCCCAGGATGTAATCGGGGATGGCGTCCAAAGGACTGAGTAAATAAACAACGGAAAGGAGCAAACCACCGAAGGTCCAGTAGGGCATTCTTCGGTATTTCCCCTCGCAGTAATCCTTTATCATGGAAGGCGCCAACTTGACGTTTTGTAGGAAACGATACAGGAAATTCTGCCTAAGAAGGCTGTTTCCTCTTCCTCCTGAGCGAAACATAACGGCTGACCACCTCTGTGTTTGGTTGTCTCGAAAATCCTCTTTCCCGCACTCCCCTTGGCAGGTTTTATGCGGGAGAATCCTAAAGGGTAACGTACCATATGACAAAATTTCCTGCAGGTCAACTAAAGTTTGATGAATTCGTAAAAAGTCATTCTATTAATCCGTGAAGCCGGGAGGTGTGTCCGATTCCGACGCCTCCTTTTGTTCCGGGGACGAGCCGCTCGCCCCTTTTCCCCTGCCTGTTTCATCCAGGATGAAATCATCCTTCATCAGTCCCTCGTCGTGGTATACCAAGCCAAGGTCCCGAGCCCTCTTGATGTAGGATCCTGAGGCCAAACGAAGCTCCCCCAGGGGTTCCACCACGATGGCGGCCTCGCCGTTGACCGGGCATTTGTTCTCGCAGAAGCCGCAACCATTACAACGGTTCTCACTGATGACCGGCACGGGCACGGCGTGGCCGATTGTGAATTGATTGGAAATGGCATTGTAGGGGCAGATTTCATCGCAGATCAGGCAACTTCGATCTTGCTCCCATGCGATGCAGCGGGTCTTGATGATCCGCGCCGTGCCTATCTTGGCATGCTTTTTTTCCTCCAGATCCAGGGGGCGAATGGCCCCGGTAGGGCAAATCATACCGCACACATTGCAGTTTTGCTCACAACCTCCCATCCGTGCGGTGATTTGAGGTGTCCATAGGCCGGCTAGGCCGGCCTCAAACCAAACGGGTTGGAGGGTGTTGGTCAGACACCCCTTCATGCACACCCCGCAGCGCACGCACCGCGCCTGAAAGACCGGTTCCGGCAAGGCCCCTGGAGGCCGAATGAGCCTGGCCGGATGCAGACGGCGGGGATCCTCACCTCCGTGGATGTGGTGGAGATTGGTGAGGGTCAGGGCTGCGGCGGCAACACCTGAAAGGCCTGCCCCGAGGATCTTGCGCCTCCCGACATCGATTTCCCGTTCCGGCGTGCGTCTTTCGCCGACAACCTTGAAAGACACGGCCCCCACCGGACAGACCTCCCGGCATCTGAGGCAGATTATGCACTCGGAATGGGCGGTAATCACAAAGTCCCGGCCGATGGCGGCCATGGGACAGACACGCAGGCATCGACCACAACCAGTGCAATGCTCGGACACATGCCGACGAAACATGGGTTTGCGGCCGAACAATGCCAGGATTGCCCCGGCCGGGCAAAGATTCCGGCACCAGAATCTGGGCTGCACCAGGGCCAATAAAAAAATTGCCCCCATCAGGAAGGTGAGAAAGAGATTGGTGCTGAAACGGGGGACCTTGAGATATAGAAAAGACAGATTCTCGAGACCTACCAGGGGGAAAACCGGCCGCAGGATATCGAGAAAGAGGTTGGCGGCCATGAAGACGAGGGGGGTGATTACGAGGGCGTAAAATCGGGTGATCAGGGACAGGGGGGAGAAGAGGAAAAGGGATGATACCCCAAGCAGGGCCGTGCCAAAAACCGCGGTCATCAAGAGGTATTTCATATTTCGAAATCGCCCGGCCTCTTCAAAGGCCTTTTGTCCTCCCCCTTTGTTCTTGCCTCTGAAGATCCAATCCGTAAGGTCAATGGTGGCCCCCATGGGGCAGAGGTAGCCGCAAAAGAACCGTCCGAGGATCAGGGTGATCCCCAGTATCAGGAGTGCCCATGTCACCCGAGGAATAAATGTGCGGGCGGCAGCCATGGAACCGAGGGCGATCAAGGGGTCGAGCCGAAGGAAGATGTCGACCTCAAGCCATGCAGGAAGAGGGTAGGAGGCGAGACCCAGCAGAAGGGCAAACAGGAAGAAGACAGAGACCTGGACCTTCCTCTGAAATCTCATCAGGCGGAAACCTTTTTGATGATCCGGCTTTCGATGTCCATATTTCCCAGACCCCGTTCATGGGCCATGCGGATGTGTTTGACCTGCCGCGCCTTGAACCTCTTCCCGTACCAGGTTGCCAGTTCCACGGCCATGGCGTCGGCCCCTACCATATCGGCGGAGGCGATAATCTTGTCCAGGGTGATGACCTTCCCGGGGCCTCCGGGCCCACCCGTTGACAGGACACGCGTGGCATCGACCAGGGTCAGGTGGGGCCGCAGGACCGTACACAGATCCACGATAGCGGTGTGGAGGTCCATGTTCATATGGAGCTCCCAACGGTTGTGGATGAGGCCCATCATGCCTTTCATGGCCAGGCTCACTCCGGTGGCACTGTGGGACTTGGCCACAGGTGCCGCGATGAGGACATCGCACTCCAGGACCTGCTTCATGACATGGGTGGATTTCAATTCCCTTCCTTGCGGGATCGCCACCTTCTCAAAGAAACGCTCATTGCTGAGGGCCCGGACGTCTGAGCCTGAGAGGTCCTCACAGGCGGACTTGAGCCCGGAGCGTTCCACACAGAGTTCGCTCCGACGCAGGGGATTGTCCAGGATCAGCACCGATGAGGCCCCGGCTTCCCGGCACATGGCCGCCAATTCCCGCACGACCTGCGGATGGGTTGTCGTGCCCATCTCAGGGGGATTGGGAAAGCTCATATTGGGCTTGATCACCACCTTTGCGCCTTTCTTCACAAAACGCCCCATGCCGCCGAGGGGCCCGACCGCCGCTCGGGTCGCCGGACCAGGAAGTCCCTCGGCGATAACGATATCCGGCATCTGCCCTGCCGTGGACCATCTTGGAAATATCTCCGGAAGAAGCAGACCGGTGGCTGCACAACCGGTGTATCGTGCGGTCTTTTGGAGAAATTCTCTCCGGTCTATCGATCGAATTTTCATCCGTATACTCCTGCGTGGTTAAGAAAAAAATTCTCGGCTGCGCATGTGCGGAGGATCCTGGAACCGAAAGGGATGCAAGGCGGGAGAGAGAATCTCAGAAGGAGAGGGGCTGGAATGATTTTTGACGTTCGAAATTCAGCGGGTTCGGGGGATGCCGGATGGCAAGGGGATGCCCGTAAGGACCATGGGTATCCCCTTACCGTCACCACAGTCATCAAATGAGTTTGCAGACCTGTTCCAGGGCTGCGGCCATGGCCTCGTCCTCCTTGCGGATATCCTCAAGGGTTTTGGGCTTGACGGACGGCGGCCTCTCCTCCAGACCGTATTTCCATTTCAGGAACTGCTCTCCCGTGGTGGGATAGATCGCCGCAATCAACAGATCAAAATCGTCCTTCCTTAGATCCTTGACCTTTTCCCGGACACTATCCAGCTCGGGTTTCAGATAATCCGCCGCTCGTCCCGTCACCGGTGTCTCACCACGCTTGTATCCCTTCAGTACGATCTTCTGAACCTCCGGGTCAACAGGGGTGGGCGTCTTGCCATAGAGACCAAAGACCAGATCCTTGACCTCATTGGTCACCATCTTGTACTTCCCAAAGAGCACGTTCAGCACCGCCTGAACCCCCACGATCTGGGACGTGGGCGTGACCAGCGGCGGTGTCCCCAGTTCCCGGCGCGTCACCGCCACTTCCCGGTAGACCTCATCCAGCCGATGAAGGGCCTTGGCCTCCTTGAGCTGGCTGACCAGGTTTGAGATCATCCCTCCCGGAACCTGATGGAGCAGAACCCCCGTGTCGATCACCGACATCTTGTGCTTGGACAGGTAATCCCGGTACTTGGGTGCCACGGTCTCCAGGTAGTCCCCAAGCGGCAGCAAACTGCGCAGCCTGAATCCCGTATCCCTGTCCGTTTGGTAAAGGGCCGCGACAATGGGTTCCACCGCAGGCTGGGACGTCCTCAGGGCGAAGGGCGCAAGACAGGTGTCCACAATATCCACCCCTGCCTTGATCGCCTCCAGATACACCATGGAGGCCATCCCGCTCGTGTAGTGGGTGTGGAGATGTATGGGGATTGTGATTTCCTTCTTGAAGGCCGTAATGATCCTGGCGATATCAAAGGGGGCCATGATGCCCGCCATGTCCTTCAGGCACAGACTGTCCGCCCCCATGTCCTGAATCTCCTTGGCCTTCTTCACATAGTAATCCAGGTTGAACACATCCCCGCCCATGTGGCGCTCGGTCAGACTGTAACAGATCGTCCCTTGAAAGTGCTTGCCGTTGGCCTTTATCCGTTCCACTACCGTCTGAAAGTTCCTGAAATCGTTCAGGGCGTCAAAGACCCGGAAGATGTCCATCCCCGCCTCACAGGTCTTGTCCACGAACAACCTCGCCACGTCATCGGCGTAGTTGCGGTAGCCGACCAGATTCTGCCCCCTGAGCAACATGGAAAAGGGTGTCTTTTTGATATATTGTTTCAGGGTCCGGATGCGTTCAAAGGGGTCCTCTCCCAGAAATCGATGCATCGTGTCAAAGGTCGCACCGCCCCAGACCTCCATGGCCCAGAATCCGATCTCGTCCATGTTCTCGGCAATGGGCAGCATGTCCTCTGTTCTCATCCTCGTAGCCAGGGTGGACTGATGTCCATCCCGAAATGTGTTGTCCTGGATCTTCAGCGGGTTCTTTTCACCGCCTTGAAGAAATTGTTTCATTGTAAAAACCTCCCTTCTTTATCTAGAATATCAGCACACCGGTACTGTTTTATCGGGCAATTCAGTGTCCTGCTGTGTATAAGTCCTATGGTCTCTTATTGCCTTGGTATCGAGAAGATCCTCAATTTCCGATGATAACGCGTATCGATAAAAAGGCTTGAACTGAGACCTGCCTGCGTGGGATTTAGAAAAACGGGCATTGAGGTTGAACCGAGAGGAATTAAGGCATGGATCACCAGCAAAGATCCTCGTGACCCTGCCTATGGCAATAAGAGCGTTCTGAGGACGTCCTGCTTCCCCACAATGCCGATCAGTTTCCCCTTCTCTACGACGGGAAGGGTATGATAGTTCTTTTCCACCATGACAGTGGCAATCTCTTCGATGCCGGCATCGGGGTCCACGGTCACGGGGTTTGGGGTCATGGCTTCGGCTACGGTCGTGGCCGCAATTTTTTGAACTTCCCTCTCAAGGTGTTTCATGGATTTTAGAGGGAAAAAGCCGTCAAGCAGCGTAAAGAGCGACGGAATGGGAAGCCTTTTCTGCTGACTGATTAGATCACTCTGGCAAAGGATCCCCACAAGTTTGCCCGATTCATCGACCACAGGCGCTCCGTTGATAGCGTTTTCCATAAGGACCTTTGCGGCCTGGGTGATTTCCGTTCCAGGACTCAGTGTGATCAGGTTCTTTGTCATGATGTCTCTGACCCTGGTCATATCCTATCCCTTATACCCTCCATGATAACCGGTGAATACCAACGGTATAATTGCCTCAGACTTCGTAACCCCTCTGTTATTATCATAGGGGAAAAGAATTTATCGGTCAAACGATAGTGGGCGAAGGAATGAAAAGTGAAATTAGGGTGACCAGGGACCCGTCAAATTTGCTGCCCACTTTTCCCGAAACCTTGCCGTCCCCATCGAGAAGAGCGATCACAAAGCCGCTAGTCAAGAAATTTTTCCACCTTGGCGCTTTCCTTGACCTGCTCAAGATACGCGTGTATTTCTTTCTGAAGCTTCTCTTGCCCCAGGAATTGCATAAGTCGGTCTTTACTCTCTTCATACTGGACGAGGGTCTCCGGTTTCCTATCGGTGACCTTGATCAGGTGGTATCCAAATCGGGTCTCCACGATACCGCTTACCTCCCCTTTTTTCAGGGAAAATGCCGCATCTTCGAAGGGTTTCACCATCTGGCCCCGCCCGAAAAAACTGAGATCACCGTTTTGGCTGCTACTGGGACATTCTGACAGTTCTTTGGCAAGGGTGCCGAAATCTTCTCCCTTTATGAGTCTTGCCTGGGTGTCTTCTATCTTCTTTTTGGCAGCGGTGCGTTGCTCATCAGCGGCACCCTGGTCGACCTTGACCAGAATGTGACTTGCCCGCACCTGTTCGGGGCGTTTAAACATGTCTGGATGGGTATCGTAAAAACCTCTGGCCTCTTCGTCCGATATCGTCGCCTTCGGTTTGAATTCCTGGTCGATGAATTCCTTGATGACGAGTCCTTTTTCGATGGTGGCTTTCAAAGAGGGCTCATCAAGTTTCAGTCTTGTCAAGGAATCCTGGTACCCCTGAACATCGGGAAACCGTTTTTTGAAGGTCGACAACTGGTTGTTCACTTCGTCCTCGCCGACCTTTATCCCCTTTTTTCGGCTTTCCTGATAGAGCAATTCCCGGTCAATCAGTCCATCGAGAACCCTGCCCTGCAAATCGGAAAGTTGAGCATCCGTCAGTTTTCCTCCTCCTGTGATGATTTGCCGCTGTGCCTGGCCCATCTCACGATTGAGGTCATCTCTGGTGATGACATGACCGTTCACCGAGGCGATGTTATCTGCTTCCTGCCCCTTTCCTTGGGCAAGCACTACACAACCCATTGAGATCAAAGCTGAAGCGGCCAAGAATACGGCCAGCCGTCTTCCAAATGTTTTACCCATCAGAGTCTCCTTTCCCGATAATCTGGTGCACCTCTCTCCCGTTCTACCCAAGTCTGAACAAGCGGGCGGGGCGCAGTGGCTCAGTGCCGGAGCCGTTTTCCTTCAGATGCGTCTCAGCCCAACGCCCCTTACCGTGATGGTCGGGACAGAACTTTCAGGATGACTGTGGATTACCCCCGCAAGAGACTGCAGGGCATTCCGGGAAGAGTGCAAAAGAAAAGCCCTACAAGGGCTTATAAGACGCTTGCTTTTGGGTCGATATTTTTCTTGACTGCCTGGGATCCCCCAAGGATCTAAACGCCCTCTACGATACTTTTAACATTTATACCACGTCTACTGAAAAGGAATCAAGCTATAAAAATTCCTTCGTGTAAGTTCCGCGTTGCAAGGGTGCTGCAGCCTGACCGTCATGACACCTTGTGGGTAGGTCTCAACCTACCCCTGTCAAAATTCGGATCACTTTCCGATCTTAAGTCCCTTGAAAAGTCCCTCGATCGCTTCTTTGGGAGATTTGGCATCCCCTCCGTCTTGGGTGTCATCCTTCTGAAGCATCTTTTTGATATCTTCGAGCTGTGGTATTCCACCTTCGAGCTGCTGCTTCAACATGCCCTTAAGGTCCGGGTCGAACTTGGGTGAGGCAAAGGTCCCACGGACAAGGACCGGCACAAGGACCCCACTCCTATCCTTCGTGTCCCCCTGGCCCTTCAGCGTAGCCACGAATCTGGGCTCAATGCGGAAATCCAGGGTCTCCCGGACCAGATCCGCCTTTCCCGCGGCAGCAACCCGAAGAAGCGGGGACGTCAGTCGGGTATCTGGGGTATCCACGACGCCGCCGGTTATTGAAAAGGGGACGATCAATTCGGCAAAATCCGTCCGCGGTCTTTCCACAGCCCTCTCAGCCAGCCCGAAGGACGCCTTGACATTGCGAATCATCCCGTTGAGATCGATGCCTATGACGGCCCCGTTTTTAAGTTGGACATTGCCCTTTCCGTTCAAGGTCTTCTTGATCCTTTCCGCATCCGCCCCTTCCATGGTGAGGGCCACCTGGGCATCGGTTGTTCCCTCGATAAAATCCTTTTTCATCATATCCTTGAGTAAGGGGTTGATCTTGAGAGCCTTGCCTTCGAGATTCACGCTCATCCTGGGAACCTCTTCGCGTACATCCAGGGCCGCCTTTGTCAGAAGATCGCCATCATAGGCCTTGAAGGAAAAGGGATTTATGTCAAAGAGTCCGTTACGCCCCGTGATCTTGAACAGGACATCCTGGAGTCCCGCACCCTGGATCTTCATTTCACCTGAGCGAATCTCGGCGTCCAGGACAAGGCTGCGCATGGGGGCATAATCCGTCTTCTTCTTTGGGGAACCGGTGCTCGCCTCGGGTTCGGCCGCTTTTTTTCCACTGGAAGGCGGCAGGTATCGGTCCATATCGATTCTGTCCAGGGACATTTCAACTTTCAGATCAGGCCTGGAAAAATCCTTGGCCTGACCCGAAAAGGTGGCTTTTGAAGCATCTAGATCAAGGGTGCCGTTGGAGATCGAGACCTTTTGAGGATCTCCCTTCAGATTACATTTTAGGGCCAGTCGGCTCAGGGCCTGGGGATCCCTGGTGTCGACCGGCAAGGCCTGACCCATAGACTCCAGGAGTTTTCTCGGTGAAAAGGATTCCACCTGCAGGGCCAAATCGAACTGCGGCCTGATCGATGGATCGGTGATTTGACCTTTTATGCTCAGGTTCAGCTCATCCAGCGCCCTGAGGAGGAAATCCAGTGGGAGGACTCCCTTGCCGGGTTCCTCCCCCAGCGGTCCGATCTGTCCTTTCAGGGACAGAGGTCTTTGGTCGTACTTGGCTGAAAAATCCACCTGAATCGGCCGTTCAAAAGAGACGTCCCTCAGTTCAAGATTGATGTCTTTGATGTCCCGGCGGCCTCCCCCGGCATGATCGATCCAGAGGACTTGACCATCCCTTACGGCGCATTCACCCACCGCAAGCCCCTTTATCGGCAGGCCTCGGTCCGGTTCCTCCCCTCCTTTCTTGCGTGACTTCTCCGTGGCCCCTTTGAGCCCTTCCTTGGAAGGACCGCCCAACCCCTCCCAATTGGTCCGTCCGTCCCTTTTTTTCTCCAGAAATATCCTCGGGCCTTCGAGAAGAAAACGTTTGACCTGCAGATCCCTGGATAGGAGAGGAAGAAATTTGACCTGGATATCAAAGGATTTTATGAAAATGAAATCCTTTTCTTCGAATCCTTCCGGGTTTCCCAGATGAAGATCGGAAAATGCCAGCCCCGCCAAAGGGAAGAGAGAGAGCTTGAGATCGCCCCCGATGGCAAAGGACCTCCCGGTTGCCTCGGCCACCTGTTCCTCAATCCGGGGTTTGTATTTTTGAACATCAATGAACATGGGAGCGATGAGGAGAAAAAGGATCATGAGGAGGATAAGCCCTCCAATAATAATTCCCATCCATTTTAAGGTCTTGCCCATGGTTCACCTCCACAAGCCCATAATATCTTGTATCAGATCATCCCTGTCCAAAATGAAATGAGCCGCTCCAAGCAGGGACCGGGATGTTCTCTTCGCTACGCTCCCTCCACCAATTTGGCGACCGTCTCACTCACGGATTTTTTCCGAAGACCTCTTTGAGGAGATCAGTCACGCGTGCCGCTGGATTCCGGCGAATCTTTCGCTCTTCCTCTTGGAGCATCAAAAAAAGGCCGTCAAGGGCCCCTTCCGTCACATATTGATCCAGGTCTAGGCCCAACCCACTCCCAAAGGGCAGTCCCATGACCTTCATTTCCAGGTCCTGATACAGACGGGTTACACCCACACCGGACATGGCGCTGTGTACCAGAGGCTTGAAGGACTGTGCAAGCCGATCCCATGTGTTTTCCCTGAAATAGAGCGTGGCTTCGTTGTCCCGCCCCTTGAGGATCTTCCCGGCATCCTCGAAGCTCATTCCCCGGATGGTATCCAAAAAAAGGCCCTTGGCCTCGGGTGCCGCCTTTTCTGCGGCCCGGTTCATGCTTTCCTCAAAGGCATCCACTTGGGATCCATACCCGATGCCCCTGAGTACCTTTTCCACCTTCTGAACGGGTCCCGGCAGAGGGATCCTGATAGTGGGATTCCTGTAATACCCGTCCACCTTGGATACGATGTCTACGGCGTTGTTGCTGCCGATTTCCAGGGCCTCTTTCAGACCCTGTACGATTTTGTCCTCTGAGGGTCCTTCTCCACCGCTTTGCAGGGCCTTCCCCGCCCCCTTCAACAGATCGCTTAAGCCGGCGAAAAGCGGCGTGCTGCACAAGAGACAGGCCCCGAAAAATGCACACACAAAGCTGATTTTCAAGAGCTTCATCATGGTACTCCCTCTTTTCATGAGGATGAAGAGTGCACATCTGGAGGTATCAGCCCGGAAAGGACTATTCCCTCATCTCTTTGACCGTATGAACCACCCTCTGGGGGAACGGGATTTCAATGCCGTTTGCATCAAAGGACTCCTTGACGGCCCGGGTGAGATCAAATTTTACGGGCCAGTAATTCTCTTTTTTTACCCATGGGCGAACCACTAAATTTACACTGGAATCAGCCAGTTCCGATACCGCAATCATCGGCGGGGGGTCTGCAAGGATCCGTGTTTCCTTTTTCATCAGGTCCGACAACACCTCAACGGCCTTAGGGATGGAGGAGGCATATCCGATACCGATGACCAGATCGATCCTTCGGGTCTCATAGGCCGAGATGTTCTTGATGATATCACCGAAGAGTTTTCCGTTGGGGACCATGATTTTGATATTATCCGGGGTGGCCAAAACGGTTGTGAACAATTCAATTTCCTTGACGGTTCCTGCCACTCCCGCCCCTTCAATGTAATCACCCGTCCTGAAAGGGCGCAACACAAGGATCAGTACACCGGCGGCGAAATTTGCCAGGGAGCCCTGCAGGGCGAAGCCGATGGCAAACCCGGCGGCGCCAAGGATGGCCACAAAGGAGGCCGTCTGGATACCGAACTTCGCCAGGGCGGCCAGAACGGCGAAGGTGAGGATCAGGATATAGGTCAAGTTGCCGGCAAAGGAGATGACGGCTTCGTCCGTCTTTGACTTCTGGAGTAATTTTTTGACGGCATTCCGTCCAAGACCGGAGGCAATCCGGCCGAGGATCAGGATAATGATCGCGCCGATAATCTTCAAACCATAGGTGGCCAGGAAGATGTTGACCTGTTCCATCGTTGTGGACATAGATTCTCCTTGTCTTAAAAATATGGTAACTGTTCAGGTTAGTTAGGCTGTAGACTAAAGGCTATTAGATTCCATCCAGAAGTACATGATTTCTGGATGGTGCGGTCTGCTATCGGCATTCAGCACTCAGCCTAATGCCTTGTCTTTGCATAGCTTTTGCTGATAGCTGATCGCTGAGGGCTGTTAGCGCGAATCCGGGAATGCTCATTTCCGGACGTGCAGCAGCCAATTCAAACGCCCTGAGTTTCCTATGATCACGCATATTCCCTTCCTGCAGTACCTCACAGCCTAAATGCCTACAGTCTATCTAGCTGAGTAGTTACAAAATATGTTGCTCAATTGCGCAAGACCGGAAGGTCCTGTCAGTTCCGCCGTGGGCATTTTAAAACGCAAAACATAGGCGATCCCCGGCCCTGTCAAAACTGCATCCGGTCCCCAAATGGGAAAATGAAATGACAATGGACAAGGGTGGCATGCCATCGACCACCCTTGTCCATGAATGGTTCGTTATGACGCCGGAATCCTATCAGGGCATGGTCTTGATTTCAGTTCTTCGATTTCTGGACATGCCTTCCCGGGTGCTGTTAGTCGCAATGGGTTTCGTGTAAGAGAAACCTTCGGTGGACAGGCGGTCGCTGGAGATCCCCTGATTGACCAGGACATCCATGACCGCTGAAGCTCGTTTTTCAGAGAGGATCTGGTTATACTTGAGTGTGCCACGGCTGTCCGTGTGGCCGTCGAGTTTGAGTTTCAACCAGGGATTCTTTTTCATGACGTCGGCGACGATATTGAGTTCGGGCCTGAACCCGGGCTTGACATCCCACTTATCCGTGTCAAACTCCACGTTCCGGATCACCCAACACCCTTCGGCGTTCACAGGGGCGCCCATGGGTGTCCCCGGACACCGATCTAAATGATCAGCGACCCCGTCACCGTCGCTGTCCTTGGGTGTGGGGGCGGGCGGCGGTGCAACGGGCTTGGGCTGCACAATAGGCTTGACGACCTTGGACATGAAGACCTTATTGACAAAGTCCGCCATACCGCCTTGGGATGCGACGTTTTCGGCATTGGTCGCGAAGCCGCATTTCCCGGCCACGGCCACCTGTTCAAGGATGCTTTTACCTTCCGGACTGTCTCCGATCAAGATGGTGTAGATGCACAACCGGTCGCCGTATGCATCCTTCATCTTCATGGCGGACATTACGGGTTCATTGCCCATCTGCATGCCGTCGCTCACAATGATGAGGGCGATATTGCCCGGAGCGGTTTTCAATTCTTCGCTCGCAGCGTCGATGGCCAGGTGCAGGGGACTTGCGCCGTTGCCCTGGGGGATCTTCTGAAGTCCTTGCTCAAGTCCTCCCTTGGAGTAGGCCGTTATGCCATGGAGCAGGGCCGTTGGACTGCCGCTCACATAGTGGGCCTCCCCGAACCTCCGAAGCCCGGTGGTGAGCTTGATGTCCGGGATGGTCTGGTCCATGTGTCTTACGATATCCTTGGCGGTCCCTATTTTATCCCGGGTCATCGACCCTGAGGCATCAAAGATGACCATGAAAGTGTCCGTCTTTTGAATATAGTCACCCGACTGCAGCATAGGATTGAGATCCTGGGCCGTGAATGCCGTAATGGGCTTCTGTTGCGCGGCGCACCCAAACATCAGGGCGCTTGCCATGACCAAAATCAATGTCTTAACCAAAGTCTTTGTCATCATCTGTCCTCCTTTTCAATGTTGAAATTAAGAAATAAAGATTGAAAAATATGATTTCATTGTCATTACCCGCTCCTCAACTCCCGTCTTTCAGTTTGTGTCGACAACAGATAATCATGCACGCCTCATCATATAATAAAACCTTTTCAAAGAATAAATGCAAGATCTCTTTCGAAAAAAGCCCCAAAGATTTTATTGACCATAACGCTATTAGACTACGGTCTTCCGCTCAAGGGATCAATAGGGTCTACACAGTATATGAGAGACAAAAAAAATGTATCTGTTGACGGTTGTGAAGGAAATGACGGAGAAGAGGGCACCCAAAGTAATGACTCCCGTCCCCTGGGTATCAACTTATTCATCGGGGTGGGATTCCTGGGGCTCGATCCACTGGGCCAATCGTTTCAGGCCCCTGTCAAAATCATAGAAAAATTGGAAACCGGTCTTTTTGAGCTTTGAAATGTCGGCCTGGGAATGCCTTAACTCTCCTGCCCGCCCCTTTTCAAAGACGGTTTCGAGTGAATCATCCGTCAAGGCCTTTACTTTTGAAGCCAAATCAAGAATGCTCATCCTGTTGCCGTATCCGATATTAAAGACTTCGCCCCCTGTGTCTTCATCCTGGGCGAGATGAAGCAGTGCGGATACGACATCTTTGACATAGACAAAGTCTCTTGTCTGCCTGCCGTCACCGAAAATGGTTATGAACCTGTCTTCTCCTCCTTTTCCGCCAAAGGCCTTATCGAAAAATATGGAGATGACCCCGGAATAAGGGGATGAGGGATCCTGTCTCTCGCCGAAGACATTGAAAAACCTGCAGGCCACGGTGGGTACTTGAAAGCTGTCGTTATAGATCTTCAAGATGTATTCTCCCGCCAACTTGTCCGCACCGTATGGGCTTTGCGGTTTGGGAGGGAATTCTTCTTTCAAGGGAAGGATCTGTGTATCCCCGTAAACGGCGGCGGAACTGGCATACACAAATTTTTTTATAGTCCGCGCCCTGAGGCATTCGAGTAGAAAAAGGGTGCCCCGGTAATTCACATCATGGGTCAGGACGGGGTCTTCCATGGATCTTATGACGGAAGCAATGGCCGCCAGGTGAAAGACGTAGTCCACATCCGGGTTCAATGTCATGATATTCCTCAGGAATTGCCTGTCTCTTATGTCCCCCTGGATAAATTCAAGGCGATCTTGTGAACGGGGAAGGTTTTCTTTCTTTCCTGTAGAAAGGTCGTCAATGACAAGGACCCGCCAACCCTTTTCAATGCAGGCCTCAACAAGGTGAGACCCGATGAAGCCCGCACCACCGGTGATTAGACATTTTTCCATCTCTGCACGACCGTGTTTTCAGTTCAGTGAGGTGTTTCTGCGACAAGACGCTGAATATTATTTCAGAAAAACAGTAATAAGTCCGATAAATATACAATGACAATTTACCTTTGCCAACAGGATATTGCTCAATCAGTCTGATATTTGATGCGTGTGTTTCGACCGGCCCGTCGGGAGATCCTGATCCGGAAGATATGGACAGGCTCCCGGCAGACTCCAGGAGGGAAGCCCACTCCCCCTCCTGCGGAGGAGAAAATGAACAGATTGTATATGATTAAAGGGCCTCTTCAAGGCCATGCCTTTGACCTCAAGGACCCCGTTACCATGATCGGAAGGTCCCCGGACAATGATATCCAGTTAGATGATCCGTCTGTCTCCAGAAAACACGCCAAGATATTCGTCAAGGACGCCAAGTTCTTTGTCGAGGACTTGAACAGCCAGAACGGCACTCTGATAAACGGGCACCCTGCCACCCCCTTCGAGGACCTGGAACTGCGCCAGGGCCTGTCCATTGCCTTGGGGAATATCCTTTTCATCCTCGGACAAAAGAATCCCGCCATGGAGTCCTTTTCGCAATCTCCCATTGACCTTTCCAGGCAAGGGGATGAGGACAAAGCGAGCCACCCGCACGATCAGACGGTCATCACCGATAAAAAAAGCCTCGAACTCATCAACGCGTTCTCCGCAACCCTGATGCGGTCCCTGGATATTCGACAGATCTGCGAAAAGATTGTGCAGGCCCTTTTTTCCCTTAACAGCAGGATCGATGCGGTTTTTATCCTGTTGGTTGATCGGAAATCAGGGGAATTGAAAGAGGCCGTCGCTCGGGCAAAGGGCGGGATGAAACATCCCTCTGTCACGTATGTTCAGGCCGTTGTGGATCACGTGCATCGAGAGGGAAAGGCTGTGATGATTGCGGATACCGCCCGGAAAATCGACCGAGAGTTTCCCGAAGGCATTGAAATGGGCAGTGTTCGATCCATTATGTGTGTCCCCCTGCTGAGTCATGCCGTGGTCACGGGAGCCGTTTATGCCCATTCCGTTGACGTTCCTCAGGCCTTTCGAAAAGAGGATCTCTCACTGTTTTCCGCCCTGAGCGGCCCTGCGGCGGTGGCGATCGGGAATGCCCTTCTTTATGACGAAACCAGACAGGCGGAAGGAGAGCTTCGAAAGACATGTGACGACCTCGAGAAAAGGGTCGGGCAAAGCGCCCGCGAACTCCTCTTGGCCAACAAGAGGCTCGCCAAAGAAATTGTCGAGCGCAAACGCTTGGGGGAGGCTCTGAAACTGAGTGATGAGAGATACCGAGACCTTATAGAGAATGCCAACGATCTCATCCAAACGACTGACACGGACGGTCGGATGCGTTATGTGAACCGGGCCTGGAGAATGGGCTTGGGATACAGAAAAGAAGAGATTTCAGGCCTCTCCGTCTTCGATGTGATTGCTCCGGAGAGCAGACCGGCATGCAGGGAAGTCTTTCAAAGGGTCCAGTCGGAGAAACGTCCCGGTCAAATGGAGGCCCTGTTCATGACCAAGGAGGGCACGCCCGTCATGTTGGAGGGCAGCGTAAACTGCCGATTCTCAGGGGGCAAGCCGACGGCCATCCAGGCTATTCTGAGAGATGTGACAAAACGAAAAAGGGCGGAGGAGGCCCTTGCCCTGGCACGTGAGCAGGAAGTGGAGATCGGGTCGAGGATACAGAAGACCCTTCTATTGGGGACGGCGCCCACGAACGTCCCCGGACTGACCGTCTCCGCCATGACCATCCCCTCTCAGCGTATCGACGGTGACTTTTATGATTTTTTCCGCCAATCGGACCAGTGTCTGGATATCTTGATCGGAGACGTCATGGGAAAGGGCGTCCCTGCGGCCCTTCTCAGCGCCGCCATAAAGGGCCATTTCCTGAAGGCCCTGAGCGAACTGATCCCGGTATCAAAGACCTTCCCCGACCCGCCGGAAATCGTCATGGCGGTGCACAACAAGATGGTCAGAGAGTTGATTGAGCTGGAATCCTTCGCAACCCTTTGCTACGTCAGGTTCGACCTGGTGAGACGCCGGGGGGCATTGATCGACTGTGGCCACACCCGAACGATTCAGTTTCAGCGGAACACCCGGGTCTGCAACACCCTTAAGGGCTACAACATGCCCCTGGGGTTCAGTGAAGAAGAGACCTATGCTCCCCTTTACTTCCCCCTTGAAGCGGGTGACGTCCTCCTGTTCTATTCCGACGGCGTCACTGAAGCCAGAAATCCAGCCGGAGAATTTTTTGGGGAAGAGCGGCTTCTTGACTGTGTCTCATCAAACAGCCACCTGACCCCCGAGGCATTGAATGCACAGGTGCGCGGTGCCGTCATGGACTTTTCTGAGACGGGGCTTTTCTCCGACGATCTGACCTGTGTGGCCGTAAAAATCCTCGAGGAGAGCAATCTGACGCCCCTGATCCATCTGGAACTGGAGATGCCCAGCGACACGGCCCAACTTGCCAAATTGAGAGACTTTGTTCAGGATTTGTGCCAGAGAAATATCTACCCGCCCCTGGACATGGACAACACATGGCAACTGGGACTTGCGGCCAACGAAGCCGCTGCCAACATCATGCGGCATGCCTATGACGGCCTGAAATACGGAAAGATCCACATCGTGGCCGAGGCCTTTGTCGACCGAATAGTCCTGTGTCTCAATCACTGGGGCAAACCTTTTGAGCCCCCGGAATCCATTGAACCCCCTCAAGGGGAGATGCTCCCTGAAAGCGGATACGGGCTGTTCGTCATTCAAAGCTATGTGGATGATGTGAGATATGCCTCAGACCGGGAGGGCAAGCGTTCCATAGTCCTTGTGAAAAATCGTACGAGATCCTGAGCGGGAGGACGAAAAATGAAAATTGCGGTGGAGGAAAAGATGGGGGTTTCGGTCCTCACTCCGGAGGATCATGTCCTGGATGCCGATAACAGCACAAAATTCAGGCACGATGTTGCAGCCATTCTGGAGTCGAGGGCCAATGTGGTTTTCGACATGAGTGCCGTGGGGTTCATCGACAGTTCCGGGTGTGGCGTGCTGTTATCCTGCCTGAGGAAACTGAGGGACAAGGGTGGCGACCTCAAACTCTGCGGCATGTCGCAACAAATCCGCTCTCTTTTCCAGATCATTCGTCTCGACAAAATTCTCGACACCTACGACAACCGGGAAGACGCGGTCGGAGCCTTCCAGGATTGAAGATCTCAATCCCGGCACCCGGTGTCGCTGCTTCCGGTTTCCCGGAAGATAACGGCTACTCCTTTTGACTCAGTTCTTCTCTTACGAAATTCAGGGCACCGCCGGCCAGAAGGAACTTACGCTGCCGGTCCGATACATCCAGAATCGTGGTGAGGGTGTCTCCGTCGACCTTGACCGGGATCTCCACATCTCCCCTTTGGATGCGCTCCCTTATATCGGGGAAAATGATCCTGGCCCCTTTCTGAAGGCGGTCGTAATCCGCGGGCTCCTTGAAAGTCAGCGGAAGAATACCGAAATTGCAGAGATTGGCCTTGTGAATTCTTGCAAAGCCCTTGGCGATTTTCACCCGAACCCCGAGATAGCGCGGTGCCAATGCCGCATGTTCCCGACTGGAGCCCTGCCCGTAGTTTTCACCCCCTATAACCGCGACGCGGCCTCTTTTTTTGCTCTCCTCGGGGAACCGGGGGTCAATCTGGGAGAAGACGTACCGGCTGATGGCCTCGATGTTGGACCTCAGGGGCAGGATCTTGCTTCCTGCCGGCATGATCGTGTCGGTTGAAATATTGTCTCCCACCTTTATCCCGACTTCGGCCTCCAGGGTTTCAGGCAGGGGTGTCATTTCGGGCAGGGGTTTGATATTGGGTCCCCTGACTATTTCGGTTTTATATGCGGCCGCGGTTGGAAATGTGATGGAAAACTGATCGATGAGGTAATCTTCGGGGTCTTGAATCAGGGGATAGTCCATTTCTTTCCCGAGGTCTCTGGGGTCCGTGATCACCCCCTTAATGGCCGATGCAGCCGCCGTCTCGGGGGAGCAGAGGTAGACCTGGTCCCCGGGAGTACCGGAGCGGTCGGGGAAATTCCGGGGGAAGGTGCGAAGGCTGACCTGATCGGTACCCGGGGCCTGACCCATACCGATACACCCCATGCAGCCTGACTGGTGGATCCGTGCCCCTCCCTGCAACAGGGGGAGGACCCCCTTGCTGGCGAGGACGTTCTCAAGGACCTGTTGGCTGCCGGGATTGATGTCAAGGAAGGTCTCGGGATGGCGGTGACGCCCCTCCATGATCCTGGCCACCACCATAAGATCACGGTAAGAAGAATTTACGCAACTCCCGATGATCACCTGGTCTACCCTTTTTCCGGCTACCTCCCGGACGGAAACGACGTTGCCGGGGGAGGAGGGGCAGGCAATGAGCGGTTCGAGGCAAGAGAGGTCGATCTCGTCCGATTCGTCATAATAGGCGTCCTCATCGGGGGACAGGGGCCTCCAGCTATCGCCCCGACCCTGGGCCTCCAGATAGGCCCGGGTGTTGTGATCAGACGGGAACACAGAACTCGTCGCCCCGAGTTCCGTCCCCATGTTGCCGATGGTTTCACGGTCCGTGACCGAAAGGCTTGCAACGCCTGGCCCGAAATACTCGATGACCTTACCCACACAGCCCTTGACCCCGTATCGCCGCAGCATCTCCAATATGACGTCCTTGGCACTGACCCAATCCGGGAGGCTTTCTTTGAGCCGGACACCCAGAACCCTGGGGCAAGGGACGTAATAGGGGCGCCCGGCCATGGCCATGGCCACATCCAGTCCCCCTGCGCCGATCCCTAACATGGATATACCTGCCGCACTCGGCGTATGGCTGTCAGAACCCAGAAGGGTCTTGCCGGGCACACCAAAGCGTTCCAGATGGACCTGGTGGGACACTCCGTTTCCCGGAGGGCTGAAGTGGATACCGTGGCGGGCGCAGACCGTCTGAAGATAGCGGTGGTCGTCCGCATTTTTGCTGTCCGCCTGAAGGATGTTGTGGTCGACATACTGGAGCGAAAGTTCCGCCTTTGTGGTGGGGATCCCGAGAGACTCGAATTCAAGCATGGCCAGGGTCCCTGTGGCATCCTGGAGCAGCGTATGATCGATCTTGATGGCGATCTCTTCGCCGGGCCTGAGTGTCCCCTCCACGAGGTGGTCTTCCAATATTTTGTAGGTCATGCTTTTACCCATGGATATCTCCTTTGCACTTGTCTTTTCGAGGTTTAGGAACCGGTCTTTTTGCAATTCGTCAAAGGGGGCGTTTTGACCCTCTCCATTATCGTCTCGACTTCCGGGCACCATGGAAAGGCCCCGCCATTATCCATGGCAGGGCCCATTGAATACAAAGGGACCGATGAAATCGTGCCGGCGACTGAGGGCTCTATCCTGCTATGAGATCCGCAATATCCTTGGTCTTGACCACGTTCAGGTTCAGGCCGATTTCCTTTCTTTCAAACCCCATGGCCATCCCAAGTATTTGAGTCAGAAAGAGGACCGGGATTTGATAGGTGGCCCCGAATTCCGACTCGATGCCCTTCTGGTTACTGTCGTACATCACAGAGCAGAAGGGACAGATGAGATTGATCACATTGGCCCCTGCGGCAAGGATATCGTCCAATTTCTGCTTTGCAACGGAAAGAGATGTCTGTTCGTTGACCGGGAGAACCGGGCCGCCACAGCATCGGATCTTGTTTGCATAGTCCACCACTTCAGCACCTGTAACCGCCACCAGGTTGTCAAGGGTAAAGGGGTCCTCCAGATTGTCAAAACTGTCGTAGATCTCTGAGGGCTTGAGGTAGTGGCAACCATAATGGCTGGCCACCTTCAGCCCCTTTAAAGAGGTCGTCACATGCTTTTTGATTTCATCAAGGCCGACTTCTTCATACAATACACGTGCGAAATGCCTCACCTTCACCCCGCCCTCGTAATGGAGTCCGACCCTGGCGAGACTCTCGTTAATCTCTTCGCGCATCTCCCGGTCATTGGACAGGTGATGGGCCGCCTCGGTCAGGGCGGAGGTGCAGGAACTGCAGAGGGCACAAATATTTAGACCTTTTTCCTGCGCGAGGGCCAGATTGTAGGCCCCCAGGACCATCGCGGACTTTAACTCAGCGCTCTTTACGGGGAATCCGCAACAGATGAACTGTTCCACATCGACCAGCTCAATGCCCAGTTTTTCAGCTACTTTTCTTGCTGAAAGCTCATAATTCCTGGACCTCGCCGGAATCGTGCATCCTAAAAAGAGGGCGTATTTCATGAGATGCCTCATTGTTTGGGAAAGAGCATTTTCACGACATCACAGGTTGTGGGTAATGGGGGAAGATCGATCTTGGCCCGTTTCTTGTTGTCGAAATCATCCAGCGGATATATGCGTCCTTCGCTCTTTACGATGTCCCGCTGGGCCTTGATCCCGGCCGGAGGCTCATACCCTTCCCTGATGGCGACGTTCTTCAAAAGGGTCATAAATTCCGTAATACTCACCCCTTGGGGACATCTCTCCTGGCAGGCGTAACAACTGGAACACAACCAGACGAAATCACTGCCCAGGACCTCCTTCTTTAACCCATAGAGGGCCATCCGAATAATCTTCAGGGGGTTGAAGGTGTCATTGACCGCAGTCACGGGGCAACTGGCCATACAGGTGCGGCAGGCAAAACATGCCGCGATTTTTTCTCCGCCCGGCTGCCCAGTCAGTTCCTTTCGGAAATTGGGATCGGCCCGGCTCAGGTCTATGTCCACCATTGCAACCTCCCCTCTTCTGCAATCAAAGAGACATCGTCTAAAGGGTTCGCAATACAGACTACAACGACGACCCTGCAGCTGTCTTTCCAGGCTGACACTCCGGAAAAGGGTGTTCTCCGTTTGCCACTGGATATTTTATAACCATAACAGAGGCCATGATGCAATAGAAAAACCCTTGGAATATTTTTCTCTCCTCCAATGATCGCCGTTGTCACTCCTCGGCGCCTGTCATTTGATCCCCCCGGCGGCGACCGGGGCCGTGCACGAACCCTGGTGCCTTTTGGGGTGAAATATGGTAGGGTTCAATAATTTTCTAGATGAAGGGATAGATAGACCGTCATGAAACTGGAATTTATCGAGGCCCGTGATCTGCCGGATGCATGGTTCCAGAGCGTGTATCGGCTCTTGGATGCAGGGAGGGAATACACGATTGATCGGGGCAGTTATGAGGGCCAGAAACGCCTTGAGTTCGACTATGTCACTATTCATGTAAAATTTCCAGGAGTCAGGCCTCTGCTGCCGGATATCCCGCCCGCCCTCGGTATCCCCAATCCCGTGGCTGAGGGGTATCTTGAGGCATATCTGCCCTACCTGATGACATGCGCCAGGCAACCGGGAGAAGATTATACCTACGGACAGTATCTGGAAGAGCAGATCGAGGAAGTGATCCGTATGTACAAGGAGGACGGTCACGGCACCAATCAGGCCTATATGACCGTGGGAGAGCCCAAGGCCATCTTTTTAAAGGATCCTCCCTGCCTGAGGGGGATTGACACCCGGATCATGGGTGAAAGGCTGCATTTTGTTGTCTACTTCCGGTCCTGGGATCTTTGGAACGGATTCCCGGCCAACCTTGGGGCCATTCAATTGCTCAAGGAGTACATGGCATCGAGCATCGGTGTAGAGGACGGGGAGATTATCGCATCGAGTAAGGGGCTTCACCTCTATGACTATGTGTGGGAACTGGCCAGGCTCAGGACCATGCGTGAAAACACATCAGGGATTGCCAAGGGCGAATTCAAAGAGCAAAAATCTAAACAGTATATAGCATAATGAAAGACCAAGGGACAGAATACAAGGCGGATCTCAAAGGAATGGATACCCCGGAGACTGAGGCCTGGGCCGAGGGGCTTGGGCTCGAACCCTACCGGGGCCGTCAGATTCGTCAGTGGCTTTTCCGGAAAGGAATCTCCTCCTTTGATGAGATGACCGACATTTCAAAGGGGGTTCGGGATCTCCTGGAGGAGAAGGCGTGCATTGACCACCTTGAGAAGGTCGAAATACAGGTCTCCTCAGACGGCACACGGAAATTCCTTTTTGGGCTGCATGACGGTCACCATATTGAAACCGTGCTGATTCCGGAGAAAGATCACGATACCCTCTGCGTTTCCTCACAAGTGGGGTGCGCCATGGGATGCCTCTTTTGCGTCACTGCGAAGCAGGGGCTCAAGCGGGACATGACTCCTGCAGAGATTGTGGACCAGGTGATCCAGGTCAGAAGATCCATGACGGACCCGGATAGGTTGACCAACATCGTCTTTATGGGGATGGGTGAACCACTGGCCAATTATGAGGCGGTCGTCAAGGCCATAAACAATATTGTTTCAGAAGACGGCATGAACTTTTCTCACAGGAGGGTCACCCTTTCAACCTGCGGCCTGGTTGCGAGGATTCCGGACCTGGGTCGCGACGTGACGGTCAATCTGGCGGTTTCCTTGAATGCTGCGAATAATGAAACCCGGGATTATCTCATGCCCGTGAACCGGGTCTATCCCCTGGAAGAACTGATCCGTGCCTGCAAGGCCTTTCCTCTCCCCAACCGGCGGATGATCACCTTCGAGTACATCCTCATCCACGGCGTCAATGACCGAGAAGAGGATGCCTTGAGGCTGGCCGAACTCCTGAAGGGCATCAGGGCAAAGATTAACCTCATACCCTTTAATCCCCATCCCAGCCTTGACTTGGTCCCCGCCTCTCTGGAGGATATCCACCGTTTCCAGGATATTCTGATCGCCCACCAATACACGGCCATGATCAGAAAAAGCAAAGGCCGGGATATCTCGGCCGCTTGTGGACAACTGAGCGGCTCCTATCTGAGGTCATCGGACGTCCCGAAGTAGGGTATGTGTCCACAGGCCCCACAGGAAGCAAAAACACGGGGAACGGGTTTACCTAGCCCCCGATGCTCGACATCTGGCGGACGCACTTGCGGGGTTCCGGATCAACGATGCCGTGGTTTTTGGGTTTGTTCCTGATGGTGTGCCTGATCAGTTCAAGGAGCTGGTGATCGCTTTGACCTTCGCGTAAAGGGGTTTTGAGATCGGTCTCCCGGTCGGAAAAAAGACAACCCCTGAGGTGCCCCTCAGCCGTCAGACGCAGACGGTTACACTTCTCGCAGAAATGATTGCTGAGAGCCCCAATAAATCCCAGTTCACCTTTGGCCCCCTCAAGGGAATATCTCTGGGCGGGACCGTCCATGGCCTTGTGTTCAATGGGGCTGAGTTTCCTTCGTGACTGAATTTTTTCTTTGATGACTTTGATCGACAAAAACCGGTCATTGCTCCAGCCGTTCTGTTTGCCGACAGGCATGAACTCAATGAAGCGGATGTGGTAAGGTTTTTTAAGGGTCAGACGGGCGAAATCCAGTATTTCATCATCGTTTACGCCCTTCATGGCGACGATATTTATCTTGATGGGATCAAATCCCAGCCCTTCGGCCTCGTGAATCCCCTCCCAAACGCGGTCGAAAAAATCCCGTCCCGTGATCCGGCGGAACCGGTCCGCCCGGAGTGTATCCATGCTGACATTGATACGACAAATGCCGCAATCCCGTAATCCCTTTGCGTATTCTTTGAGCAGAACGCCGTTCGTTGTCAGGGTGATTTCCTCCAGGTCGGCGATGGCGGCCATTTTTTCAACAAAATGAATGATGCCCTTTCGGACCAAGGGCTCTCCACCGGTCAACCTGACCTTCCGAATGCCGGCGCTGACCGCGATCTTTACCAGGTGAAGCATTTCCTCGTAGGAAAGGACTTCCTGGTGGGGAATAAATTCAATGCCCTCTTCCGGCATGCAATAAATACATCTCAAATTACAGCGGTCGGTTACTGATAGGCGTAAGTAGTTGATAATGCGGTTATTATTGTCTTTGATGGGTAGTTTCAACATGACAAGGTCACCTTTATAAAAGGTTATCCGGCCACGCTGGCGAGCCGGATAACGAAATTGATTCGTTTGCTTGGAATCGATAATAAATGAAAGACGATTTCTTACATTTACCGATGCTTTTCCCGCCCCCTTTTAAAGGGGTCAGTTTTTCCATATGCTAGGAGTGATAGAATATAATGCCTAACGCCCATAAAATCAATTACAATAATTGCAGCGAAGGGGACAGTCGAAGGAATCAGTTTCTTCAGCGGCCCGTCCGAGAATCCCTTCGCCTACGCCTGTAATTCCTTCGGAGAATCATCAGGATGATGACAAGGGCAAACAGGATGAGTACACCGAGATTGTACTTAAAGATCAGGGCGGCGAATGTGAGTTTGGCGAGTTCCCAATTTGTGCCGACCAAATAACCCATGAAGATCCACATAAGGTTCCAGATGCCGCAACTGAGGAGGGCGAGCGGGCCTACCCATACCATTTTCAATCCGGATATGCCTGCAGCCAGGGAGATGACAGAGCGGATGCCTGGGAGGAATCGGTTAAAGGCAATAAAAACATAGCCATATCGGGAAAACCAGGCCTCAGCGCGGCCAATGTCCTTTGCCTTGAAGAACCTGAAATCCCTTTCCATGAAAAATTTTCGCCCCAGCCAGCCTCCCAGGAGAAAAAGACAAAGAAATCCGGCAAGGCTTCCCAGCGTGGTGCTTACCCAGACCCCGAGGAAATGAAGCCTTCCGATCCCGACCAAAAAGGCACCGAAGGCCGTGATGGTATCCCCCGGCACAGGGGGAAATATGTTTTCAACAAAGGCGCTCAAGGCCAATGTCAGGTAGATAAGGGCATCAGGGAGGGAATGCAGGAATTGTAAAAAATCCTCTGTATTGTAATGCATGAAATCGATACCTGACGCAGAACCAGGTTTAGTCGGGGTTTCCCGACCTACGATACGGGATTTTGAATCCTAAAACCCACTGTGAAGGACGCATCATCCGCTAAACCATGACAAAATGACAAAATAGGATATGCCCGGAACCCCGGGATCGAGGGCCGCAGACCTTTATACCCATAACAGGGGATCACCTCAAATAGAAAAGATGCATGATCTTTTTACCTTGACTGGGATTGAGGCATTTGCTAAACGAATGAACCACTTAAAAAACGAGGACACAGAAATATGGCAAAAAAGCTGACCAGAAAGGAACTTTTAAAAGGCTCCGATGAATTCCTGACTTTTTCCGAAAGGGCCGTTCTGTTTGTGCGTGAGCATATCCGTCATTTTCAATATATCGGTTTGGGCGCCGTCGTCCTTGTCCTGGTGTATTTAGGGGGCAACGCTTATCTCAAACATGTGAATAAAAAGGCACAAGAAACCTATAATCAGGCCTACAGTGTTCTGGTTGAAAATGTGAATGGCGGTGCAGAGCAGGATGCCGCAAGTAAGGCTATGGCATTGTTCCGTGAGGTCATTGACGACCATGGACTCTCAAGCGTGAGCCGCCTTGCCTTTCCTGAACTTGCGTACCTCAAATTTCAGGACAAGAAATTCGACGAAGCTATCCCTCTTTACCAAAAATTCCTCTCGGACGTCCCTGAAAACAGCCCCTATGGATCCTTGGCACGGCTGGCGATAGCCGCCTGCCATGAAGAAATGGGGAACTGGGCAGTGGCGGAGCAATCCCTGAAAGAAATCGTCTCGATGAGGGATGATTTTTTCAAAGAGCAGGCCATGTTGAGCCTGGCCAGGGTCTATCGGCTTTCCGAGCAGGACGAAAAGTCCAAAGAAGTCCTGAATGAACTGATTGAAAAATATAAGAATTCGCCTTTCACTCCTTTGGCGCAGGCCTACCTTGCCAGATAGAGATTCGATTTTTTTGCCTTCCATGGCTCTGGTCGATGCGGGAGGTTGCCCCTTCATCTTCCCTGATTCAGAGCCATACTTCTGCAAACACAAAATAGACCTTGCCGCTCCAAGCAGGGGCCTCATGCCCTCGTTGCTGTGCCCCTCCGCCATCCATGGCTGCAACCCTTAAGACGCCTTTGGGTGTACGTATTAACAGATTGAAATAATTTTAAAAAGCAAAATTATAGCCCTTATTTTCACGTGTTATTATGATTGCTTTTTGCTTGACAATATCTGCAGGCGCCTATAAGTTTGCACCATAGCTAAAATATAGCTGAAGAGAGGAGCCCCGGGATGATTATTACCGAAATTTTGGCCAGAAATGCGCGAATGTATGGTGATGAGGTTGCCCTTATTGAAAGGGACGCTGCAAACAACAAAAGAATCGAAATCACGTGGAAGGCTTTTGACGAACAGGCAAACAGAGTGGCCAACGCCCTGATTGGAAAAGGGGTAAAAAAGGGTGACAAGGTTATTCATCTGATGATGAATTGTATGGAGTGGCTTCCGGCCTATTTCGGTATCTTGAGGACGGGTGCCTGGGCTGTTCCTCTCAATTTTCGATTTTCGGCGGAGGATATCAAATACTGCGCGGATATCGCAGAGGGCAAGGTTATGTTGTTCGGCGAGGAATTCATCGACCGCGTCAATCAGATCCGTGGGGGACTCGAGACTATTACGGATTATGTCTTTGTCGGCCCTGCGGACAAAAGGCCCGACTATGCAGAGCAATATGAAGAATTTTTGAAGGGCGGCACGGTAGATGATCCCGAAGTTGATGTGAGTCTGCTCGATGATGCAGGGCTCTATTTTACTTCGGGGACGACCGGCCAGCCGAAACCCATCCTCCTGACCCATCGAAACCTGGAACATGCCTGTATTGTTGAAAACAGACACCATAACCAGACCCATAAGGACAACTTTCTACTGATTCCCCCTCTCTACCACACCGGCGCAAAGATGCACTGGTTCGGCAATTTTATTGTCGGGGCAAGGGCGGTCATCCTGAAGGGTGTGAAACCCGAATGGATCGTTGAGGCCGTTTCCGAAGAAGGATGCACCATCGTCTGGTTGTTGGTCCCATGGGCACAGGACATTCTGATCGCAATAGAGAACGGCCGAATAAAACTTGGGGATTACAGGCTGGGTCAGTGGCGCCTGATGCATATCGGTGCCCAGCCTGTGCCGCCGAGCCTGGTCCTTAACTGGAAGAAGGTGTTTCCCAACCATGCATACGATACCAACTTCGGGCTGAGTGAATCCACAGGACCGGGGTGTATCCACCTGGGCATCGAGAATGACCACAAGGTCGGTGCTATCGGGGTCCCGGGCTTTGACTGGGAATACAGGATCGTGGATGAGCAATTCATGGATGTCCCCCCGGGATCCCCCGGCGAGCTGGCCGTCAGGGGGCCGGGAGTGATGAAGGAATACTACAAGAATCCCGAGGCCACGAAGAATACCCTGATCAAGGGATGGCTCCTTACGGGCGACATGGCCCGGGTCGATGAGGACAAATTCATCTGGCTTGTGGATAGAAAAAAAGATGTGATCATCACCGGTGGTGAAAATATTTTTCCCGTTGAGATCGAGGAATTTCTCATGGCCAATGGAAACATCCAGGATGCCGCCGTTATCGGTATTCCCGATGAGCGGCTGGGTGAGATCGTGACGGCCGTCATTCAGTTCAAGCCGGGAAAGACAATGCCCGAGGAAGATGTCGCCGTGTATTGTGAAGGGCTGCCCAGATACAAGAGACCCAGGAGGTTCATTTTTGCCGACGTTCCCAGGAACGCCACGGGTAAGATAGAAAAGCCGAAGCTTCGTAAGATGTACGGTGGATTGGCCGAGAGCTTCAAGTCGTAGGATCAGGCGCCTTTAGGTCTCCGCGGGGCCCGTGAAAGGAAGGCCGGAAGGCGCATAGGGCAATGACGAGACGCCGCAGGCGTAAATGAAGGCTCACATTCACATGGGGGAAAACATGCACAAACTACTCACAGATTCTCCAGGAAAGCAAATGTTCCTTTTGGGCAACGAGGCAATCGCCCGGGGAGCCCTGGAGGCAGGACTCGCTTTTGCAACCTGCTATCCGGGAACACCATCATCAGAGATTCCGGAACAATTCCTTAATATCAGCAAGGAAACGGATCTCTACTTCGAGTATTCAACCAATGAAAAGGTAGCCCTTGAAGTCGCTGCGGGTGCGGCTGCCAGCGGTTTACGGACCATGGTCACCATGAAACATGTGGGCATGAACGTGGCCGCTGACCCCTTGATGACCCTTGCTTACACGGGTGTGACGGGCGGGATGGTTGTTATCAACGCGGACGACCCTTCTCTTTTTTCCAGCCAGAACGAGCAGGATAACCGATACTACGCAAGACTTTCAGGACTGCCACTACTTGAGCCGACCAATGTGCAGGAAATGAAGGATATGACAACCTACGCCTTCGAACTGTCGGAACAACTCAAGCTCCCTGTAATCGTCAGGACCACGACCCGGTTGGCCCATATCAGGGGCTCGGTCAAACTGGGAGATTTGAAACCCATAGTGAAAAAAGCACACTTCGAGAAAAACCCATTCCACTGGGTGACCGTGCCTGCAGTTTCTCGAAAGCTCCACGTAGAGCTTCTGGAAAAATACAAAGAGGCCGAGGCCATAGCCAAGGATTCCCCTCACAACGAGATCGCCGGTAACGGGAAATGGGGAATAGTGGCCAACGGTGCGAGCGTCAACTATGTAAAGGACGCCATCACGGATCTGGGGATAGCCGACAAGGTCAGCTTTCTCAAAATGGGACATTCCTGGCCCATGAGCAAGGAACTTTGCATCAACTTCATGAAATCGGTCGACAAGGTCCTCGTGGTTGAGGAACTGGAGCCGATCATGGAGAATGATCTGAGGTCCATTGCACAGGAAAACGGCCTGACCAACCCCATTAAGGGAAAAGGGGTCGGGCAGTTTTCCCGGCTCTATGAGTATGATCCCCGCATGGTGAGAACGGCCATAGCGGAATACTTCGGCCTGAATTATACGCCGGCGGTGCCGGTGGACGTCTCTGACTTTCCGCAATTGCCCGCGAGACCGCCCAACCTCTGTGCGGGGTGTCCCCACAGGGCGACCTATTATGCCGTGAAGGAGGTTTACGGAGAACTTGACTCCATTCACCCGACCGATATCGGTTGTTATACCCTCGGACTTCTGCCGCCCATCTCCATGGCCGACTTTGTGGTCTGCATGGGATCATCAGTGAGTTCCGGCTGTGGCTTTTCCAGGGCCACGGATCAGAAGGTCGCCTCCTTTATCGGTGATTCAACCTTTTTCCATTCAGGGATCACGGGACTGGTCAACGCGGTTCATAACAACCACAAGTTCACCCTGGTGATCCTGGACAACCACACCACGGCCATGACGGGCCATCAGCCCCACCCGGGCATGGATGCATCACCCATGGGCTTTGATTGGCCCCAGATCTCTGTGGAAAACGTGGTGAGGGGCTGCGGGGTCCAGGATGTCCATGTGGTTAAACCCTTTAATGTGAAAAAAACCATTGAGGCGGCCAGGGCGGCGATGGCCTATGATGGTATTTCCGTAATCATCTCCAATGAGATATGCCCCCTGTTTGCCAGGGCAATCGGGAAGGCGAGGAAGGCGAGACCGTTCCAGGTCAACCAGGACAAGTGTAAAAATCATCGCGACTGCCTGAACAAGCTCGCCTGTCCGGCTATGTTCCTTGATGGCGAGCAGGTAAAGATCGACAAAAACTTGTGTATCGGCTGCTCAGTCTGTGCACAGGTCTGTCCTGAAAATGCCATTACGCCATTGAAAGACTAAAAGGGAGGTGCACGTGGAAACAAAGAGAATCATATGTGTCGGCGTCGGCGGCCAGGGTAACCTGCTGGCTTCCAATCTCTTGGGCCAGACGGCCCTTCGTCTGGGTATCCCGGTTGTTGTGAGTGAGATTCACGGCATGGCCCAAAGGGGTGGTGTCGTGGAATCGGCCGTCCTGATGGGTGATGTGGCCAGCCCCATTGTATCGAACGGGGAATGCGATGTCCTTCTGAGTTTTGAACCCGTTGAGACCGCGCGGCTCCTGGCCAGGTGTAACAAGGATAGCCTTGTGATCACGAATGTCCAGCCCCTCCCACCCTTCACCGTGTCTGTGGGTCAGGGCACCTATCCTCAGGTTGACGAATTGCTGGATAAGGTCCAAGGCAAAGTCTCAAAGGTCATTCGGCTTCATGGAAATGATCTGGCCGAAGAGGCGGGGAATCCTCTCTCCCTGAACATGGTCATGCTCGGCGCCCTGATCGGCTCAGGTGCCATCGATATAACAGAAGAGGCCATGAAGGAGACCATTTCCAACCAGACCAAGGCGGCCTTCCTGGAGTCCAACCTCAAGGCCTTTGACCTGGGAAAGGCTGCAGCATTGTCGGTTCAGTAAAAGGCCTTAAAATAGCATGGTGGGTAAGAAGTGTGCAAAGGGAAACAAATTTTACCTCGGATGCTATTGAGCTGATATCGAAGCCGGGGAGCCGGGTCTCAATAAGATTCGGCCCCCCGAGTAAGGCCTTTTGGCCGGGACTTTTGATCAATGAGAGGGGGAGACCTCTTCCTGCGTGGTCGGGCAGGTATAAGCTGGAGCTCAAAGTCCTCAAGGCCGAGACCTGTACGCCGGGCAGAGGCCTCTATTTTTTCTTCGGCGTTGTCTTTTTTCCCTTTCCCTTTTCATTCTCCTCCTTTTTTTCTTCTTCTCCGAAATTCTTGAGGCCTTCGGCCAGCGCCAGGAGTTTATCATTTACCTTGGCGTTAATGGTCCCTTCCGGGTAGGTGCCGTCCTGGGTCAGTTCCCCAGCCTTATGCCCCGTAAGTATCTCAATCCCCTCATCAACGGTGCTCACGGCGTATACATGAAATTGTCCCTTTTGAACGGCCTCCACAACGTCTTTTCGGAGCATGAGGTCCCTTATGTTACTCTTGGGGATCATGACGCCCTGACTGCCGGTCAATCCCGCCTTTTTGCAGCAGTCATAGAACCCTTCTATCTTATGGTTGACCCCACCGATAGCCTGGACCTCTCCCTTCTGGTTGACGGAGCCGGTCACGGCGATGTTTTGTTTTATGGGAACCCCTGAGAGGCTGGAGAGAAGGGCATAGATCTCCGTTGAAGACGCGCTGTCACCGTCCACACCACTGTAGGATTGCTCAAAGGCGATACTGGCGCTCATGGTCAGAGGCTTATCCTGGGCATATTTCTTTCTCAGGTATCCACTGAGTATCAGGATGCCCTTGTTGTGCGTGTTGCCGGACATATCGGCCTCACGCTCGATATTGATGATCCCGGCGCGGCCCATGGAAGTCGTGGCTGTAATGCGGGACGGCTTTCCGAACATGTAGTCACCCATGCTGTAAACAGCGAGCCCATTGACCTGCCCAACCACTTCCCCGTCTACATCGATCATCAGGGTGCCCCGGTCGATCATTTCCTGGAGGTGTTCCTCCACCATGTTGGAGCGGTAAATCCGGGCATCGACAGCCTGATCCACGTGCCCTTCCTGGACGATCTTCTCTCCCTCCCGGGTTGCCCAGTAATCCGCCTCCTGTATGAGATCCGAGATCGCGGGAAAGCTGGTTGAGATCTTTTCCTGACGTCCCGCCATACGTATCGCCTGCTCAACAAGGGCGGCTACGGCCGTTTTGTCGAAGGGCTTGAGATTTTCCTCGTCCTTCTTCATCTTGATGAACTGGGCGAACTTGAGTATACTTTCCTCGTTCCGGTCCATGGCGGTGTCAAAGTCCGCCCTGACCTTGAAAATCTTCTTTACATCCTCGTCATAGGCATTCAGGAGATAATAGAGGTACTGATCCGAGATGACCACGACCTTGACATCCATATCAATGGGTTCAGGCTTCAGCCCGGTGGTCGTGAAAAGATAAAAGGGGTCATAGGTCTGGATCTCCATCTTTTTTGTCTTTAAGGCCCTCTTGAGGGCCGGCCAGACGCCTGGTTCCACAATGGCATCCAACAGGTTGAGGACCAGATATCCGCCGTTGGCCTTGACGAGGGACCCGGCCTTGATCTTGCTGAAGTCCGTCCTCCACACGCCGCTTCTGTCAACGACCCGTTCGATACTGCCGAAGAGGTTCCGGTAAGTGGGATAGGATTCAACCCTGACCGGATGCCCCTTGCATTCTGCGTTGTCGACGAGGAGGTTGACCTCATAGGGTTGAAAACGATTCATGTCCGGCATCATGACCGGCATGCCCGGCATAATCTGTTGTTGGCCCTGCGTCGTGAAAATATCCAGATTTTCGGTCATGTCCTCGATCATTTCATCAAGATAGTTTCCAATCACCTTGCTCTCGTATTCCTCAATAATGGGTTTGGCATGTTCATTGGCCATTTTGACGAACATGAGGCGGTCCATCTTTTCAATGTTTTCCTGTATCCCTTTTTGAAGATCCCGAAGCTCAAGAAAGATCTGGTCGATCTCTTCCCGCAATTTCTTTTGCTTTTCCCTCAGTTCTTCGAATTCTTCCTTGGGGAATCTCCCCTTTTCGACCATGGCCTCCACCTGGTCGATGGGAACGGGGTTGCCGTCAATCAGGGGCATGACCTCGGGCCGTTTGATCTGTCCCATTTGGACATCCACCAGTGCGAAGCCCTGCTCCCTCACCTTCTTGTCCAGATCCTTGAAGAAGCCCTTCCCCTGCTTTTCATATTCCGCCATGACCTCCTTTTTCCTGTTCAGATAGTCCTGGCTTTCAAAGAGTTGAGGGATCTCTCTTTTCAGGGTCTCGACGAACTCGTGGATATCTTTTTTGAATTTCCGGCCCATACCGGCTTTCAGCCTGATAAGAATGGGGGACTCGGCATTTTTAAAGTTGTTGACGTAACAAAGGTCATCAGGAATGTGGCCCTCTTTTTTGGACATGTTTTCGAGGAGCTTCTTGACAGTGGACATTCTTCCGGAACCCGGAGTTCCTGTAACGAAGACGTTGTATCCGGGCTTGTCGATCCCCATGCCGAATTGAAAGGCCTCCACACCGCGCTTCTGGCCGATAATTTCCTTCAGAGGTTTCAGATCTTCGGTGGTATCAAAGGGCAACGTGGCAAGATCCAGCCTCCATCTAAGCTGATCAAGGGGAACTTCCTTATCTAATTTTTTTTTGGGCATCTACGACCTCCTTATGGTCTTGACTACCGGTCTTCGCCAGACGATTTTTGATTTTGCCGCTCCCTGACGCTGCAGAATTGCACAATTGTGTTCAGGCCAATGCAGTCGCCCGGCAAGGACGATAGGGGACTATTTTACTTTGATTCTGATATCCCTGGCCTTTTCAGCCTTGCATTTGGGCATGAGGATTGTCAACACGCCCTCTTTGTAGACGGCGTTCACTTCTTCTATAGATATCTTGCATGGAAGGCGGAGGTTCCGGACAAAACTCCCGTATCTCCTTTCCCTCCTGTGAAAATCCTCGGCGTCGTCAAGGGTCTCCTGCTTTATCTCCCCCCTAATGGTCAAGATGTCATCCATGATGGAAATGTCGAGATCATCCGGATTCATTCCGGGCAGTTCCGCCTTAAGGATGAGGGCACTTTCAGTCTCCGACAGATCGATGGAAGGGAGTTCTCTTCTGTGCCTGGGCAAGAGAGACACACCGAAATCATCCCAAAACCGAGTGAAAAGACGGTCCATGTCCCTCCTTAGTCTGTCGATTTCCTGATTTTTCCATATACTTAACCCGACCATGATTGAACCTCCTTTGAATCTTGGAAAATCCGTGAAGACTCCCCGATTATCACCGGGAGCAGGATTCAGGGAAAGGCCCTGTCCCTAGCCCTTCCGAGAATCCGATTCTCCATTTGAAAGCAATAAAAAATGCTGTTGTAAGTGACTCCGGGGCCTCTGATCTGCAAGGATTATGATCGAAGAATGCATCCGACATCTTTAAATGCCTCAGAATTATGTATTTTAGAGATACAACCCTCGGGATGCAAGCAATTTCTCCTGATGCGGGCTAGAGGATTGAAGCCGGTATAGAGGGCGGCAAAGAGAGAAAGGCATCAAAAGCGTCGGGAGTCCTTTCCGCGAACTTCGCTCTGGTCGAAGCGTTTACACCGCAAGAGCGGAGTCAGCATGAAGGATCAAAGGGAAACAGCTATTCCGCACCGCGGGATTCAAGTTTTCTTTCGCGGATCTTCCGGGGCCGTTCAATACCTCCTTTTCACTTCTTTTTCCTTGACAAAGGGGCACATTTACCCTAGAAGTGGGGTGAAGTGTAACGAAGTGTCAAAGAGTGTCAAATATGATGTTCAATGGACGATTCAAACATGCTCTTGACGCCAAGGGGCGGCTGGCCATCCCGGCGCGATTCAAGGAAGTCCTTGCTCAACGGGGTGAGGACTGTCTTGTCCTTACAAATCGCTCCGAATGTCTCTTGGCCTTTACCCTGGCGGATTGGCAAGCCATTGAACAGAAGTTTGCAAAAATGTCCTTTCTTGACCAACACGTTATCAAAGTTATGCGATATTTTATCTCGGGCGCCCAGGAATGTCCATTAAAACAGGGGAGAATCACGATCCCCCCGGATCTGCGGGAGATCGCCGAATTAAAGAAGGACGTGGTTTTGGTCGGTGGGTTGAAGACATTCGAGATCTGGGATCGGGGAAAATGGGATGTGGAATTCCGGGATTCCCAAGCCAGCTTCCTGGATGACAGTCAAAAACTGCATGAGACGTATAATTTCCTCGTAGGGGAATAGGGTGGAATTTCCTCATCAGCCCGTGATGGTTCAGGAAGTGTTGGGTGCTCTGATTACGAATTCCGAAGGAGTCTATGTGGACGGGACCGTCGGGAGCGGAGGACACAGCGCGGCTATTGGCAGGGAAATCAGCGAAAAGGGGCGACTTGTCTGTCTGGATCGGGATCCGGTGGCTCTCAAACTTTCACAGCGAAGGCTTGCCTTTCTCGGACAGCGGGTGACCCTGGTCAAATCCAACTACGCAGAAATCGATGAGGTCATTCCCCGTTTGGGTATTCAGGAAGTCGACGGTATCTTGCTGGATCTGGGGATGTCCACGTATCAATTGGATCATTCCGGGCGGGGATTCAGCTTCAGCCGGGAGGAACCCCTGGATATGAGGATGGATCCCACAGTGGGACCCGATGCCGCTCAACTGGTCAATACCCTGTCCCAGTACGATCTTGCAAGGATCTTGCGCGAATACGGGGAAGAGAGAAAAGCGAAGGTGATCGCACGGTCGATCCTTCGGGAGCGTAAAAAAAAAAGCTGAATTCCTCCAGACAACTGGCGGATCTGATTGCGACCGTGGTTCCCAAAACTTACGGTCCCGGGGCGAAACACCCTGCAACCCGTACATTTCAAGCCCTCAGGATTGCTGTGAACAGAGAATTGGAGAGCTTGGATATTTTTTTGGAAAAGGCCCCGGCCTTGATCGGCACGGGAGGCCGGCTTGTCATACTGAGTTATCATTCCATCGAAGACAGAAAAGTAAAGAGGGCCATGGCCGGTTGGGAGCAGGGTTGCGTCTGTCCTCCGGATCTTCCCCAATGCGCCTGTGGAAGAAAGCCCCTTTTCAGAAGGGTCCAAAAGCGAGGGCTCAGGCCGGATCGGCAGGAAATTCAGGAGAACCCGAGGGCGCGCAGCGCCACAATGAGAGCGGCGGAAAGGATCTAACATGGTGAGGCCGATCAGGACTTCCGATGTCGCCGGAAAGAGGAATACCAGGACGGGCATACGCATTCAAAACGCCAAGGTGAAGAAGACAGGATTCCGTTTGAGCTACCGTCAGATCTTTCTCATTGCGGCCATGCTGCTGGTCTTCATGGGGACCGGTATCGGTTATGTCTGGTCAAATTTTGAAGGGACTCAGATCGGATATGATTTGAGCCGCTTGAAACAGGAGGAATTGAGACTCAAAGAACTCAATCAAAAACTGAGGGTTGAACTGGCGACATATCTTTCTCCCCAGTACCTTGAAGAGGCTACCCGTGGATTGGGCCTCAGACAGGCCCTGCCGGAGCAGATACAAGTCCTGCCATGAAGGTGAAGGAAAAGAAAGGAATCAGGATCAGAATCTACCTGGTCGCGCTTTTTTTCCTTGGAGCGCTGGGCGCGATATTGGCAAGGGCCTATCAACTCCAGGTCCTCGAGAAAGACAAGTTGGTCACAATCGCCCGTGCAGGCTACGGGAATTCCATACAGCTCCCGCCGAAACGGGGTACGATATACGACAGGGATGGACACGAACTGGCCGTCAGCGTGGAAGTTGGTTCCATCTATGCCCATCCAAAGCGAATAAACGATAAAATCCACACTGCTGAACAGTTATCAAGAATCCTCGATACGAAGAAACTCACTATCCTGAATCTGCTCGAGCGGAAAAGCTCATTCGTGTGGGTCGAACGAAAGGTAGCCCCGGAAAAGGCTGCTCGGGTGAAGGCCTTAGGCCTTCCGGGAATCGGATGTGCCACGGAGAGTAGACGCTATTACCCGGGAAAGGAAATCGCCGGCCAGTTCATTGGGTTTGTGGGTGCCGACAACCAGGGGCTTGAAGGACTGGAGAGGAAGTTCGATCAATTCCTCAAGGGCACTGAACTCATCCTTATGCAGATGAGTGACGCCTTGGGCCGTCCCTTTTATGTCAGTACCCCGACACTCGAGAGAAAAGAGATGCACAGCCTGGTCCTGACGATTGACAAGGATATCCAGTACAAGGCCGAGCAGGCACTCAACACGGCGGTCCAAAAGGCCAAGGCCAAGAGCGGACATTGCATTGTAGCCGATCCGGAAACAGGCGAAATCCTGGCCATGGCCGTGGCACCCCTCTTTAATCCGAATGTTTTTGGGAAGTATGACCCCTCACAGTGGAGAAATCGTCCTGTGACGGACAGCTACGAACCGGGATCCACCATGAAGGCCTTCCTCCTGGCGGCAGCCCTTGAAAAGGGCGTGGTATCGCCTGAGACAACCTTTTATTGCGAGGAGGGGGAACACGAGGTGGGGGGAAGAAAGATCCACGATACCCACAAACACGGCGTCTTGACCGCCTCTGAGATCGTTACGGTGTCCAGTAATATCGGCGCCGTGAAGATAGGACAGAAGCTGGGCTACAAGACCTTTACCCGATACCTGGAACAATTCGGTTTCGGCAATAAAACGAATATCGATCTTCTCGGCGAGGCCGGGGGGTTTATCCGCCCCTTCAAGGACACCCGGGCGATCGACAGGGCGACCATTTTCTACGGCCATGGGATGTCCGCCACGTCCATCCAGGTCACTATGGCCATGGCGGCTATTGCCAACGGAGGCAAATTGATGCGCCCCTATGTGGTCAAAGAAATCAAGGACCACCAGGGCCGTAAGGTGAAGATCAACCATCCGAGGGTGATCGGACGGGTCATTTCGGAAAAGACCGCACGCAAGATGGCCCTGATCCTGGAGGGCGTTGCGAGCGAGGACGGGACGGCGCCTCTGGCGAGTATCGCAGGGTATAGGGTTGCCGGAAAGACGGGTACATCCAGAAAGGTGGATCCAAAGACCAAGAGATACTCCAGGCAAAACTACATGGCCAGTTTTGTCGGTTTTGCGCCTGTAACAAACCCCAGGTTGGTGATTTTTGTGGCCATTGATGAACCCCGGGGGTCCTATTATGGCGGGACCGTAGCCGCTCCCGTCTTCCGTGAAGTGGGGGCCTGGGCCCTCAATGTGCTTCGGGTCAATCCGCAGCAGCAGTCTGTCAAGGTCAACGAAGAGGTGGCCAAGATCAGAGAGAGCCTCTGGCAGGGAAATTCAGTCAAGGAAGAGGAAAGGAATGAAGATGATGAAGGAGGTCTTCCCGATTTTCGGGGCCAAAGTATGCGGGAGGTCCTGACAGGGGCGAGGTCCTTGGGACTGAAGGTGGTCATGGAGGGTTCCGGACTGGCCGATAAACAGACCCCGAAACCCGGTGTGCCGATTGAACAGATCCAAACGCTCAGGATCAGCTTCAAGGCACCCATGTGAGGGTAGAAGATGGTTTCCAAATTTGAGGCCCTATCAATGGAAACTGCAGGCATTTATCTGCGGAATCGGTGCGTGGAAGGATGAAACTTGGTCAAATAGTCAGAGGCATTGATTACCAAGAACATCTGGGAGATCCGGAAGTAGAGATCAGCGGGGTTGCCTATGACTCCAGGGAGGTCAGGCCGGGATATCTCTTCGTCGCCCTCAGGGGCCATGCCCTTGACGGTCACGCTTATCTCCTGGATGCCCTTGAGAGGGGGGCGGCGGCCCTGGTGGCCGAGGATTTCACGGGATATGAAGCCCGGGGGGCGGCCCTGGTCCGTGTATCCGATTCAAGAGGTGCCCTCTCAAAGATAGCCTCGGCATTTTACAGCCGCCCCTTCGAAGAGATGAACCTCATAGGGATTACGGGTACAAACGGCAAGACAACAACCAGCTATCTGCTCGAGTCGGTCTTCACGGCCGCAGGGCGGAGACCCGGCGTGATCGGTACGATCAACTACCGGATCTGCGGTCAAAAAAGTTCTGCCTCCGTAACCACTCCCGAATCCCTCGATCTCATGCGACTTCTCCGAAGGATGGCCGACCGGGGAGCCACGGATGTCATCATGGAGGTCTCTTCCCATGCCCTGGATCAGGGAAGGACCAGGGAGTGCCCTTTTAAGGCGGCTGTGTTTACCAACATCACCCGGGACCACCTGGACTATCACAAGACCATGGAGGCCTATTTCGAGGCCAAGAGTCGGTTGTTCCTTGGACTCGATGAGTCAAGCACTGCCGTCCTGAATCTTGACGACCCGAACGCGAAGAAACTGGCGACCCTGACGCCCGCACGGGTGTTGACCTATGGTCTCCAGAGCTCATGCCAGGTGCGCGCGGAGGTCCTCTCGTCGGACAGGAACGGCATTCGGGCAAGGCTGATCACGCCGGCCGGGAAACGAGAGATCCGTTCCCCGTTGCTCGGAAAGGTCAATGTCTACAATATTTTGGCCGCTGCTACCGCTGCCCTGGCCTTGGACTTGGAACTGGATTCGGTCGCAAAGGGACTGGAGGCCGTGGGGTCGGTGCCCGGCCGTCTGGAACCGGTACAAAACCGCCGAGGTTTGAGTGTGGTTGTGGACTACGCCCACACACCCGACGCCCTGCTAAAGGCCCTGGAGACCCTCAGACCCCTTACCGGCGGGCGGCTGATCACCGTTTTCGGGTGCGGGGGGGATCGGGACAGGGGAAAGAGGATCGAGATGGGGCTTGTGGCCGGCCAACACAGCGATCTGGTGATCATTACTTCAGACAACCCCAGAAGCGAAGATCCCCTGTCCATCCTAACCGATATCGAAAAAGGGATCCGAAAATCGGAAATGAGGCCTCTGGATGCATCCGCGAATTTCCCGGTAAACGGTCCGGGCTACATCCTGGAAGTGGACCGGAGAAAGGCCATCCGGCAGGCCTTCAGAATGGCGGGCGGTGAAGACCTGATCCTGATCGCCGGCAAGGGCCATGAGGACTATCAGATCGTGGGTCGTGAAAGGCGGAGTTTCGATGATCGCAAGGAAGCGGCCCTTGCCGCAGAGGTGAACGCGTGACGGCCCGGTGGGGCGATATCACCGTGGCCGAGCTCCTGGTTGCGGTCCAGGGCGAATTATCTGTCGGTAATCCTGAGACGTGTCTCGCCGGCCTCAGTACGGATTCAAGAAATATCGTCCCGGGTGAACTCTTCTTGGCCTTGAGAGGTGAGAGGTACGATGGTCATGATTTCATCAGGACGGCCCTGGAAAGGGGTGCTGCCGGTGTTGTGCTCCAAGAGCTCTCGGGCGCTCCAATTCCAAAAGGGTCGGCCGCGGCCGTTATCCGTGTGCCCGACACACTGAAGGCCCTTGGAGATTTGGCCGGGTGGTGGAAACGCGCCCACGGGATTCCGGTGGCTGCGATTACGGGGAGTGTAGGCAAAACAACGACCAAGGAGATGACGGCGGGTATCCTCGAACGGGGGGCGCCGACCCTGAAGAACAAAGGGAACTTCAATAACCTGATCGGGTTGCCCCTTACCCTGTTGGAAATGACGGATACGCACCAAAGGGCCGTGCTGGAGATGGGCATGAATCGGCCCGGTGAAATCGCCCGGCTCACTGAGATTGCGGATCCCGTCATCGGTTTGATCACCAACGTGGCCAGGGCCCATCTCGAAGGACTGGGTGACATGGCGGGGGTGGCCAGGGCCAAGGTGGAGCTGGTGGAGAAGATTTCTCCCCAAGGGCGGGTCCTCCTCAACGGGGACGATGCACTGCTGATGAGGACGGCTTCGCCGCTGAAAAAGAAGTTCATCACCTATGGTCAGGGCAGGGGCCACGATATCCGGGCCGACAATGTGAGGAGTCTGGGCCGCGACGGTATGGCCTTTGATCTCCTCTTTGATGGGAAGACTGTGCCCCTGCGGTTGAGAGTCCCCGGGATTCAAAACGTCTCCAATGCCCTGGCAGCATGTGGTATCGCCCTCTGTTTCGAGGAGAGCCTGGAGCATATTGCCGAGGGGCTGGAGGCCTTTACCGGCGTCAAAGGACGTTTCGCACCCTTCCCGCTCGAAGGTGGTGTAACGCTCATTGACGATACCTACAACGCCAACCCCTTTTCCATGAAGGCTGCCCTTCACGCCCTCAAGGCGATGTCCGGGGGGCAGGGACGCTTGATCGTCGGGCTGGGTGAGATGCTGGAACTGGGTAAGGAAACGGCCACGGCCCATGAGGAGGCGGGTGCCACGGCTGCGGAACTCGGTGTTCATTATCTGGTGGCACTGGGAGAACATGCAGATGACATGGTGAGGGGTGCCCTGGCACGGGGGCTTCCGGTTGAAAGGGCTGAAATCGCTGAGAGCAGACAGGACATGGCAGGCAGGATCAGGGACTTGATGAAGGAGGGTGACTGGATCCTCATCAAGGGTTCACGGGGAATGGCCATGGAAGAGGTGATCGAGAAATTGAAGGGGCCGTCTTTCTGATGAGGGTTGTGGAGACCCGCCTCAGAGGCCATGCCCCGCAGGCAGTTATTCCTATAAAGGGGCTTCAGGGTGGTGGATTCCAAGGCCGCCCCCTAGAGGAGAGGTTGAATCGCCGTTCAAGGGAGATGTGACATGGGTTCATTAAAGAAAATTATGATAGTGGATGACGAGGCCGGTATCAGAAGCCTCCTCTTTGAAGTGCTTTCAGGGAAAGGGTTCAAGGTCGCCCTGGCCAAGGACGGTCAAGACTCCCTGGACCAGATGAAGAGGATGCGGTTTGACCTGCTTATAACGGATATCGATATGCCGCGCTTGAATGGGCTGGAACTCTTGAAAAGTATGAAAAAGGCCGGTCGAAGGGAAAAGGTTATTCTCATGACGGGGAAACCTATAACTCGGGCGGATCTTGGCGGGGATATGCCGCCTGTGTTTGATCTCCTGCAGAAGCCCTTCCCCATGCACAATTTTTTGGAGACGGTATCATCGGCCCTCGACCAGTCAGAGACCGGACAACGCCATGTCATGTAGAGGAAGGAGAGAGGGTAGCAGGTGCTCTATAAACTGATATTCCTTTTTCAAGAAGACCTGTCCTGGTTGAATGTCTTTCGCTACATCACCTTCAGGACGATTCTCTCTACGCTTTCCTCGCTTGCGGTCGTGTTTCTGATTGGAACGTGGGTGATCGATAGACTCCGCATCCTCCAGGTAGGGCAGCAGATCAGGGACGACGGCCCCCCAAACCACAAGGGCAAGGCAGGGACCCCCACCATGGGCGGGTGTCTCATCCTGCCGGTTATTGCAGTTTCCACAGTACTGTGGGCGGATGTCGGCAATGTATACGTGTGGCTCGTCCTCTTTGTGATGGTGAGTTTCGGACTCATCGGTTTCCGGGACGACTACCTGAAGGTCGTGCGCAAGAACAGCAGGGGACTCAGCGCAAAATCGAAGTTTTCGTTGCAGGTCCTTGTCGCCCTGGCCGTAGCCGTCGTGCTTCAACTCTATCCCGGGTTTGACACGCGACTGAATTTTCCATTTTTCAAGGGTTTTACGCCGGATCTCGGGTGGTGGTACGCCCCTCTGGCCGTATTCATCATCGTGGGGGCCTCCAACGCGGTGAATTTGACTGACGGTCTCGACGGCCTTGCCATGGGGCCGATCATCATCGCCTTCGGCAGTTATCTCATTTTCAGCTACCTGTCCGGACATATCAAGATTGCCTCCTATCTCCAGATTCCCTATGTGGCCGGGACAGGCGAACTGAGCATCATCTGTGGGGCCGTAGTGGGCGCGGGGCTGGGTTTTCTTTGGTACAACGCCTTTCCTGCGGAACTCTTCATGGGTGATACGGGCTCACTGCCCCTGGGCGCCGTGCTGGGGACCGTTGCCGTCATCACCAAACAGGAGTTCGTCCTGGTTCTCGTCGGGGGCATTTTTGTCGTAGAGGCCCTTTCGGTCATCTTTCAGGTGGGCTATTTCAAGATGTCCGGCGGCCATCGTATATTCAGAATGGCCCCGCTCCACCACCATTTCGAGCTCAAGGGATGGCCCGAATCAAAGGTCACGGTTCGTTTCTGGATCATTGCCATCATCCTGGCCCTGCTGTCCGTAAGCACCCTCAAGTTGAGGTAAGGCCACACGGCCTCGGCGACGGTTTAGGTTTTAAAAGATCAGGCGTACACATCGAGGTCAGGTCTCTTCCATGGAATTTGCCGGAAAAAAGGTCCTAGTCGTTGGGTTGGGAAAATCGGGGCTCTCAGTTTGCCGCTATCTGTGCGGGCGGGGGGCCGTTGTGACGGTGAGCGAACTCAGGCAGAAGGAGATCCTGGATCGGAGTGTCATTGAGGGTATTGCCCGAATCGGGGCGGAGCTGGAATTCGGCGGGCACAGGCCGGAGACCTTTCTTGGATCGGAGATGATCATTGTGAGCCCGGGGGTTCCCCTTGACATCGGTCCCTTGAATGAGGCCAGAGATGCGGGTATCCCCATCCTGGGAGAGATGGAACTGGCGAGCCGATTGATCCACATCCCGATTGCGGCCGTTACGGGGACGAACGGCAAGTCAACGACGACGGCCCTCCTGGGCGCCATGGCCGGCCAGGCAGGGAAAAGGACCTTTGTGGGCGGAAATATCGGGATCCCGTTCATAGACTGTGTCCTTGATAATTCGGAGGCCGAGGTGGCCGTTGTTGAAGTCAGCAGCTTTCAGCTGGATGCCATGAAAACCTTTCGCCCCGACATCTCCATGATATTGAACCTCTCCCCGGATCATCTGGACCGCTACAGGGACTACGAGGCCTATGTGGCCTCAAAATTCAGGATCTTTGAAAATCAGGGTCCCGGCCATTTCCTTATTTTGAACGATGATGATGAACGGCTTTCCCGTGTCAGGACAGACAGCGGGGTGGGGGTCCTTCGCTATGGGCTGGAGGCCCGAGAGAACCGTCAGGCCTTCCTGGAAAAGGGAAAACTGAGGGCCTCCCCGCCCGGTGGGGCGCCCTGCGAGTTCGCGCTCGGGCGGTTCCGGTTGCCGGGAAAGCACAATCTGCAGAACCTGATGGGTGCGGTCCTGGCAGGGCTTGTCCTGGGCTTGGGGGGCGGATCCATACAGGAGACCATAGACGCCTTTGGAGGACTGCCCCACAGGGTCGAATTTGTGGGGCGGTTTAGGGATGTGGATTTCTACGACGATTCCAAGGCCACCAATGTGGAGGCTGCGGCAAGATCCGTCGAGGGATTTGACCGGCCGGTCATCCTCATCGCCGGGGGACGCCACAAGGGTGCCGACTACGGACCCCTCGTGGAGGCCTCCAGGGGAAGGGTCACAGAGGCCGTCCTCTTGGGGGAATCCAGGGATCTCCTTAAGAAATCCTTTGAAGGGATTGTTCCGATCAGGACGGCCGAGACCATGGAGGAAGCGGTATCTCTGGCCTTCGCGGCGGCCAACCCCCGGGATGTGGTGCTGCTGGCGCCGGCCTGTTCCAGCTTTGATATGTTCACCGACTATGTGCACCGTGGCAACGTCTTTAGGGAGACCGTTGAGAGAGTCGGACATGGGCGCTAAGACAGAAGGACATAGGGGATACGACTACTTTCTCCTCATACCGACCCTGGTTCTTCTGGGCCTGGGCTTGGTGACCATATACAGCGCCAGCTCCTTATTGGCGGCCCACAGATACGGCGATGGGTACTATTTCCTGAAACGTCAAGGGGTGTTCTGCCTGCTGGGACTGGTCCTGATGATTCTGGCGAAAAACATTCCTCCAGTCTTTTACAGGAAGACGGTCTACCCCTTGCTTGGTTTCAGCCTCGTTCTTCTGCTCCTTCTCTTTGTTCCGGGATTCGGCGTAAATGTGGGGGGGGCTACCCGTTGGCTGTCATTGGGCGTCTTTGCCTTTCAGCCGTCAGAACTCGTAAAGCTGGTTTTGGCCTTTTTTATGGCCTATTCCATGTCCAAGAAAGGCCATGAAATGGCGCGCTTCACCAAGGGCCTCCTGCCCCATGTCGCGATTGCAGGTCTTTTCATGGGGCTGATCCTCATCCAGCCTGACCTGGGCACCTTCATTATTATCGGTGCATGGCTGATGATTCTGCTCTTTGTCGGCGGTGTGAGGATCCATCATGTGTTATCGCTCGTACTCCTGTCAGCACCTCTCCTTTGGTGGCTTATTATGCATAAGGGGTATCGGTGGAACAGGTGGAAAGCCTTTCTTAATCCATGGGAGTATCCGCTCGATCTTGGATACCAAATCATTCATTCGCTCCTGGCCATCGGTTCGGGAGGCATCTTCGGGGTAGGTCTCGGGAACAGCAAGCAAAAGCTTTTTTATCTTCCGGAGCCCCACACGGATTTCATACTTCCCATCGTGGCGGAAGAACTGGGCCTGCTGGGGATCACATTTGTAGTGGCCCTTTTTTCAATCTTGATTGTTCGGGGCATTAAGATAGCCCTCACAGCGGGGGATCTTTACAGCAGTTATCTGGCCGTGGGAATCACCAGCCTCCTGGGCCTGCAGGCTGTGATCAATATGGGGGTTGTCATGGGTCTGCTTCCCACCAAGGGCCTCACACTGCCCTTCATGAGTTACGGCGGGTCCTCTCTGGTGATCAGCCTTATAGGGATGGGGGTCCTCATGAGTATTTCGGCAAGGAGATAGGAGACTGGAACAACGAAAGAAAAATCAGGTCAGGATGATCGTTGCAGGTGGAGGCACGGGAGGACATCTATTTCCTGGGGTAGCCGTTGCAAGGGAATTGGTGAGCCGGTTCGAACAGGCGCAAATCCTATTTGTCACGGGCCGCCGCAGGATCGAATCAGAAATCCTGGAGCGATCGGGTTTTATGCAGACCTCTATTTCCATTGAAGGCATCAAGGGACGGGGATGGAAAAAGGGCGCGGGGGTCATTGTGAAGCTGCCCTTGAGCCTTTTCCAGTCCCTTGGGATCATCCGGAGGTATCGGCCGGACCTGGTCCTGGGTTTAGGGGGGTACTCGGCAGGGCCCCTGTGCCTGGCGGCGAAGATTATGGGTATTCCTACAGCCCTGCAGGAGCAGAATTCGTTTCCGGGCCTGACGAACCGCTTGTTGTGCCGCGTCGTGGACAGGGTCTTCATTTCTTTCGAAGAAAGCCGAGAACATTTCAGGGGTGGGACTCTGGTCCTGACCGGTAATCCGGTTCGTGAAGAATTGCTTCGGGACAGGCCAAAGAAAGAGAGCGGGCGGGCGTTTACGGTCCTTGTGACAGGAGGAAGTCAGGGGGCCCGGGCCGTCAACCAGGCCTTTTTGGCTTCACTGGAAATCCTGAAAAAAAGGGGGAAGGCACTAAAGGTGATTCATCAGACGGGGGAAATCGACTATCCGCTGGTCGCGGAGGCCTACCGAAGGGAAGGGCTCGGAGGCGATGTCAGGCCTTTTATCGAAGACATGGCAAAGGCCTATGGCGAAGCCGATATGGTTGTGGGGCGGGCCGGGGCGACCACCATATCTGAACTGGCCGCCTTGGGAAAGCCGGCTATTCTGATCCCCTATCCCTATGCGGCCAACAGGCATCAGGAGACCAATGCCCGGATGCTGGTCGAAGCGGGAGGCGCCGAGATGCTGCTTGAGGAAGACTTGACAGGGGAAGCCCTGGCCGACCTGCTCTCAAAATACATGGCGGACCGGTCGGCCCTGGAGGTGATGGGCAGGCGATCGAGGGTCAAGGGTCGGCCAGAAGCGGCCCGGGTGATCGTTGATCACATCATGGAGATGATCGACTCATGAAGACGTTTGGAAAGGCCAAACATATTCACTTTGTGGGCATCGGGGGAATCGGTATGAGCGGTATCGCCGAACTTCTCCTCAATCTCGGATACGAGGTCAGCGGTTCCGATATCTCGGATTCCACGGTGGTCCGGCGACTTGCCGGCCTGGGGGGACGAATCTTTCTTGATCACGAGAAAGAACATATCGAGGGAGCCGATGTGGTTGTCTATTCCTCGGCTGTGGACCTGGATAATCCTGAGATTCAGGAGGCCGGGGAGAAGGCCGTCCCCGTAATCCCCCGGGCTGAAATGCTGGCGGAATTGATGCGCCTGAAATATGGGATAGCCATAGCCGGGGCCCACGGCAAGACCACGACCACATCCATGGTGGCCTCCATCCTGAACAGCGGAAATCTGGACCCTACCGTCGTCATAGGGGGACGACTGGACATTTGGGGCGGTTCAAACGCCAAACTGGGACAAGGCGATATCCTCGTTGCGGAATCGGACGAAAGCGACGGCTCCTTTTTGCTTCTCTCTCCGACCATTGCAGTGGTGACCAACATCGACCGGGAACACATGGATCACTACGGTGACATGGACGCAATCCGGGACACCTTTGTCAATTTTATCAACAAGATCCCGTTTTACGGCCTCGCCATCCTCTGTCTGGACAACAAGGAAATTCAAGGGATCATTCCCAGGCTCAGAAAACGATGTTTTACTTACGGTATGACCTCTCAGGCGGATCTCAGAGCGAGGGACGTTGAAAAGGGTCGGATGGAGGTCAGTTTTGAGGTCCTGCACCACAACCAATCCTTGGGTCGTGTGGTGGTGGGGATGCCGGGCAATCATAATGTCCAGAACGCCCTTGCGGCCATCTCCGTGGGTCTTGAACTGGAAATGGACATCGAGGCGATCAAGACCGGCCTCAGGAATCTGGGAGGGCTGGCCAGGCGTTTCCATATCAAAGGGGAAAAACAAGGCATGCTCGTGGTTGATGACTATGGGCACCACCCCACGGAGATCGCCGCCACCCTTGAAACAGCGAGGGAGTGCTGGCCTGAAAGGCGGCTGATCGTTGTGTTCCAGCCCCACAGGTATTCGCGTACCCAGGCCCTGTACGATCGTTTCGTGACCAGTTTCAATGACGCGGATATCCTGGTCGTGGCGCCGCTTTATCCCGCAAACGAGCACCCTATTGAAGGGGTGGATTCGGGATGGCTTTGCAGGGGAATAAAAGAACACGGACACAAGGAAGTAATCCTTTGTGAGAGCCAGAGGCACATCCTGGAGGTGCTCTCTCAGATTGCGAAACCTGATGATGTGATCATGACGTTGGGAGCGGGAAATATTTACAGGGTCGGTGAAATCTTTCTGGAATAGTATCATTCATGAAGGCCTCGTCATAACGAGGTGTTGTTTTTTTGAAGGGTCCGGCGGGTTTGATCATAGGGGCAGGGATGGATGCTCAACAGAAACATCGACTGATCGAGATCTGTGGCGAGGGAGTCCGGTTCGATTGCCCCATGAAGGCCTACACAACCTTCCGGGTGGGCGGTAATGCCGAGGCCGTCTGCTTCATCCGGAGAACAGAAGACCTGCTGGCGCTGCTCTCCTTTCTCAAGGATACCGATACGCCCTGTCTGGTTGTCGGTAGGGGCAGCAACCTGCTGGTGAGGGATGGAGGAATAAAAGGCGTGGTCATCACTCTCCAGGGGGCACTGGCATCCCTTGAAGGGTACGAAAAGGAGGGTGGCAAGATCCTCGCGGGAGGCGGTCTGACCATTTTGGAACTCCTGGCCTATTGTAAAAAGAAAGGGCTGGGGGGGCTGGAGTTTCTCTGCGGCATTCCGGGGACCGCAGGCGGGGCGGTCGTCATGAATGCAGGTGCCTGGGGGGAAACGATTGGCGAAAAAGTGGAGGAAGTGCAGATCCTCAACCCCGAGGGTAAGTTCTTCCGGCTGGATCGATCGGTTCTGGGGTTCTCCTATAGAAATCTATTGCTTCCCATGGGAAGTATTGTCCTGCGGGTCGCTTTGGGTGTGGTGCCTGCAGAGCCACGAGTTATCTCGGATAAAATTGCAGATTACCTGAAAAAACGCGGCGCGGGACAACCACTCCGATACCCAAGTGCTGGTTCGGTATTCAGGAATCCTCCGGAGGATCATGCCGGAAGGCTGATTGAAATGGCCGGGCTGAAGGGCGCACGTATCGGCGGGGCGATGATATCCGAGCAACATGCCAATTTCATCGTCAACAGGGGGGATGCCTCCGCATCGGATATCCTGGCCCTGATGGAGATGGCCCAAAGGGCGGTTAAAGAGCAGACCGGCGTGGACCTTGAACCGGAAATCAGAATTGTGGGGCAGGAGGTCCAAAGATGAAACTCTATAGAGGATCTTCCATAAAGGATCAAAAGGGCCGAAAACAGCAATCGACCCGGAAGAAGAAAGAAAGCGCCCTGCTGGGTCTCCGGAAGATCCTGTCCGCCGCAGGGATTTGCCTGGCCAAATTCCTGTGTGTCGTGATCGGGCTTGGCATGATCAGTCTCATTTTCGTATATGCCTATGAATGCCTTTTAAATGCCGATTATTTTCGTTTGGACCAGATTACGATAACGGGCCTTGAGGAGGAAGAACAAGAAGAACTCCTGGCATCGGCCGGTCTGAATAAGGAGTCAAACTTGCTGTCTCTCAACCTGCATGAGCTCAAAGAGATCATTGAAAAAAGACCCTGGATCAGGAGGGCCGGCCTGGAAAGGCGATTGCCTGACAGGCTGATCATCGATGTTGAAAAGGAACAGGCCCTGGCGCTGGTTGCCGCCGGTCAGCTTTACTACATGAATCGATGGGGGGAAATCTTTACAGAAGTAGATGAGGCAGGAGATCTGGACTATCCCATTATCACCGGCGTCGATCTTGAGCAGAGGGACAGTCAGGAGCGATTATCCTACGCCGTTGAGGTCTTGAGCACTCTGCAGGGGGAGAAAACACCCTGGTCCCTGCGGGAGCTTTCGGAAATCCACGTCAAAGAGAACGGCGATATTTCCATCTATTTCTGTTCTCTTCCATTCCAGATCAAATGCAGGGCAAACGAACTGAATCAGAAAATGGCCGATCTCAAGACACTGGTAAGACATCTTAAGGATTCTGGGCGCATCCCCATGGTCAGAGGCATCAACCTGGACTATCAGGACGCTGCGGTTATTGCGATGAAAAGGGGCTGAATCTTTCAGTCATCAAGAGGAAACGGGGCTATGGCTGGTGACATCATTGTGGGTTTGGATATCGGAACGACCAAGATCTGCGCTGTGGTGGGGGAAATTCGGGCCGATACCATCGAGATAATCGGCATTGGGACGCACCCTTCCGATGGTCTGCGGAAGGGCGCGGTGATCAACATAGAAAGGACGGTTCATTCCATCAAGGAGGCCGTTGAGGAAGCAGAGACCATGGCCGGATGTGAAATCGGCTCCGTATATGCGGGTGTCGCCGGGGGGCACATCAAGGGGTTCAACAGCCACGGGGTCATTGCGCTCAAAGAGAGGGAGGTCACAAAGAAGGATATCGACAGGGTGATCGAAGCGGCCAGTGCTGTGGCTATTCCCATGGACAGGGAAGTGATCCACGTCCTGACCCAGGAATTCATTGTGGATGAGCAGGATGCCATCAGCGATCCGCTCGGCATGGCCGGGGTGCGGTTGGAGGCAAAAATTCATATCGTCACGGGCGCCGTGACTTCCGCCCAGAATATCATCAAATGCTGCAACCGGGCCGGGCTGGACGTTTGCGACATCGTGCTCGAATCCCTGGCCTCCAGCGAGGCCGTGCTTTCCGAGGAGGAGAGGAATCTGGGGGTGGCCCTGATCGACTTCGGCGGCGGTACGACGGATATGGCGGTATTTGCACGGGGGACCATTCAACAGACCTCGGTGCTGGCCCTTGGAGGGGACAATCTGACCTATGACATCTCCATTGGACTGAGGACACCGCGGATAGAAGCAGAGAAGATCAAGATCAAATATGGATGTGCTCTTTCTTCTCTCATCGGAAAGGATGAAACCATTGAGGTCCCAGGCGTCGGGGGAAGAAAACCAAGGGTCATGTCGCGTCAGATCCTGGGAGAGATTCTGGAACCCAGGCTGGAAGAAATATTTAACCTCACTTACAACGAACTGGTTCGTTCGGGATTTGAGAATGTCATCAATTCAGGTGTAGTGGTGACCGGAGGTTCGGCGGAATTGCCCGGAATTCCGGAGATTGCGGAACAAATCTTCAACGCCCCGTCGAGAAGGGGGTATCCACAGGGAATCAGCGGCCTGGTGGAGGTGGTCAACAAACCTATGTACGCAACAGCGGTGGGGCTTGTTCTCTATGGGGCCAAACGGACCAAGGAGACCAAGAAGTTCAGGATCAGAGATAACAACATTTTTACCCGAGTCATGGAAAGGATGAAGAGGTGGTTCAAGGAAGTGATCTAAGAGAATGATGGAGGGGGCTGTTATCGCACCATGCATTCAACTCTGAAAGAAAGAAAAAGGTCAGGCTTCGGCCATGAAAATACGGCCCATGTATTTTCCACAACATTTTGGGAAAAGTAGAAAAAAGGGTTCTTAGTGTTTTTGCGGTCTTGCGGGGAGGATAACCGGCGGGACGGCACCCGGATTAGATGGCACGCAGCCTGACGCCGCTGATCCCGGGGGAGGGCTCAATCGGGGAGTCAAAGTGGACAAGGCAAAAGGGCGAACTTGAGAAAGGAGGGAACGCTCATGCAGTTTGAATTCGTGGAAGAAAGAGAAAGGTACAATGCAAAAATCAAGGTCATCGGCGTAGGGGGTGGTGGAGGCAATGCAATCAACAATATGATCGCGGCCAAGCTCAAAGGGGTCGACTTTATGGTGGCCAACACGGACAGTCAGGATCTTGAGCGCTCCAGTTGCACTCGAAGAATCCAACTGGGCGCAACGGTGACGAAGGGGCTTGGCGCCGGGGCCGACCCGGAAATCGGTCGTCAGGCTGCTGAAGAGACCATCGAGGAGATCAAAGATGCAGTGAGCGGTGCCGACATGGTGTTCATTACGGCAGGAATGGGTGGCGGAACCGGTACCGGGGCCTCCTCGGTTGTGGCCCACGAGTGCCGGGAGAGCGGTGCGCTCACTGTGGCCGTGGTGACCAAACCTTTCAAATTTGAAGGGGACCGAAGAATGACTCGTGCCCTGGAGGGCATAGAAAGACTGAAGACGGAAGTCGATACCCTGATCATCATCCCGAATGAACGCCTCAAGGCCATTGGGAATAAGAATTCGACCTTCAAGGAACTCATCGTGCGGGCGGACGATGTCCTGCTGCATGCAGTGAAGGGCATCTCTGACCTGATCATGAGCAGCGGGTTCATCAACCTCGATTTTGCCGACGTGAAAAGGGTCATGCAGGAGATGGGAACGGCCATTATGGGAACCGGCAAGGCGGGCGGGGAGAACAGGGCCGTTGATGCGGCAAAAGAAGCGGTCAACAGCCCGCTTCTGGAAGACATCTCCATCAACGGGGCCAAGGGTCTACTCATGAATATCACCGGCCCCTCTACGATGACGATGGATGAAATCGATGAGGCCTCCACTTATATCAGGGGAGAAGTTGCGGAAGAGGCGGATATCTTCTGGGGTGTCGTTTTTGATGACAATCTGGGTGACGAAATTCAGATAACGGTCATCGCCACCGGCATCGATAAGGAGCGTCGCGAAAAGGTCGTCAGATTGCGGGATATTACGCCCCAGGAGGCGGAAGAACCCTGGAGCGTGCGGGTAAAAAGTGAGGCCATGGATCCCCTGGATGTCCCAACCTTTCAGAGGTCGCGGCTTGAAGCGGAAGAACCCGCGGAAGATCAAGGGAGGATGACTAACGGGAAAAGGGGCTTTTTGAAGCGCGGATTGTTCAAGGACAATCTGGACTATCCGACGTTTCTCAGGGCGAAGGCCGATTGATGGAACCCTTCCCTGTTTATTGAGATATGGCTGATCGCGATAATCCCCCCCATGGAGCTGAAGGAAGCAGGGAGAGGGGGGCGATAAAGAAAGACTGGGGCGGCAAGACCTCCATTGCCCTCGTGTACCCCAACGTTTATCGCACCGCTATGTCCAACCTGGGCTATCAGCTCCTCTATGCCCTTCTGAACAAGAAGAGCGACATCGTTGCAGAACGCGTCTTTTTGCCTGAGAAAAAAGGGGATTCCCTCCGTCCTGAAGGGGGAAAGGGTCTCGTTTCCGTTGAGTCCCTTTCTCCTCTTCAGAGATTCGATGTTATAGCCTTTTCCCTCCCCTTTGAAAACGACTTCCCCAATGTCCTAAAAATCCTCGAATTAGGAAAGATCCCCGTTCTTCAGGAAGAGCGGAATGCCTCCCATCCCGTTGTCATGGCCGGTGGGGTCACGACCTTCCTTAATCCCGAACCTCTTGCCCTGTTCATGGATTTTTTTCTTCTCGGAGAAGCGGAACCCGTTCTGGACACCCTCCTGGATGTCCTTTCGGATATACGAACACACAGCCTGGGCCGGAACGAACTGCTGAAAACGCTGGCGCGGCTTGTTCCTTCGGTCTATGTCCCCTCCCTCTACGACCTGCAATACCACAGGGACGGCACCATTCAATTCAGGGTGCCCAAGGAAAGTTGGATTCCGGAAAAGGTCCAAGCGGCCTGCCAGCGGGGTCCGGATTTCCCCATCGCAAAATCCACGATCCTGACACCTGAAACCGCCTTCGGTGACAGAGTGCTGGTGGAATTAGGCAGAGGCTGCGGACGGTCCTGCCGTTTCTGCGCCGCGGGCTACGCCTACAGACCTCCGAGGGTTCACCCTGAGGACCGGCTTCTTTCATGCATAGAGGAAGTGACGGAAACGTGCCCGCGCCTTGGACTCATAAGCGCCGCTGTATCGGACACACCCGGTATCGAAAGGCTTACCGGGACCATATTGGAAAGGGGCGGCACCTTCTCCGTCTCTTCCCTGAGGGCCGATTCCTTGACCCCGGAGCTTGTTGAGAACCTCAAAAGGGCAGGCCAGAAGACCCTGGCCATCGCACCCGAGGCCGGGAGCGAAAGGCTTAGGCGGACAATCAATAAACACCTGACCAGAGACCAGATCATCGAAGCGGTGCGACTGATCGCCCGGATCGGCACCTTCGGTCTTCGGCTCTATTTCATGGTAGGCCTCCCGACAGAGACCCCTGAGGACGTGGAAGAGATCCTGGAACTGGTCAAAACCATCCGGCACCATGTGATCAAAGAATCGAGCACACGGGGGAGAATCGGAAAGATTCACCTGAGTGTAAACTGCTTCATCCCCAAGGCCTCGACCCCATTTCAGTGGTTCCCCATGGAGCAGGTCTCAATCCTGAAGGAGAAGCAGAAGCGGCTGAGAAGGGCCGTGGGAAGGGAAGGGGGCGTAACCGTAAGCTTTGATGTGCCGAAATGGGCCTATGTGCAGACCCTGCTTTCCATGGGAGACAGGCGTGTGGGGAAAATCCTGGTCAGAGTCCACGAAAAGGGCGGCGATTGGCAAAAGGCCTTCCGGTTTTCGGAACTGAATCCGGACTTTTTCGTCTATCGCCCAAAGGGGCTGGATGAAATCCTGCCCTGGGATTTCATTGACCATGGCATTCACAAGGAACACCTCGTCACGGAATACAAACTCGCCTTGAAGGGTAAGGAGTCTGATGTCTGCCGGGTGGGTGAGTGCGAGCGGTGCGGCGTGTGCCGCACTCTGTGATAGGCCTGCGGAAGGGACAGGGGATGATATCACGGAAGATTCCATCCCGCCCGGGTTCAGATTGATATAAGACCAAGGATGATGTATTTATGAAAACTTACGATGCCATCAGACTACTCTATCAAGCTCTGTCATGAGAACCACTTGGCTCGCCTTGACCAAGGCAGTTGCTTCGACCCCTTCTTCAAGTCCCAGATTTTCCGCAGACGTGGTTGTTATTGTGGCGACTATTTCCATGCCCTCCGGCATTTCGATCGTTACCTCAGTGGTAATCGGCCCCTTATGTAGAGACTTGACCTTTCCCCGGTACACATTTCTTGCACTGAATCTCATGACGCCCTCCTTTCTGGTGAAAGCTGAAGGTTAAATAAAAAGTGCCCATACGACCGGATGAAAAAGTTATTCATAAGACGCAGGCCTCCCTCCTTCCGCTTTTGACAACAAGCAACGCTGATGTTGACTTTACATCCTGCATCCTCAGTAATTCTGATATGTATTATATCATACCATCAATCAAAACCGTTCTGCATCTTTGATGTAGAAGCATGCATCCTGGTTCATCTCAATCATCGATAAAGACCGGGCTTGCCCCTATTTTAACGGATCAGAAAAGGATATCTCGGACCCGCCTTGTCCTTTTCTAGGCAGCTGATCCTAGAAATCCATCCTCCAGTAGAGG